>JAABTK010000045.1 GCA_011389885.1 Gammaproteobacteria bacterium | reverse complement strand
CGCCGTGCCCATTAGGAGACGCCTGTGATGGGCACGGCGCTGATAGATCGCGACCAAAACAAATGACCGGGGGAGCGCCTTTGCCCATCCTACGCGCTTCAGCCGGCCCATAACACATGCTCCAGCGCCAATTTAATGGCATCAAGGCCGCCAATCCGAGCGGGGAACTGGTGCGTTACGCCCCGCCCTGGGTTTCGAGGGGCGGGGAATCCCCGAGCTCGGGAGATTCCGCACGGCTTTCGGTTTCGCCGAAGGCGGGGCTAACGCCCCCTACGCGCTCCTCGCGTCTGGTATAGGATGTGCCGAGAGAAACGAGGCGCATCGCCTCGGCTTTGTGATGCGCCTCGCGGCCCGATGGGCAAAGGCGCTCCCGCAGACCCTCAAAGATCCGCCAACCCTTCAGCGCCGTGCCCATTAGGAGACGCCTGTGATGGGCACGGCGCTGATAGATCGCGATCAAAGCCAATGACGGGGTAGCGCCTTTGCCCATCCTCGCCATTCTCAGCACGAGTAGATCGGCAACGAAGGTCCACCCTGTCTGCGTTCTTAAATGGCGCGGTTTCCGCGGCTTGTGAGCCGCTGTACGAATACGCTGGCTAGTACCGGTACCGAATGGAGAGCCCGGCCTTGGTGCTTTCGTATTGGTCCTCGGGTTCGAGGTTGGATTCGTTTTCGCTATACCCGACCGAGGCCCGCAGGCTCCAGTCGGGTTCGAACCCCCAGGTGGCCCCCAGCTCCAAATTGAGGTATTCGTCGCGGCGCGGGGCCATCTTTAACGGCTCCATCGGCTGATATTCGCGGCGTTGCACCTGCCCGACCAGATCCAAGCTGAGTTCCGGGGCGACGGTCACCTGGGCGCCGAGGCGCAGGCCGTAAAGATCCCGCTCCGGATTCGCCTCCAACGCCGAAGCCACGGGACCCTCGGCGCCAAGATAGACCGCGCCGAACACCTCCGGCCGCCAACGGCCTTCAAAGGATTGGGCCAGCCCGAGGCCCACTGCGCTCTGCTCGGCGTCCGCGTGGGCGTCTGCGAGGAAACTGACTCGGGCATATTGGGCAAACCCGGTGACGCTGGCCCGCTCGCCCACGCTGCGTTGCCAGGAACCGCCCAGGGACACCAACTCATGGCTCAGGTCGGGGCTTGCGAAGCGGCGTTCGCGCCGCAACTCCAGCCGATACCGGTCCTCTCGATCCGCCACCGTGAGGCTGCGTCGCTCCACCGGAAACGCGGCCCCCTCCCAGACGGCCTCCCGATCGCGCGCGGCCAGACCGAATGACGGGCCTTGCGCCGGGAGGGTGCGGTCGCCGGCCAAGGCGTTCGGGCTGCGGGTCTTTTCGGTCAACGCAGGAAACAGCAACGGTTCGAAGCCAGCCACGTTCAAGGTATGATTCCGGCTCACATGCAGCGCGGTTTCGTAGCCCCCGGCTTGCGGTTCCATCGCGTCGCCATCGGTTAGGCCCTCTAGGTAGGGCTTGGCCGCATCCGCGATTTGCGGCGACTCGTCCCGCTTCAGCAGGGTCTGAAATTCGCGCCGTGAGCGACCGTAAAGGCCCAGGGTATAGAGGCTGCGGGCCAGCACGAAACGGGCTCGGGGATCCTGCGGACGCACCAGCAGGTAGCGCTCTAGGACCGAAATGCCGTAACGCAAATAGCCGGCATCCACCGCCGCCAGGCCCAGGTAGAGGTCGAACCGCGGCGTGCCCTGCCCGGCTTGCAGGTGTTCACGGGCGATGGCGAAGGCCTCGATGGGGCGTCCCTCGGCGTGCAGGGCGGCCATTTCGTCGATATAGCCCGCCGCCAGGGTCGGCTGAGCGCCGAGCCCGATCAGCAATACCAGCAGTGAAGCGATCCGATTCGTATTCATTCCCGCCTAATCTCTATCCAATTTCGCCCTGTGCGCGAGCGCCGACTTCGCCTCCAGCACGCTCGGGACGGCCCCGGGCTGGGGCCTGAAGACACCGCCCCAGCCAGCAACCCGGGGCGACGATAGACTAGTGTAGCTGATTTTAACATTTCTTGCAGATAATCATGCGATTGCCACGAGCCGGAAGGATTGTTTTTGAGAACGGGTTCACACAATCTAGCGGCGCCGCCCCTATCCGGCCGGATTAGCCGCTTGCCAAGCCTTTGGCGAGTCCGCATACTCGCAGTGAAACGTTTTCGGCGGCCGCCGCACCGGTTACAATACCGGATTCCACACAGCCCCTTGGCCCTTTTGACAGGCCAGAATCCACAGACCACCCGCATCCCAAATGAGTATCGACCTTGATCGGCTAAAAAACCTGGTTCCGCTGGATTCCCTGCCCCAGGACCGCTTGGAACAAGTGCCGCAGATCGCCCATGTACAGACGCTCGGCTACGGGGCGCCGGTGTTTCAGATCGGCGATGAAGACAACGACTTCATCTACCTCCAGTCGGGCGCCATCTCCCTTTCGGACGCCGAGCGCAGCCATCAGGTGCTGTTCTCCTCCGACGATCAATCCCGCTACCCGCTGGCCAATCTGAAGCCGCGCCAACTCGCCGGCAGCGTGGCCTCGCCGCGGGCGGTGGTCCTGCGCATCGACGGCACCATGCTGGAACGCCTGCTGGCCTGGGGCGAGGTGTCGGCGGACGCCAATAGCGAAGATCAAGACTTCGACGCCTTCGAGATGGCGGCGGTGACCCAGGATGCCGACTGGACCATGGCCCTGTTGCAGACCAAGACCTTTCTGCGTCTGCCGTCGCACAACATCGAAAAGCTGTTCGAGCGCTTCGAGCCGGTGGAGGTGAGCGCCGGGGACCAGGTGATCCGCTTCGGCGACCCGGGGGATTACTTTTACATCATTCAGAGCGGCCAGTGCGAGGTCGCCCGCCCCACCAACGCGGGTCCGGTCAAACTGGCGGTATTAAAGGAACTCGACAGCTTCGGCGAAGACGCCCTGGTGTCGGAAGAGCCGCGCAACGCCGACGTGACCATGCTGACCGACGGCCTGTTGTTGCGGCTATCGAAGGCCGATTTTGTCCAATTGCTCAAGGCCCCGCTGGTGCGCAGGGTGACCTTGGCCGAGGCCGGCGCGCTGGTGCGTAAGCAAGGGGCCTTGAAGATCGACGTGCGCACCGAACAGGAATTCCAACACAACGGCATCCCCGGGGCGGTGAACATTCCGTTGTTCATGATTCGCCTGAAGGCCAAGAAGCTGCCCATGGGTCGCAAGTATGTGCTGTACTGCGACACCGGCGTGCGCAGCGAGGCCGCGGCCTTCGTGCTGGCCAACCGCGGGTTCGATGTCTATGTGCTGCAGGGCGGCCTCACCTCGGCCCTCAATCGCGCCGAGACGCCGCCCGAGCCGAACTAGCCCCCCCCCGTCCACCGCCAGCCGAGAGTCTCCAAGCATGCCCCACTTCCGCCGCCCAATGCACCGCCTGATGCTCGCCCTGCTCGCCGTCGCCGCTTGCAGCGCCGCGCAGGCCCTTGAATTCCTGCGCGCCGACTTTTCCCAGGGCGGGGTGGCGATCGGCAAAACCGCACCCGACGCCCAGGTGAAACTCGACGGGAAGGCCGTGCGGGTGTCCCCCGAGGGCCACTTTGTAATCGGCTTCGGTCGCGACCACGGCGCCTCGGCGCAACTGCTCATCGCGCATGCCGACGGCCCGCAGGAACAGCGCAGCCTGGAAATCGCCCCCCGCGACTACGCCATCCAGCGCATCGACGGCCTGCCGCCGAGCAAGGTCACGCCGCGATCCGAGGCGGATCTCAAGCGCATTCGCGACGACATCCGCCAAGTCAAGGCCGCCCGCGCCGCCGACGACCCCCGCACCGATTTCGTCACCGAATGGATCTGGCCCGTAACCGGCATCATCACCGGCGTCTACGGCAGCCAGCGGGTGCTCAACGGCGAACCGCGACGGCCCCACTACGGCATCGACATCGCGGCCCCCACCGGCACCCCGGTGAAGGCCCCGGCCGACGGCGTCGTGACCCTGACCCATCCCGATATGTTCTTCTCCGGCGGCACCCTGATCCTGGATCACGGCCATCGACTGTCCTCCACCTTTCTGCACCTGGATGAAATCCTGGTAGAGGAAGGTCAGCGGGTGCGCCAGGGCGAGTCCATCGCCACCGTGGGGGCCACCGGCCGCGTCACCGGGGCGCATTTGGACTGGCGCATGAATTGCGGCAGCGCCCGCGTCGATCCGGGGCTGTTGGTTCCGCCCATGAAAACCCCCGAATAGCGTCGCGCCCGCGCCGCCGGAAGCTGTCGGGGAAACGCCGCTCCCTGCCCGGCCTTGTAATCGCCTATAATGGCCGCATTATTTTTGCCAGGATAAGCATCGAGAAGATCATGACAAAAAAACTCCGCCTCGTGATCGCCTTAGCGGCGCTCCTCGCAGCCCCCGCACAAGCCGAAGACCTGCTGGAGGTCTATCGCTTGGCCCAGACCCACGACCCCCTGCTGCGCGCCGCATCCGCCAGCCGCAACGCGGCCCTGGAGTCCGAACCCCTGGCCCGCGCCAACCTGCTGCCGGCGCTCTCCACCTCGGCCTCCGCCAATCAGAGCTGGAGCGACGCCGACCCCGGCGGCAGCGATGACGCCACCGAGGCCAATCTGTCGCTGAATCTGTCCCAGGCCCTGTACCGAAAGGACTACGACATCCGCCTAGAGCAGGCCGAAAACCAAATCGCGCAGGCCGAGGCCGAATACCAAAACGCCGCGCAAAGCCTGGTCTACCGGGTGTCCGAGGCGTATTTCAACGTACTCGCGGCGCAAGACAACCTGCAGTTCGCCGAGGCCGAGAACGCCGCCATCAGCCGCCAGTTGGAACAGGCCAAGCAACGCTACGAGGTGGGCCTGATCGCCATCACCTCGGTGCATGAGGCCCAGGCCGCCTACGACCAATCCCGCGCCGACCTGATTCGCGCCCAAAACACCCTCGACAACGCCTGGGAGGCGCTGCGCGAAATCATCCAAAGCGATGTGGCGACCCTGACGCCGCTGCAAGAACAGATCCCGCTCACCCCGCCCGAGCCGCAGGACATTGCGCAATGGGCCGCCATGGCGCAGCAAAACAACCTGCAACTAAAGGCGGCCCTGCAAGCGGCGGAACTAGCCAAGAAGAACATCGAACTCAACGATGCCGCGGACGCCCCGCAGGTCAGCCTGGTGGGCTCCTATGGGATCCGACGCACCACCAGCGACATGAACGCCGACTCCGATAGCGCCAGCGTCGGCGTGCAACTCAACCTGCCGCTATACACCGGCGGCGGCGTGCAGGCGGCCACCCGCCAGGCCCGCTTTAACTACCAAGCCGCCGCCGAGGATGTGGATCGCCAGCGCCGCGCCGTAGACCGCCAAACCCGCAACGCCTACCGCGCCGTCCAAGCCAGCATCAGCGCCGTGGAGGCCTTGCAAGCGACCATCGTGTCCGCTTCCAGCGCCCTGGAGGCCACTTCTGCGGGGTTCGAGGTCGGCACCCGCACCATGGTGGACGTATTGAATGCCGAGCGCGATCTATATGCCGCGCGCTCCAATCACGCCAGCGAGCGCTACCGCTATATGCTTTCTCGGCTCCAGCTCAAGCAGGCCGCCGGCCTGCTGACTACCGAGGACTTGCAGGAAATCAGCACCTGGTTACAGTGATCGGTCCGCACAACCCCGGAGTCCGTGATGCAAGCCTCTCCCTTCATCGCCGTATCCCTGTTGCTAATGCTCGGGATCGGCGTACTCGTCTTCGCCTTCGCCGGCAAAGACTCCAAGAGCAGCAATTGGGACGACCCCAAGCCGAAAGACCCGCGGCACGACCCGCCGGAGTAGTTCAGTTGAGGCCTAGTATCCGCCGCGCACAGGCATCGGAAACAACGCCATCTAGGAACGCAGAAGGCGCAGAGGAGGTTTTTTGCTTGCTTGCGCCTGCCCGGCGCTGAAGCCTCGCCTAGCCGCTTGGAGTACAGCCCTAGGCTGTCGAAAACAACCAATTTCCACGATTTTCGGCGCCCCGGCTTTCGAGTAAAAAGTCGGATAGGATGCGCCGAGTGCCGCGAGGCGCATCACAAGGCCGAAGCGATGCGCCTCGTTTCTCTCGGCACATCCTATACCAGACGCGAGGAGCGCCTTTTTTGATCCCAAAGCCGGGGAGAGTTCGGGCATGCGGGCGAGGACCCGCCTAGGCTGTCGAAAACAGCCAATTTCCACGATTTTCGGCGCCCCGGCTTTCGAGTAAAAAAGTCGCATAGGATGCGCCGAGTGCCGCGAGGCGCATCACAAGGCCGAAGCGATGCGCCTCGTTCCTCGGCACATCCTATACCAGACGCGAGGAACGCGATGGGCATGCGCTCCCGCAGTCATACAGGGGGTGGGCAAGCAAAGCGCATTCGCCGCTGAAGCGGCGGATGTCGGGTGCGGCGCTGATCCTTTCAATCGAAACGCCTCGCTGCGGTTCTCCGCGTGCTTCGCGTTCCGAAAGCGCCCGGGGTAGTGTTCCGATACCTAGGCGCGACCCCGCACTAGCCCAGCAACACCTGCTGCACCTGTTGCGCCAACTCCTGACGCGTATAAGGCTTGGGCAGCAATCGCAGGCCCTTGCGATTTTCCTCCGACAGCACCTCGCTCGCGGCCGTGCTCGCATAGCCGGAGGTGAGCAGCACCTTGAGCTTCGGCCGCAGCTCTCGGGCCCGTTCCAGGAGTTCATAGCCGTTCATCCCTGGCATCACCACATCGGTGAATAACAGGTCTATCGCGTCGTTTTCCTGCAAACGCGCAACGGCCGCGCGCCCATCAAAAGCGGTGGAGACCTGATAGCCCAAACCCTGCAACGCCTCGCGCGCCAAATCCACCAATCCCTCCTCATCATCCACCACCAGGATATGCGCCGAGCCCGACGGGGCCGCATCGCGCCGCCCCTCATTCACGACTTCCGCCACCGCCGGCAGCGGGCGTTCGGTGCGCGGCAGCAATATCTCGATTCGGGTGCCCGACTCGGCCGCCGATTCCGCCCGAATATAGCCGCCGGAGCGTTGTACAAAACCGTACACCATGGCCAGCCCCAGGCCCGTGCCCTTACCCTTTTCCTTGGTGGTGAAAAAGGGCTCAAAGATCCGCCCCAATTGCTCCGCAGGGATGCCCCTGCCGGTATCCGTCACCGTCACCGCGACATGATCCCCGAGGGTCGCGTCGGGGTGCGCCTCGCAGAACCGCTCGTCGATCACCCGATTGCCGAGCCGAATCTCGATCCGTCCGCCCTCGGGCATGGCATCCCGCGAATTGAGCACCAAATTGATCAGCGCATCCTCGAAATCCCCCGGATCGATCTCCGTCGGCCAAGCCTCTGCGTCCAATCGATACACCACGTCGATTTGCGGCGTAACCGAACGCGCAACCAACTGCTGCATGCCCTGCAGCAAGGCCGCCAAATCGGTCGCCGTCATCCGCGCCGGCTGGCGCCGCGAAAAGCCGAGCAATTGCTGAGTCAACGAGGCCGCACGCTCGGCCGAGCGCTCGATCGCCTCCAGATGCTTGCGCATCCCTTCGTCGAGGTCCGGACGCAGGGTCAGGGAATCGATATTCCCCAGGATGATCCCCAGGATGTTATTGAAGTCATGCGCGATGCCGCCGGTAATCTCGCCGATGGCCTCCATTTTCTGCGCCCGCCGCAGGGCCTCTTCGGCCCGCCGCTGGCCCTCGATATCGTTGTGCGATCCGAACCACTTCAATACCTTGCCCTGATCATTCTTGATCGGCACCGCGCGCGCATCGAACCAGCGATAACTGCCCTCGTGGCTACGAATTCGCAACTCGGTATGAAACGCCGCACCGCCGCTCACCGCTTCGTTCCAGCGCTCGACCACCCCGTCGCGGTCGTCCGGATGCACCTGTTGCATCCACCTAAACCCCAACTGCGCCCCCTCCGCCGCTCCGGCATAGGCCAGCCACTGCTCGTTCAAGAAATCGCAACGGCCATCCGGCTCGGCGGTCCAAACGAAATTCGGCAGCGAATTCGCCAATAAGCGAAAACGCTTTTCGCTCTCCTGCATCGCCTTCTGCAACCGATTGCGCGAAATCTCCTGCGCCAATTGCGCCGCAATGCCCTCCAGCATGCTGCAAAACGAGCCCGTCGCCTTGCGGGTCATCCAGTCGCCGAGCGACAGGGTTCCAAAGACCTTGCCGTCCAGCAGGATCGGCACGCAGACAAAGGTCCGAATGCCATGACGCCGCAACACCCCGGCGCGATCGTCCGGCCGCTCGCAACACTGCCGCGCCACCAAAGGCCGGGCGTTTCTGGCCACCGAACCCGACGGGGTCTCGGCCGTCGGCACCCGCAGCGGGGGCTTGATCTCATGCAGGCCATAGGCGGCCAAATAGACCATTTCGTCCCGCGCCGAATCGAACTGCTCCAGCGCCACGCAGGGATAGCCCATATTTCGGCTCAAAATCTCTGCAATCTGCTGGAAGATTTCGCCCAGGCTCGATGAATGCAGAAATAGCGCCGCAATACTCGCCAAGGTATCCTTTTCTAATTCGTTACGCTTGCGTTCGGAAATATCCTCCACCACCAACAGCAACTGCTCCACCCGTCCCTTGTCCCCGCGTAGCGGAATCGCACGACAAAACAAGGTTTCGTCGTCGTTGCGCACTTCGAATTCCTGCTTGCGGCCCTCGAAAACCGCCTGCGCCCGGCCCTCCAGCTCATGCGCCACATCTTCCAACAACTCCTCTAGCTCAAGGCCGAAATAGCGTCCCGGGTCCAGCCCCCGCTGCGCAAACGCCTGGCCCTCGGCCAAGCCGATGCGTAGCGTGCGATCCATCGTAATGACATAACTTTGAGGGAAATTGGCCGCCATTTGGCGCAGCAATCCCTCGCTCCGACGCAGTTCCAAGTCCAGTTGGTGGTTGCGCGTCACATCGCTAATCGTCACCAGCCAGGGCGCGGGCGTCGCGTCGCTTTCGGATTGCATTCGCTGCAACTGGAGCAGCCCATACATCGGCTCGCGATCCCCGCGGATAAACCGCAGTTGCAGCGAAAGCCGTTCCTCGGGCCGTTTGAGCGCATTATAAAAGGCCGGCAAACCGCTATCGTCCAAATACTTCGCCAGCGGGTAGCGCAATAAACGCTGCGGCTCCACCTTTAGCTGGTGACATAGGCTTTGATTGCATTGCAATACAATCCCATATTCCGTGAGCGTGCAATACCCGGAAGGCGCGCAATCATACAACAGCGCATACCTCTCTTTTTCCCGCTCCAAGGTGGCCTGGGTATCCCGCAGCTCCTCATTCTGCATCTCCAGCTCGATCTTATGCACATGCAGATCATGCACCAGCGCCCGAATCTCATCCACCCCCATGGCCTCCAGACGATCCGCCGACGGCTCTTCGGCAACCTGCTTTGCCGCATTTTTGGAATCCTCAGAATATCTAACGACCATGCCTGCCTCACCCGTGCGAAAATACCGAATATTCGACCCCGCCTCCCACCGAGTCGCCGGGACCGCTTAAATTGTTATATAAAGTCTAGCGCGCAAGGCCGAGCCCGATGCATCTCGCCGAGTACCGCTGCGCCTAAGTATCGGAAACAACCCCGGCGCTTGCGGAACGCAGGGTTCGCGGAGAACCGCAGCGGGCGCAGAGCGGCGTTTCGATTGAAAGCTAAAGGCACGCAATACAGGGCAGCGAAAACACAACAATGGCCCCACCCAAGAGCGTAGCGCGGATAAGCGCCGGACAGGCGTCCTCACACTGAAGAGCGCAACACAAGCAAGCAAAACCTCCTCCGCGCCCTCTGCGATCCCCTGCGCCCCTCAAGGGCGTTGTTTCCGTTAAACGAACACGCCGGCAGGCGGCATGCGGATTGCGCACGCGACTGCGTCCCCTGCGTTTTTATTTTATTCCACGGTCACAGACTTGGCCAAGTTACGGGGCTGGTCTACATCCGTGCCCTTCAGCACCGCCACATGATAGGCGAGCAGTTGCAACGGCACGGTGAAGGCGATCGGGGCCAGGACATGGGGCACTTCGGGGAGGTGGATGACGGTGACGCCGGGCTCGGTGGTCATGCCCACTCGGGCGTCGGCGAACACCAGCAGCTCGCCGCCGCGGGCGCGCACCTCCTGAAGGTTGGACTTGAGCTTTTCCAGCAACTGATTATCCGGCGCCACGGCGATCACCGGCATCTCTTCATCGATCAGGGCCAGCGGACCGTGTTTAAGTTCGCCGGCGGGATAGGCCTCGGCGTGGATGTAGGAGATTTCCTTAAGCTTTAGGGCGCCTTCCATGGCCACCGGGTATTGCTCGCCGCGGCCCAGGAACAGGGCGTGCTGCTTGTCATTGAAGCGTTGGGCCAAGTCCGCAATGGTTTGATCCAGGCGCAACACCTGGTCCAGCAGCGCCGGCAGCGTGCGCAGGTGTTGCACCAGTTCCCGAACCTGGTCTTGCAGGTCCGAGCGCCGCCCCATCAGCACCGCGACCAGCAGCAGCAGGGCCGCCAGTTGGGTGGTGAAGGCCTTGGTGGAGGCGACGCCGATCTCGGGGCCGGCGTGGGTCAGCAGCACCAAGTCCGATTCGCGCACCAGGGAGCTTTCGGGCACGTTGCAAATCGCCAGGGTGCGCGAGAAGCCGATCGCTTTGGCCAGTTTCAGCGCGGCCAGGGTGTCGGCGGTTTCACCGGATTGGGAGATGGTGACGAACAGGGCGCGGGGCGGCACCACATGCGTCCGGTAGCGGAACTCGCTAGCCACCTCCACATGGCAAGGGAGGCCGGCGAGGTCTTCGAGCCAGTATTTGGCCACCATGCCGGCATGGAAGCTGGTGCCGCAGGCGACGATTTGCACCGCATCCACGGCGTCCAGCCACTTTTCGGCCTCGAACCCGAGGATGTTGGCCGGCGCCCGGTCGTTGGTCAGGCGCCCTTCCAGGGTGTCGGCCGCCGCGCGCGGCTGCTCGAAGATCTCCTTTTGCATGAAGTGGCGGTATTCGCCGCGGTCCGATGCATCCGCTGTTAGGCGTGATTCTTTGATCGCCCTTTGCACCGATTTGCCGTTACGGTCGAAGATGGAGACGCCATTGCGGGTCAGCTCCGCGACATCGCCCTCTTCGAGGAATATGAAGCGTTGGGTCACCGGCAACAGCGCGAACACGTCGGAGGCGATAAAGTTTTCGCCGATGCCGATGCCAATCACCAAGGGGCTGCCCTGGCGGGCGGCGATCAAACGATCCGGGGCGGAGCGGTCGATTACGCCGAGCGCATAGGCCCCGTCGAGGTCGGTCAGGGCCGCGCGCACGGCATCCAAAAGCCCCGCGCCCTGTTGCAGGCGCTGGTGGATTGCGTACACCACCACCTCGGAATCGGTATCCGAGGCAAAGGCATAGCCCGCGGCCTGTTGCGACGCGCGCAGGCGCTCGTGGTTTTCAATGATCCCGTTATGCACCAACGCCAACGAGCCGTCGTTGCACAGGTGCGGGTGGGCATTGATCTCGGAGGGCTTGCCATGGGTGGCCCAGCGGGTGTGGGCGACGCCGACGGCGCCGGCCATCGGGGTTTCAATCAGGGCCTGCTCCAGCTCCTTGACCTTGCCCTTGACACGCACCCGCATCAGGCGGTCTTGGGGGTTCAGCACGGCGATGCCGGCGGAGTCGTAACCGCGATATTCCAACCGCCGCAGCCCCTCCAAGAGGATCGGGGAGACATCGCGTTGGGCCACTGCACCGACGATTCCGCACATGGTCTATCCGCCTTTGGGGGTCTTTACGGGCCGTTTCCAGCCCGGCAGGCTCTGCTGCTTGGGGCGGCTCAGGGTCAGCTGGCGGTCCGGCGTATCGCGGGTGATGGTGGAACCGGCGCCGATGGTGGCGCCGCGACCCACGGTCACCGGGGCCACTAGCTGGGTGTCCGAGCCGATGAAGGCGTCGTCGCCGATCACCGTTTTGTGTTTGTTGGCGCCGTCGTAGTTGCAGGTGATGGTCCCGGCGCCGATGTTCACCCCGCGGCCCACCTCGCTATCGCCCACATAGCTCAAATGATTGATCTTGCTGCCGCGCCCGACGCTGGATTTCTTGATCTCCACGAAGTTGCCGATATGCACCCCGGCCGCGAGATCGGTGTCCGGGCGGATACGCGCAAAGGGACCGATCACGGCGCCTTCGCCGATCACCGCGTCCTCGATCACGCAGTTCTCCTTGATCTGCACGCCCGCACCGATCCGGCTGTTGCGGACCACGCTGTTGGCGCCCACGAAGGCCCCCTCGCCCAGAGAGACCTGCCCCTCCAGCAGCACATTGATATCGATCTCCGCATCCGGTCCGAATTCGAGCGAGCCGCGGAGATCGAAGCGATAGGGGTCGCGCAATGTCAGCCCCTGCCGCATGAGGTCTTCGGCTCGGCTGCGTTGATAGTGGCGCTCCAGCATGGCGAGTTGCAGGCGGTCGTTGACCCCCATCACCTCTTCCGCGAACCGGGGCTGGGCGCTTTGCACCCGGGTCCCCTCTTGCACCGCGAGCTCTACGATATCGGTGAGGTAGTATTCGCCTTGGGCATTGTCCGCATCCAAGCGCGCGATCCAACGCTCCAGGCTGGCCCGATCCGCGCACAGCATGCCGGTATTGGTCTCCCGGATCTCCAGCTCCTGCTCGGTGGCGTCCTTCTGCTCCACGATGCGTTGGATCGCCCCCCGGGCGTCGCGCACGATACGCCCATAGCCGAAGGGCTCGGCCAAGGCGACCGTGAGCAGGGCCAAGGCGCTATCCCGCCCCTGCTCCAGGAGCCGGGCCAGGGTGGGGGCGGAGATCAGCGGCACATCGCCGTACAGCACCAGCACCCGATCCAGGCCCCGCAGCGTCGGCAACGCCTGCTCCACCGCGTGGCCGGTGCCCAATTGCTCTCGCTGCTCCACCCACTGAATGGTTGGGTCATTGATGGCCGCGGGCACGGTTTCGCCGCCATGGCCATAGACCACGCTCAGCACCGCCGGCCGCAACGCCTGTGCGCTATCGATCACATGCCGCAGCAGGGGTTTGTCCGCGAGGGAATGAAGCACCTTGGGGCGGGCGGAACGCATTCGGGTTCCCTGCCCGGCCGCCAGGATCACGATGCCGAGATTGTTGGACATGCAAGGCCGCCTTGACGCGAAAGATGGCGAGATTATACAGCAAAGCGAGGCGCTTTCGAGGCGCCCCAGGGGAACCAGGGCGAAATTCGGGGAATTCTGACCATCTAAACCCGTCAGGTCCGCCCCGGCGCTGCGGCAACCGTTGCATGCCTCTTATGGACCGGTTGCCGCGCCCTGTCGAGGCCCCCAATTTCGGCGTAATCCTGGCCGGGATGCCGCCAGCCGGCCGCCTAATTGATCGCGTTGCTGCCGGCCTCCGGATTCAGGTCGGCCTGGGTGGGTTCGCGAACTTCGAGGATCTTTACGTTGACCTTGAGGGTCTTGCCGGCCATCGGGTGATTGCCGTCCACCGTGAGTTGATCGCCGTCGATATGGGTGACGAAGAAGGTCTTCAGGTCGCCGGATTCGTTCTGCATCTGCACCTCGGCGCCCACATGGCGAAACTGCGGCGGCACGTTTTCGATGTCGTCGGTGAAGGTGAGGTCCGGGTCATGCTCGCCGAAACCCTCTTCCGGCGGCACCAGCACCTGCACCTCGTCGCCGATGGTTTTACCTTGCACCGCGTCATCCATGCGCCCGATCAGCGCCTTTTCACCCCCATAGATGTAGCTCACCGGGATGTCGTTTTGCTCCAACAGGTTGCCGTCCATGTCGAAAATGGTGTAGGTGAGGGAAATGAACTTCCCCGGTTTTACGATTTCTAGGTTCATGTAGGAAAAATAGAGCCAAACAGAGAAAGAATCAATACCAAAGGCGATGGGCGGGGGGTTTTATACCCGGATTGCGCCGCATTGGGGCTCGCCGCCAGGCGCGGCAAGCGGCGCAAATGCAAACGGCGGGACTGGTGGCCCGCCGTTGGCTTCGGTTTCAGGCTGCAAAACCGCCGCTATTTCCCGCCCTTGAGCTTGCGCAGCCGTTCGATCGCCCGCAGTTGCGCCACCGCCTCGGCCAACTCGGTCTGGGCCTTGGCGTACTCGAAGTCGGCCTGCCTGCCGGCCAGCACCTCTTCGGCCTTTTGCTTGGCCTCCAGCGCCGCGGCCTCGTCGATGTCCGAGGCGCGCAATGCGGTGTCCGCGAGTATGGTCACCAAATGCGGCTGCACTTCCAGAATGCCGCCGTTGACGTAGAAGTGCTGCTGCTCCTTGCCCTGGCCTTCGTCCACCCGCACCTCGCCCGGCTTCAGCCGGGTCACCAGCGGGGTGTGACGGGGCGCAATCCCCACTTCGCCCAGCTCCGCCGGTGCGTACACCATCTCCGCGGTTCCGGCGTGAATCGCACCCTCGGCGCTTACGATGTCCACATGAATGGTCATGGCCATGGTCGTTCTCCCGGCCGTTGATTAGTTGGAGGTCGCGCCCTTTTCGGCCGCCTCTTCGATGGTGCCCACCATGTAGAAGGCCTGTTCCGGCAGGTGGTCATATTCGCCGCTTACGATCGCCCTAAAGCCGGCGATGGTGTCCTTTAACGAGACGTACTTGCCGGACGCGCCGGTGAACACCTCGGCCACAAAGAAGGGCTGCGACAGGAAGCGTTGAATCTTGCGCGCGCGCTGCACGATGAGCTTATCCTCATCCGAGAGTTCATCCATGCCCAGGATGGCGATAATGTCCTTGAGTTCTTTGTAGCGTTGCAGCGTGCCCTGCACCTCGCGGGCGGTCTCGTAGTGCTCCTGACCGATGATGTTGGGGTCGAGGATGCGCGAGGTGGAGTCCAGCGGATCGACCGCCGGGTAGATGCCCAACTCGGCCACTTGCCGCGACAACACCAGGGTGGCGTCCAAGTGGGCGAAGGTGGTGGCGGGCGACGGGTCGGTGAGGTCGTCCGCCGGCACATATACGGCCTGGAAGGAGGTGATGGAGCCGGTCTTGGTGGAGGTGATGCGTTCCTGCAGCACGCCCATTTCCTCGGCCAGGGTCGGCTGGTAGCCCACCGCGGAGGGCATGCGCCCGAGCAGCGCGGAGACCTCGGTGCCGGCCAGGGTGTAACGGTAGATATTGTCCACGAACAGCAGCACGTCGCGGCCTTCCTCGCGGAAGAATTCCGCCATGGTGAGGCCGGTCAGGCCCACCCGCAGGCGGTTGCCGGGGGGCTCGTTCATCTGGCCGTAGACCAGCGCGACCTTGTCGAGCACATTGCCTTCCTGCATTTCGTGGTAGAAGTCGTTGCCCTCGCGGGTGCGCTCGCCCACGCCGGCGAACACCGAGAAACCCGAGTGTTCCACCGCGATGTTGCGAATCAGCTCCATCAGGGTCACGGTCTTGCCCACGCCGGCGCCGCCGAACAGGCCCACCTTGCCGCCCTTTTGGATGGGCATGATGAGGTCGATCACCTTAATGCCCGTTTCCAGGATCTCGGTGGAGGAGGCCTGATCCTCGAAGGACGGCGCCATGCGGTGGATGGGCCAGCTCTCTTCGGCGCCCACGTCGCCCTTTTCGTCCACCGGCCGGCCCAGCACGTCCATAATCCGCCCCAGGGTCTTTTGGCCCACGGGTACGGAGATGGGGCTGCCGCTGTTGATCGCCTCGACATTGCGTTTCAGGCCGTCGGTCGAGCCCATGGCGATGGTGCGCACCACGCCGTCGCCCAACTGCTGCTGGACTTCGAGGGTGAGATCGGCCTCTTCGATGTGGAGGGCGTCATAGATCTTGGGCATTTCCCCCTTGGGGAACTGCACGTCCACCACGGCCCCGATGATTTCCACCACTTTTCCCGACATTGCAGAATCCTCGTTCTACCCGAAGGCAGTTACTCGATTGAAAGACTAAGTTCGTTCACGGCCGCTGCCGTGCGCCCCGATCAGCCGCCCAAGGCCGCGGCGCCGCCCACGATCTCGGAGATTTCCTGGGTGATGGCCGCCTGGCGCGCCTTGTTGTAGACCAGTTGCAATTCGTCGATCAGGTCGCCGGCGTTGTCCGAAGCCGACTTCATGGCCACCATGCGCGCCGCCTGCTCGCAGGCCCCGTTTTCCACCACGGCTTGATACACCAAGGACTCGATGTAGCGGGCCAGTAACTGGTCCAGCACCGTCTTGGAGTCGGGCTCGTAGAGGTAGTCCCAGTGGTGCTGCAGCGCTTGGTCCTTTTCCTCCACCGCCAGCGGCACGAGTTGATCCACCGTCGGCCGTTGGGTCATGGTATTGATGAAGTCGTTGTAGGCGACGTAGATGCGATCCAGCTCCCCCGCCTCGAACGCATCCAGCATCACCTTCACGGTGCCGATCAGGTCGTTCACATGCGGGGTGTCGCCGAGATGCGACACCTGGGCGCGCACCCGCCCGCCAAAGCGTTTGAAGAACCCCAGGCCCTTGCTGCCGATGGTGCAGAACTCCAGCTCGATGCCTTGCTCCGTCTGTTCCCGCATCTGGCGCACCAGCAGCCGAAACAGGTTGGAGTTCAAACCGCCGCAAAGGCCGCGGTCCGAGGACACCACGATGTAGCCCACCCGCTTCACTGCCCTCTCCTGGGTCATGAAGCTGTGCCGGTATTCGGGCTGGGCGTGCGCCAGGTGGTTGATCACATTGCGCATCTTTTCGGCATACGGCCGCGAGGCCTGCATACGCTCTTGGGCCCGTCGCATCTTGCTGGCGGCCACCATTTCCATCGCAGAGGTGATCTTCTGCGTGTTCTTGATGCTGCCGATCTGCGTGCGAATCTCTTTTGCGCCTGCCATGAGTGACCTTTATTCGTCGAAGTTACCGGACCGTTTAGAACTCACCAGGCGTGATTGGCCTTGAAGCCCTTGATCGCCTCGTGCAAGGCGGTCTCGATCTCGCCGTTGTAGTCGCCGTTTTCGTTAATTTGCTCCATCAACGCCTTGTGGCTGGAACGCATGTAGTCGTGCAGGGCGTCCTCGAAGTCCACCACCTTCTTGACTTCCAGGTCATCCAGATAGCCTTCGTTGGCGGCGAACAGCGACACCGCCATTTCGGCGATGCTGAGCGGCGAATACTGGCGCTGCTTCATCAGGTCGGTCACGCGCTCGCCGCGCTCCAACTGCTTGCGGGTGGTCTCGTCGAGGTCGGAGGCGAACTGAGAGAACGCCGCCAGCTCACGAAACTGGGCCAGCGCCAAACGCACGCCGCCGCCGAGCTTTTTGATGATCTTGGTCTGTGCGGCGCCGCCCACGCGCGACACCGAAAGCCCGGCGTTAATCGCCGGTCGGATGCCGGCGTTAAACAGGTCGGACTCCAGGAAGATCTGACCATCGGTGATCGAAATCACGTTGGTGGGCACGAAGGCCGATACGTCGCCGGCCTGGGTCTCGATGATCGGCAGCGCGGTCAGGGAGCCGGTTCGGCCCTTGACCCGGCCTTCGGTCCGCTTCTCCACCTCGGCCTCGTTGATGCGCGCGGCGCGTTCCAGCAGGCGGGAGTGGAGATAGAACACATCACCCGGATAGGCCTCGCGTCCCGGCGGCCGACGCAGCAGCAGGGACACCTGACGATAGGCCCAGGCCTGCTTGGTCAGGTCGTCGTAGATGATCAGCGCGTCTTCGCCCTTGTCGCGGAAGTATTCGCCCATGGTGCAGCCGGAGTACGGCGCGATGAACTGCAGGGCCGCCGACTCCGCCGCCCCTGCGGCCACCACGATGGTGTGGTCCATGGCCCCGTGTTCTTCGAGCTTGCGCACCACGCCGGCGATGGAGGAGTTCTTCTGCCCCACCGCCACATAGATGCACTTAACCCCGGCGCCCTTTTGGTTGATGATGGCGTCGATCGCGATGGCGCTCTTGCCGGTCTGGCGGTCGCCGATAATTAGCTCACGCTGGCCGCGGCCCACCGGCACCATGGCGTCAATGGCCTTGAGTCCGGTCTGCACTGGTTGATCCACCGACTTTCGGGAGATCACGCCGGGGGCCACCTTTTCGATTGGCGAACTGCCTGCCGCATCAATCGGCCCCTTGCCGTCCAGCGGTTCGCCCAGCGAATTGACCACCCGCCCCAGCAGGCCTTCGCCCACCGGAACCTCCAGCACGCGCCCGGTGCATTTCACCGGGTCGCCTTCGGTCAGGTGCTTGTAGTCGCCCAGCACCACGGCGCCCACCGAGTCGCGCTCCAGGTTGAGGGCCAGACCGTAGGTGTTGCCGGGGAATTCCAGCATCTCGTAGGACATCACGTCGGCCAGACCGTGGATGCGCACGATACCGTCGGTCAAACTGACGATAGTGCCCTCGTCGTGGGCTTCGGTGGCGAGATCGAGGTTTTCGATCTTGTTTTTAATCAGCTCACTGATTTCAGATGGATTGAGTTGCATGATGGCTTCCCGTATCAGATTCCGAATTCGCCGGCGAGTTGCTGCAATTTGCCCTTGAGCGAGCCGTCGATCACCATATCACCAGCGCGAATGCGTAGACCGCCGATCAGATCGGGATCCTTTTCAACCGTTAGCTCCACCTCTTTGCCGAGCCGGCCTTTCAGTGCTTCCGCCAGTTGTTTTTTCTGCGGATCGCGCAGTGCGTAGGCCGACGTCACATGGACCTCGATCACGCCTTGATCCTCGTTCTTGAGATCCTCGTAGAGCGCGGCAATCTCGGGCAGCACGCCGATGCGGCGGTTGCGAACCAATAGCCGGACCAGGTTCTTGCCGTCGTCGTTCAGCCGCTCGCCCCCGATCTCGACCAACAGCTCTTCGAACTTGTCGCGGCCGAATTGCGGGCTGCCGAGCAGGCCGGCGATGCGAGGATCCCGGGTCACTGCGGCAAGCAGCTCCAGCATCTCGGACCAGGGGCCGAGGTTGTCGGTCTCTTGCGCGCGGGCGAACACGGCCTCGGCGTAAGGGCGGGCGATGGTGGTCAGTTCTGCGGCCATAGTATTGCCTTACAGCTGCTCCGCGAGGGATTGAACAATCTCTTTGTGGACATCGGCGTTGATCTCGCGTTGCAAGATCTTCTCCGCGCCACTCAAGGCCAGCGTGCCGACCTGCTCACGCAGTTTCTCACGCGCTTGGTTGCTTTCGCGCTCAATCTCGGCCTGGGCCGCGGCGATCAGGCGGTCGCCTTCGGTGCGCGCATCGCCCTTGGCCTCTTCGACGATTTCGGTGGCCCGCTTTTGGGCCTGGCCGACGATTTCGGCGGCTTGGACCTTGGCCTCCTTGAGGAAATCCTTGGCGCGCTGCTCGGCGAGTTCCTGCTCATGGCGTCCGCGATCGGCAGCAGCGAGGCCGTCGCTGATTCGTTTTTTGCGTTCATCCAACAGGGCGGTCATCGGACCCCAGAGGAAACGCTGAACGAACCAAACCAGCACCCCGAAGGTGATGATCTGCGCGATCAGTGTGGCGGTAAAATTCACGTGGTGGCTCCTTTATCCGCGGAAAAGGGAGGGCGGCCCTTAGGCAACGGTTCAAGAATATAGGGCATGGCTGCGGCTGCCTGCGTCGGGGTATGCAGATCCGCCCCGATGTACGCTTGCCACGGCTATCTTTGAACCGTTACCCAGGCGCTCCGAGAGGCTCGATTAGCCGGCCACTGCGCCCTGGAAGGCCCCCACGAAGGGGTTGGCGAAGCTAAACCACATGGAGATGCCGAGCACGATCATCGGGAAGGCCTCCATCAGGCCGCCGGTGAACAGCATTTGCCCCATCAGCTGGGGACGCATCTCCGGCTGGCGGGCTATGCCCTCGATGTACTTGGAGCAGATCATGCCCCAACCCAACGCGGAGCCTAGGCCTGCGGCGGCCAGAATGATGCCTACGCCAATAGCAGTCATGGCGTAGATCAGTGCGAGCATTTCGGTCATCGGATATCTCCTTAAAGATCGCTTGAAGCTAGGGTTTGAAAACGATAAGAAGGGAACGCCTCAGTGCTCTTCATCACCGGTATGGGCCATGCCCAGGTAGACGATGGTGAGGAGCATGAAGATGAAGGCCTGCAGGGTGATCACCAGGATGTGGAAAATCGCCCACATGCTGGCCAACACCACTTGGGTCGGCAGGGTCAGCCACAACATGCCGGCGAAGGCGGTGAGCAACGCGAGCAGCAGAAACAGCAGTTCGCCAGCGAACATGTTGCCGAACAGACGCAGGGCGAGGCTGACCGGCTTGGCGATTTCTTCGATCGCGGTCATCGCGATGTTGAGCGGAATCGCGTACTTGCCGAAGGGGTGGAACAGGAACATCTTCAGGTAGCCCATGGGCCCCTTAATCTTGATGTTGTAGTAGACGATCAGCGCAAACACGGACAGCGCGAGGCCGAAAGTGGTGCTGAGGTCGGTGGTGGGCACCACCTTGAGGTATTCGATGCCGAGCCACCCCGCCACCATGGGCAGGAGGTCCACGGGGATCAAGTCCATGGCGTTCATCAGGAAGATCCAAATGAAGATGGTGAAGGCCAGCGGCGCAATCAGCGGGTTGCGGCCGGGGAAGATGTCGTTCACCTGGCCGTCCACGAATTCGTAGATCGCTTCAATGGCGTTCTGCATCCCCGAAGGGCTGTCCATGCTCAGGTTCTTGCCCAGCTTGTAGGCCACGTACATCATCAGGCCGGCCAGCACCCAGGAAAAGAACAGGGTATCCAGGTTCAGCATCCAAAACCCGGCGTCCCCGACGGACAGGTTGTGC
Source organism: Gammaproteobacteria bacterium (assembly GCA_011389885.1). GTDB lineage: Bacteria > Pseudomonadota > Gammaproteobacteria > Chromatiales > Chromatiaceae > JABBTK01. The sequence continues at coordinate 18,813 of JAABTK010000045.1, read as the reverse complement.
AGATGATGCTGAATGTATGCAACCGGCGTTTCCGGAAGAGAAGCGTGCTCTGCCTGGCTCACATTAAGCCCCTGGTTTCTCGACTGTAATTAGCTTTTTTCGTCCGGGCCGCTCGATGCCGAGCCGACCGTAGGTACGAAGCGACTGAAAGGGTGGCCTAAATAAGCCACCGCGAATCCGATCAACAACGCCATGGGATCGAGACGAATCCAACCCATGCCGGCCGCCATGGCCCCGAGGGTGAACACGAAACGTTCGACCGCGCCTGCGAAGAGCAGCCGCACATCCTCGTTCGGATCCTTGGCCAGCTCCGTGTTTGCGCGCCGCACGCGGCGCAGCAGCAACAGCGTGTTGCCGATAGCGATGCCGCCCCCGTACAGGGCGGCGATTCCCATGCTCGAATCCTGCAAGAACAGCGCCGTCGATACGGCGAGCACCAGGACGAGCTGTGCGATCAAGACAGACATCTTACCACCAAATTCAGATCGTCGTCGGAGCAAAATGCTAAGCGTTTCACGCTTTCTCCCCAACCGCGAGAGCGGATTATAAGGAAAACAGCATATAAGGTCAAAAGATAATCCAATAAAATTTTATCCACCAAAACACCCGGAAATACCCTAGGTCGCGTTTTGGTTTCCCCCTGGCGCCGATCGCGGCGGCGCCTCAAGCCGGATACAGCCCTTGTTGCCGAATCAAATCGAGCACCGGCTCGGGCAGCAAGAAGCGCGGCGAGCGCCCCGCACGCAGCCCCCGGCGGATGGCGGTGGCCGAGATGTCCAGCGGCGTCACGTCGTGAAACCAGATGCAGCCCCCCGCCCGCCGTCCGAGCGCGGCCGGCTCGGTCACATAGCGGTCCGGGTGCAGCGGCGGCGGTGCGGCGCCGGGGCGCGTCATCACCACGACATGGGCCTGCCGCAGCACGGCCTCGGGCCGATGCCAGGTGTCGAACTCGGCAAAGGCGTCGGCCCCCAACAGGACGCAGATCGGGGTGTCCGGACCCAGCTCTGCGCGCAACGACTCCAGGGTTAATAAGGTGTAGGACTTGCCCGCGCGCCGCAACTCTCGGTCATCGACCACGAAGCGCGGCTCCGCCGCCGCCGCAGCCTGCACCAGGGCCAGGCGCTGCTCGGGCGTGCAATGCGGCGCGCCCCGGTGCGGCGGATCTTTCAACGGGGTCAAACGCAGTTGCTCCAAACCCAAGGCCTCGCACACCTCCAGCGCGGGGCGCAGATGCCCATAGTGAATCGGATCGAAGGTCCCGCCGAGGATGCCGAGCATGGATTCTCCAAAAATACGGACCAGGGGCCGGCCCGGTTCCACTTGCATCGAATCGAGCCCGGACCATAAACTAACTCCACACACTGAGTCCAGCGCAGAAACCGACAGCATGACGCGAATCGTGAACCTACAACCGGCCAAGACGCATTTCTCCCGCCTCCTGCAACAGGCCCCTGCGGGGCGGGAGATCACCCCGGGCAAGGCCGGCAAGCCCTATGCGCTGCGTTGGCGGTTCACCGACCACGCTCGGCTCGCCGCGACGGCGCGGAGACCGATCACGGACGCGACCCACCCAATCTTCGTGAGCGCCGCCAGCGCCCGGGAGATCGCCGCCAAACAGCGCCTCGGCAAACAAGATCAGGCCCCCGACGCCGCCGCCCGATTCACCGAGCCGGCGGCCGCCGACGGCTTCTCTCACCGGCCCGTCAGCCACCTGCACGGCCTGTCCGCCGGCGGTTACGACCCGGCCCGCCGCGCCCCCTTCGACCGCATGCCGGCGGCCCAAAGCGAGCTGGAAGGCCTCCCGCTGACCACCCTGGACCCGGCCATTCAGGCCTTCCGCCTGCCGACCCGCTGGTGATCCATGGGCCGAAAAGACCAACCGCCCCTCGGGCCATAAAAACCCAAACCCCCTTTACGCCCGCGGCGCCGCCTGCGCCCGCCTTGCGGTATCCGCCACCGGTCAAGGCATAGCGCCCGCGCCTTTGAATCCCTTACAATAAGCCGCCATGGAAACCGCAACCAGCCTGGACCGCGCCCGCGCCATCCTCCGCCGCACCTTCGGTTACGACGACTTCCGCCACAACCAAGGCCAGGTGATCGAGCGCCTAGTCGATGGCGGCGACGCCCTGGTGCTAATGCCCACCGGCGGCGGCAAGTCCCTGTGCTACCAAATCCCGGCCCTGGCCCGCGCCGGCACGGGCATCGTGGTCTCGCCGCTGATCGCCTTAATGCAAGACCAGGTGGACGCCCTGCGCCAGCTCGGCATCCGCGCCGCCTTTCTAAACTCCACCCTCGACTACCGCCGCCAGAACGAGGTCGAACAGGCCCTGCTGCGCGGCGAACTCGACCTTTTATATGTAGCCCCCGAGCGCCTGCTCACCGAGCGCTGCCTGGTCCTGCTGGAGCGCAGCCCCCTGGCCCTGTTCGCCATCGACGAGGCCCACTGCGTGTCCCAATGGGGCCACGACTTCCGCAAGGAATACCAACAGCTCACCACGCTCCACCAGCGCTTCCCCCAGGTCCCCCGCATCGCCCTCACCGCCACCGCCGACGAGCGCACCCGCGGCGAGATTATCCAGCAACTGGACCTGCACCAGGCCGGCGTCTTCATCAACAGCTTCGACCGCCCCAACATCCGCTATCAAATCGCCGAGGGCGGCAGCGGCCGCAGCGCACTGTGGCGCTTCCTGGAGCGCGAACACCCCGACGACGCCGGCATCATCTACTGCCTGTCGCGCAAGAAGACCGAAGACGTGGCCGCATGGCTCTGCGGCAAGGGCCGCACCGCCCTCGCCTACCACGCCAGACTGCCGGCACAGACCCGTCAGCGCCACCAGGAACGCTTCCTGCGCGAAGAAGGGCTGATCATCGTCGCCACCATCGCCTTCGGCATGGGCATCGACAAGCCCGACGTGCGCTTCGTGGCCCATTTGAACCTGCCCAAGAGCATTGAATCCTACTACCAGGAGACCGGCCGCGCCGGGCGCGACGGCCTGCCCGCCAACGCCTGGATGGCCTACGGCCTGCAGGACGTGATCACCCTGCGCAAGATGAACCAGGACAGCGACGCGCCGGAACACTATAAAAGGGTAATCCAGCACAAGCTGGAGTCCATGCTCGGCCTCTGCGAACTCACCTCCTGCCGCCGCCAGACCCTGCTCGCCTACTTCGGCGAACCCAGTCCCAAGCCCTGCGGCAACTGCGACAACTGCCTGCAGCCGCCCAAGACCTGGGACGCCACCGTGGCGGCGCAAAAGGCCCTGTCCTGCGTGTATCGCACCGGCCAGCGCTTTGGCGTGGGCTATATCACAGACGTGCTGCTCGGGAAAGACAACGAACGCATCCGACGCTTCGGCCACGATCGCCTCAGCACCTACGGCATCGGGACCGAACTAGCCGACAACGACTGGAAGGCCCTGTTTCGCCAGCTCATGGCCCGCGGCTTCCTCGACATCGACCCCGAGGGCCACGGCTCGCTGCGCCTCACCGACCGCTGCCGCCCGCTACTGCGCGGCGAAGAGACCCTGCACCTGCGCGCCCTCGAACGCCCGCCCAAAGACCGCAAGGGCCGCGGCGAACGCGTTCGCTCCGGCATGCGCCCCCAGGACGAGCCCCTGTTCGAGGCCCTGCGCACCATGCGCCGGGAACTCGCCGACAAACAAGGCGTGCCGCCCTATGTCATCTTCCACGACCAAACCCTGGAGCACATCGCCCGCCGCCGCCCCGTGCGCACCGAAGACCTCGACCGCATCAGCGGCATGGGCGAGCGCAAGATCCAGCAATACGGCCAGGCGGTGCTGCGCACCGTGGCCGCACACCCCCTGCCAGAACTGCTGGACAACAACCTCAGCGAAACCGTCAACGACAGCCTAGACCTGTTCGCCCAAGGCATCCCGGTGGAAGAAATCGCCCGCCGCCGCGGCCGCCAGGCCTCAACGATCTACGAACACCTGTCCCAGGCCGTAGAGGCCGGCCTGCTCGACGTGCGCAAGGCGGTGAATCTGCAAGACCGCGAATACGACGCCATCACCCTTGCCATCCAGGCCCGCCCCGAAGCCTGCGCCGAAGACAAGCTCAAGGCCGTATTCGACGACCTGGGCCAGGCCTACGAATACGGCGTAATTCGGTGCGTGGCGGCGGCGGAGTGTCTGTGATCGCCGTGCTGACACCGCTCGTTAGCTAGGGTTTCGTTGTGACTCCTTGCGATGGAATGCCTCACACGAGCTAAATCACCACCGCAAATCAGCGCCCCCCCCTGGCCGGGTACAGCGGCGCCAAGGTATAGGAAACGACCCAGGCGCTCGCGGAACGCAGAGTACGCAGAGAACCGCAGACGGCGCAGACAAGCGAAGGTTTTTTCTTTGCGCCCTGTGCGTCTTGGCGAGAAAGGGCCAAGAACCTCGATGGCGGCGCCCCATGGCTCCGGACAACGAGCACGACCGAAACCGTTTCGTCAACATCTTCTGCGAAAAAATGAACATCACCCTGGGTCCGGAGGACATGCCGACGTGAACGCCTTCGACTTCTCCCGCGACTTCATCCTCACCCAAACCCCGCTCGGATTTATGCTGGAAACCCCGGTCACCCGCTCACCCTCCTGCTACCGAGACGCCCATACGGAAGATCGCGAGCGCCGACCGAATGCGGTAGAGGATGCGCAACGCCGCCACCCCGGCGGCGCCTTACGCAGGCTCTTTGCGCGATGCCGGGGATGGCGGCGGATCGATCGCGGGGAAAGGCAACCGATGAAGAACATCAACGCCGTCCCCGCCCGCGGCCAGATCCCGAAGGGTTTGGCGAGACCGAAGGGCAGCAGCATCTCGGTCACCCCGAGCACGAAGGCCTTTCCCGCCCGCCCTGTCAAGACTTGACATTCCCCCTCATCAACTCCCCTCCCCGCCTCCGGTTTTCTTCACAGAAGCTGTGGATAACTTTGTGGAAAAGACAGGGAATCCAGCCCGCAGGCCGCGTAAATACAGGCCTGGCGTTAGATTGGCCAATAATTGAACAATTCGAGATCGCAATGCCTAAAATCAATAAGTTATACGCATTACCTCTTAAGCATTCGAGCAATAATCCGTAACCTTTGGTCAAGAATCGATCAAAAATCGCACGCGCCCCGCCCCTGTGCAAATAACTTCGCGAGATTGTGAAGAAATTGCCGATTTTCGCAAAACCCCCGCGCCCAATCGCACGGGTTCCACTTGACCTAGATCAACCAAAGCCCGGCCTCCCATTGAAGAAGGGCCTGCCCGGCGCCATCCCGTATTGAAAGCCGACGCATCTCCATTTAGCCTTGGCGACAGACGTTTGTCGGACCACCCGAGTTTCAAACAGGACGGAGTTTCGATCCGATCCGCGAGCACCCTAATCGAGGCGTCTATGACCTCCAGAAAGACCGAACACGAGACCCCGGCCGGGCCGGACCTGAGCCGGCGCGGCTTTATCAAGTCCTGGGGCGCCGGGGCGGTGGCCGTCACCGTTGGCGGCGGCTATCAGGCCCAGGCCGCCGAGGCCGAGGAACAGCCCCTGGCGGCCGAGGCCCTTAGCCGCGTGGAGCTGGACGTAAACGGCCGCCCGCACAGCGTGCTGGCCGAGCCCCGCTGGAGCCTGCTGCATGTATTGCGCGAAGAGCTGGGGCTCACCGGCTGCAAACCGGGCTGCGAGCGCGGCGAGTGCGGGGCCTGCACCGTGCTGCTCGATGACGTGCCACACTACGCCTGCCAGGTGCTGGCGGTGGAGGCCGAGGGCCGACGCATCGAGACCGTGGAGGGGCTGCTCGACGGCGAGACCCTGAGCGCCCTGCAGGCCCAATTCGTAAAAGAGGACGGACTCCAATGCGGCTACTGCACCCCGGGTCAGGTCATGGCCGCGGAGGGGCTGTTGCGCCGCAATCCCGACCCGAGCCCGGACGAAATCCGCAGCGCCATGAGCGGTAATCTCTGCCGTTGCGGCGCCTACGCCCATATCTTCAATGCGGTCGCCGCGGCGGCAAAAGTACGCAAGGGGTGAACCATGCCAACCGAAGAGACCGAAACACAGAACATTGAAGGCCAGACCCCGTTCACCCAGGCCCCGGACAACCCCGCTGAGGACAAGGCCGAACCCTGGGGCGAGCAGACCCGCATCGTGGGCCGGCGTCACGGTCGAATAGACGGCTTCGAGCGGGTGAGCGGCGGGGCCGTGTACCCCTCGGACGTGAGCCTGCCCGGCCTGCTGCACGCGGCCATCCTCGGCTGCCCCTACCCCCATGCCCGCATCAAGGGCGTCGATGCCAGCGCCGCGCTCAAACTACCCGGCGTGCATGCGGTAATCAGCAGCGCCGACGCGGACGCCAACCCCGAATGGCATCAGGGCGGACGGATCTTCAACGACACCTGCCGCTACGAGGGCGAGCCGGTGGCCGCGGTGGCCGCCGACAACCCCTACATCGCCGCCGACGCCCTCAAGCGGATACTGGTGAGCTACGAGGAGCTGCCCTATGTCTCGGACATGGAATCGGCCCTCGCCGATGGCGCGCCCAAGGTCCACCCCGACGGCAACACCGTAAAGACCGACAGCTACAGCCGCGGCGACCTCAAACAAGGCCTTGAGCAGGCCGCCGTGCAGGTGAGCGGCCAATACCGCACCGCCAGCGAGATGCAGACCCCGCTGGAGCGCCACGGCTGCGTGGCCCGTTGGGAGGGCGATCAGCTCACGGTCTGGGAATCCACCCAGGGCGTCTATGCGGTGCAGTCGCGCATCGCCGAGACCCTCGGCCTGCCCCTGACGCGGGTGCGGGTAATCGGCCACTACATGGGCGGCGCCTTCGGCTCCAAGCTGGACGCCGGCGGCTACTCCATTATCGCCTCCGTACTGGCCAAGCGCACCGGTCGGCCGGTCAAGCTGTTCGTCAGCCGCGAACAGACCCTGCTCACCATGGGCAACCGACCGCCCACCCGCATGGACATCCGCCTCGCGGCGCGGCAGGACGGCGGCCTCACCGCCATCGAATTCACCGGCCGCGGGGCCAGCGGGGCCTACTCCGCCGGCGGCGCCTCCCTGCTCGACTGGCTGGCCAAGGACCTCTACCAGTGCGACAACGTGGCCACCGAACTGGAAGACGTTTACATTAACGCCGGCCCCGCCCGCCCCTTCCGCGCCCCCGGCTATGTGCAATGCGCCTTCGCGGTGGAACAGGCCATGGACGCCCTGGCCGAAAAACTCAACATGGACCCGGTGGCGCTGCGGCTAAAGAACATCCCCAAGGGCAGTCCGGCCAAGGATAACCTGCCCTACACCACCGACGGCCTGCGCCTCTGCATCGAACAAGGCGCGCAACACTTCGGCTGGGAGGCCGCCCGCGCGGAAGCGGCGAAGCGGCAGGACGGCCCCATCAAGCGCGGCGTCGGCATGGCCGCAGCCAACTGGTTCGTCGGCGACGGCGGCCCGCCCTGCACCGTCATCGTGCGCCTGTACGCCGACGGCACCGCCAACCTCAACATGGGCGCCTCCGACATCGGCACCGGCACCCGCACGGTGATGGCCATGGTAGTGGCCGAAGAGCTGGGCCTGGAACTGGACGCCATTTCGGTGGAGAACGCCGACACCGGCACCTGCCAATACGCCACCCCCTCGGGCGGCAGCAAGACCGTGCCCACCGAGGCCCCCACGGTGCGCCGCGCCTGCCTGGCGGTAAAGGACCAACTGCTGGACATGGCGGCCAAGCAGCTCGGCGCGGGGCGCGACCAAGTGGTGTTCGCCGGCAGCGAGATCCGCACCGCCGACGGTTTCGAATCGCTCAAGATCCGCGACCTCGACCGCCTGAGCAATCAAAAGGTAGTAGTGGGCCTGGGCGAGCGCCGCCACAACCCTGATGACGTGAGCATCACCCCCTTCGCCGCCCAGTTCTGCGAGCTAGAGGTGAACACCCGCACCGGCGAGGTGAAACTCCTGCGCATGCTCGGCGCCAACGAAAGCGGCCGGGTGATCAACCGCCTGACCTGGGACAACCAACTGATCGGCGGCGTCACCATGGGCATCGGCTTCGCCCTCACCGAGGGCCGGGTGCTCGACGGCCCCACGGGCAAACTGTGCAACGCCAACTGGCACGACTACAAACTGCCCACCGCGCTGGACATACCGCCCGAGCTGATCTCCGACCCGGTCATGCTCAACGACGACCAGGCCAACATCGTCGGGGCCAAAGGCCTGGGCGAGCCGGTGACCATCCCCACCGCGCCGGCTATAGCCAACGCCATCTACCACGCCACCGGCGTGCGACCTATGGCCACGCCCATCAACCCGCTCGACCTGTTGCCGCGACTGAATCAGGAGACCTGACATGCTGCCCGCCTTTGCCTACATCCGCCCGACCCGGCTGCAAGACGTGGTGGCCCGCCTCAACCAAGGCGACGCCCAACTGCACGCCGGCGGCACCGACCTGCTCGGCTGCCTGCACGACGGCGTCTTCACCACCGACATGGTGATCAGCCTCGGCGCCCTGGAATCGGACCTCAACGCCATCCGGCAGACCGAGGACGGCGGCCTTGAACTCGGCGCCATGGCCCGCGTGGCCCGCATCGCCGAAGACGCAACCATCCGCCAGCGCTACCCGGCGCTGGCCCAGGCCGCCGCCAGCGTAGCCAGCCCGCAACTGCGCAACCAGGGCACCCTCGGCGGCAACCTGTGCCAAAAGCCCCGTTGCTGGTACTACCGCGGCGACTTCGCCTGCCTGCGCAAGGGCGGCTTCAAGTGCTTCGCCGTCAACGGCGAAAACCAATACCACTGCATCCTCGGCGGGACCGACTGCTTCATCGTCCACCCCTCCGACATCGCCCCCGCCCTGGTCGCCCTAGATGCCGAGATCAAGACCGCCAGCCCCCAGGGCGGCCGCCGCATCGCCGCATCGGACCTGCACATGCCGCCGTCCGAAGACCCGCGCCGCGAGACCCGCCTCAAGGACGGCGAGGTCATCGTCTCCATCCGCCTGCCCGGCGCCATGGCCAACCGCTACAGCCGCTACCGCAAGGTCCGCGCCCGCCAGGCCTGGGACTTCGCCCTCGCCGGCTGCGCGCTCAACCTCGACCTCGACGGCGACCAGGTACGCGACTGCCGCATCGCCCTCGCCGGCGCCGCCCCCGTGCCTTGGCGCGCCCAAGCGGCCGAACAAGCCCTCAAGGGCCAGACCCTCACCGCCGCGACCATCCGCAACACCGCCCAAGCCGCCATGGCCGACGCCGACCCCATGAGCCAAAACGGCTACAAGGTCGCCCTATTCGAAGGACTGATCGCCGAAATGCTGGAACAAGCGGCCGCGACCTAGCCCGAGTACGCCTGCGCACCAATAACGGGAAAAACGCCATCTAGGAACGCAGAGGGCGCAGAAGACCGCAGAGAGCGCAGCGGGGATTTGGTTAACGCACCCAACTGCACGCCAAGCGGCCAGGCTGGAGTATCGTGGCTTTAGCCGGGCCGAACGAAGCCCCAAGGCCTGGCTACGAAAATATAACGCAAAGGGCGCAAAGGTTTTTTATGCGAATTGGGGGCGGGGCTAGTCCTAGGCTGTCGAAATCGGCCGATCTCCGTGGTTTTCGGACCCCCCCGGCTTTGGGATCAAGAAAACGCATAGGATGCGCCGAGCGTAGCGAGGCGCATCATAGCCGTAGGATGGGCAAAGGCGCTCCCCCGGTCATTGGTTTTGGTCGCTATCTATCAGCGCCGTGCCCATCACAGGCGTCCATGATGGGCACGGCGCTGAAAGATTGGCGGATCTTTGAGGGTTTGCGGGAGCGCCTTTGCCCATCCTACGCGCCATTCCCAGCCCGAGTAGATCGGCAACGAAGGCCCATTTTGGCCAAGACGCAAAGCGCCTAAGAAAAAACCTTCGCTTCTCTGCGCTCGCCGCAAAAAACGCGCAGCATTCTTCGCCGCAGATAAAAGCCAAAAACCGGGAAATTCTTTGCTCGAACAATGGCCCGATTTCGACAGCCTAGGCTGGTCCTCTCTGCGGCTTTTGCGTTATACAGCGCCTACAGCCGCCCCGGACGAAGCCCAAGCCTGGCTACGCAAATATAACGCAAAGGGCGCGAAGGAGGAACGCAAAGGGCGCAAAGGTTTTTTGGCCTTAATCCGCTTGGAGTGAAAAACTTTAGTTTTTCCCGAGCGAAGCGAGGATTTGGCAAGTCCCCAAGCCCAGCTACGCAAATATAACGCAAAGGGCGCGAAGATTTTTTTAACCTTAATCATCAAATCGGCCCTAATCCGCGGCGGGAACGATGATCGCGGCCAGTAGCCGGCGGACGCATGCAAAACTAAAGTTTTGCACTCCAGCCGGAAGCCAGGCGCCTGGAGTGAAAAACTTTAGTTTTTCCCGAGCGAAGCGAGGATTTGGCAAGCCCCCCAAGCCTAGCTACGCAAATATAACGCAAGGCGCAAAGGTTTTTTGGCCTTAATCCGCTTGGAGTGAAAAACTTTAGTTTTTCCCGAGCGAAGCGAGGATTTGGCAAGCCCCCAAGCCTGGCTACGCAAATATAACGCAAAGGACGCGAAGGAGGAACGCAAAGTGCATATTCCGACCCATCCTGAACAGCGATTCCGAAGGAGCGTGAACGGGGATTCCGAGGGAACGTGAACAGCGATTCCGAGCGATCGTGAACGATTTTCGGCCACCGGTGATAGCCGACGACAGCTTGGCCCAAGCGGATGCGGTGCGCATCCTGTGCGTGCTGCTGGTGTTGCGAGCGACGATCTCCTTTCGCAGCGTGCCGCGCATCTTGGGGCTGTTCCAGAGCCAAACACCGAGGGGCGGCGGCTGGACGCCGCATTTCACCTCGGTGATCAACTGGAGCTTGCGCATCGGCCTGGGGCTGCTCAAGCAGGTGGCGCCGATCACCGCGCCCTGGATGGCCATCATTGATCACTCCATTGATGTGGGCACAAAGAAGGCCTTGGTGGTGCTGCGCGTGCCGCTGGCGGCGTTGGCGCAGCGCGGATTCGCCATCCGGCTGGAGGATTGTCAGTGCATCGGGCTGGCCATCGCGGAGACGGTCAACGGGGCGACGGTGGCGCGGCAGTTGGAGGCGACCTTCTCGCGTGCCGGCCCCCCGGCGGCCATTACAAAGGATTGCGACGCCACGCTGAACAAGGGCGTGCGGCTGTGGATGGAGCGGGCGCAGATCTCCGCCCCGGTGATCGAAGACATCAGCCATGTCATGGCCAGCGCCCTCAAGGCGCAGTTCGAGCACACCGCGCCCTACAAACGCTTCACCGCGTTGACGACGCAGGCGGCGAAGGCGCTGCGCCAAACCGACTTGGCGTTCCTCGTGCCGCCGAAGCTGCGCACCAAGGGGCGTTTTCTCAGCATCGGCAAGCTCGCCCGCTGGGGCGAGAAGATGCTCGACCGGATGGCCGTCAAAGGGCGCGCCAAAAAGGGCAGCGTGTTGGCGAGGCTGCGCAAGGCCCTGCCGGGCTTCTCCGCGTTGCGCCCGTTCATCACCACCTTCGCCGCCACCGCGGTGACGGTTTCCCACGTCATGGCCACATTGAAAAACAAAGGGCTCGATTCCGACACCGGCGCGCAGTGTCGCGACCTTGCGGAGGGTTTGCCCGCCAACTCCGTCGTCAGACAACGCTTGCTCGCTTGGCTCGATCGCCACCACGCCATCCAGCGCGAATTCACGGAGCTGCCGCTGATCGTCAGCAGCGATATCATCGAATCCCTGTTCGGCCACTTCAAGTACATCCTCGAACGCAGCCCGCAGGCCGACATGAATCGCACGACGCTCTTGCTCCCAGCTCTTTGCGGAAACCCCGACCCAGACACCTTGGCCAACGCCCTCGCGCAGACCTCCCACCACGACCTGGCCCAGTGGGAAGCGCAGCATATCCCCTATACGTTGCGCAAACGCAGAGCCGCCTTTCTGGCTGAGAATCAAAGCCAAAAACCGGGAAATTCGGCACCCGAATAGGGGGGGCATTTCGACAGCCTAGGCCTCTCCCCCCGCGTCCGCGCACACCGGCTAGGGGAGAGGTGCCAAGACCTGGAACCTAGAGCACATCAAAACTCCACCAATGGGTGTCATGGCTGAAACGCACCATCACCGCCCGTTCAACATCCCGCACCTGCGGCGGTGCAGACTCTCTGGGCAGGGCCTTGGACCGACGAATGCCGGGGTGCAGATCGAAGGACAGGGAGTGAAGAGGAAACCAATCGCCGCAATAGCGTCCTACGGCATCCATCAGGCGACCGAATGCCCCCAGGGTGTAGTTGTGCCGATCGTACTCAATCTCTTCTCCCTGGTGCGGCTGCTGCATGGCGGGCGTGGTGTTGCTAAAGGGAGAGAGGTATTGAAACAAGGCCATGAGGCTCTGGCTTGGCCAACGGGCGGCGTGTAGCAGAAAGTCGCCCGGCTGCCAGCCGTTGAAGTAAGACGTTCCAAAGCTATTGAATAGGTGCTGGTTATAGCAGTACTGTATCGGCTTTTGAACGGCCAAGTCGCCTGCATTCAGGGCGCTCTGCTCCCAGTATTCGGCGTCTTTGTAGGCCGACATCCCCTGCCAGCGAGCGAGAAATTCCTGCGACCAGGCGGTATTGCGGATAAAAAAATTACCGCTGTTGAGAATCGCGTTGGTTACCCTGCCCTGCTGATCGAAATTCAGCTCGGAATTGATCAACAGATCCCGATCCTGCCGAAATACCTGCTCCAGCATCCCGCGAATATCGAAGGACGAGTTGGTGATCAACACGTCCGCATCGCTGAGGAACACCACATCGTAGCGCGCAAGCTGGTGTTGCAGGGCAACCAGCTTGGACCAGGGTATGGGCCAGTCGGGTAAATAGCGGGTTTCGTCAATAATGCAATCGATGCGGTGCCTCTCGCAGTACCGCTGCTTCGAACGAAGACCTGCGCTTACGCAGGTTTTGTAGTCGTCCCCCACCACCAGGGTCAGCATCGCCAGTCTCATTCATGTCCTCCTGGGGTGATCGATTGCGACACAGCGGCCTCCGGGGTTTTGGGGTCTGGCGGCGGCGCAATCGCATCCGGTTCCTGCGGGGGTTTCTAAGCCCGTGGCCATGCGCTTGGCAATGTCACACCCCCGTTTGAGCCTTTTCACTCTATCCATTGTTGCAAAGGAAAGGAAAGGAAATCCAACCGCCCGCGCGGAAGTATCCCAGCGATCCGGAGGTGCAGTCAAGGCTCGGTTCAAAACCGCAGCCTGAAGCATCAGCAACCCGCGCAGGCAGGCGAGCGGGGTATTCCCAGGCAAATTGGATGGAAACGGCTCCGGACTGGAGTGAATCGGGCGGCCTGAGGCGATTTTCCGCAAGCGAAGGAGCGGCGAAGCGCGGCCGGAGGCGTTTCGCGCACGGGTCATCCTGCGGCAACCCGCATTGGGCTCGTCGGGGGAAAGGGCGGCCTATTCCGGGCCGGAGGTTCGGGGGACGCTCCATCGCGGCTTTCACTGTGGCGGATTCGAGCCAGGGGCTGGCGCGGGGACACCGAGCACAGAATGGGCACAGAATCGGATACCCAAAAACTTCCCCCGCCCCGGATCGCCTCCGCCAGGGGACCGCCGGAGTGGTACAAAGTCTCCGGGGCTGAGGCCGCCGACGCAGTGGATCACCATCAGGGCGACCCTCTCGCCCAGCCCGAGCCTTCGTTCGAGTACGATCAACGGGTGTCCTAGTAGCGGTCCGCTGTGGGGTTGCCTGACCGGCCGTTGCCGTTTGCGTGAAACCTGCTCCCGCCCCTACCTCCTCCCACCACAAAAACCGCCTTCGACACATCCCCACTGACCGATTTTGGCGTCCCGGTCATCCTCCCGTGGTCGGGAGAGGCTCAAATCGAGCCTTGACTCCCCCCCGGTCGGGGGTATAGTTTGGCATAGGCGGTTGGATTTCCTAGGAGCGGCCGGCAAGGCCGCGAATCTTAGAGGGTGAAAGTCCCTTTGCCGTCAATTGCTCGATTCGGACGGCTAGCATATCCACTGCTCGGTGAGGTAACGTACCGTGATAGGCGTGGACGTAAAAGTCACGGCTGCCCCGGATGGGGGTCGAGAGGCCCGCTCCGGCGGTGGGAACGACCTGGGTGGCGAGCAAACCCGGGGGCCTGAACATGAGTGAATGACTGCAGCCCCGAGAACAACCTCCGCGCCGAAGTCGTTGCGCGGGACTTTTGTGGCATGCCGACCTGCTTAGGAAACGGGGAAGGCCGATGTCCCATGGGAAGAAGCGAGTCGATGCACCATGGGGAGCGCCGGGGTAAGGGTCCAGGCGCCTGGAGAAAGATTCGCGGAGATAACGCCGGGAAGGGCCGCCTTCCAGCAGGGGCGCGCAGCAACCTGCAAAGACTCAGGGTGAAAGGGTAAAACCGAGGCCGTGAGAGGATCGAGGTCCGGCGCATGAGCCCGTACGAGCGAGAAAGCTGGGGTAATGCCCGGCGACACGGGTTGCAGTCCCGTGCCGAGAGGCGGTCACACCGACCCTCGGGCAAAGGGGCTCTCGGTACAGTGAGTGCCCAACGGTCGACACCACCATGGGACACAGTGCCCAATCAACGGTGGACACGGAGCCTTGGGATAGTTGTTGAGTAAACCGTGCGGAGACGGGGTGTATGTGAGCGCGTACTTAAGCTCCGGTCTGAGCGGGAAGGCTTGGCGATGAATAAACGGCTGCTCACTGGCCGCCAACCGGACTCGGGAAAACCGACCGTCCGGGATGAGAGGGGGGCTTGCGGAAACGTGGGCTATGGTTCGGGCTAGACGGGCACATACAGCGGAAACGCCGACACAGCCAAGCCCGAGCCTAAGGGTGCGCGCGCCGTATTTCTACCCGACTCCCTGAACACTTGATCGGTGGCGTTCCGGTTGTCGAATAGGTATTCTGTCAGCACCCATTGACGTAATGCGGCCAGCCAGCCTGATTTGTGAGCGGCGTCATTCACCCCACTGCGCAAGGACGCTTGAAACTGCTCCACGAACCATTGAACGCGCTTTTATTCGCTCGACCATGCTCGAAAGAAGGTCATCATAATTTGTTTCTGTATGTCGCGCATGGGCGGCTACGGCAAGCCGGATCGCATGCTCATCCAACGCTTTGGCGGCAGCACTGCGGCCGACACGTCCGGTGTATTTTCGGCAGGCGTGTTCAGCAATGATCATCTCCCTCCCGTTGGGACAGTTGGGGTAGAGTTCGCGAACGCGCTTGGCAAAATCGTGGATATATGCCTGATCGATCTCTGCACGCCGTAGGACGGCCTGACCACGCCGAATCTCCCGCTGGGTCGCGTCGGCTTCACACTCGCGCTCAGATTGTTCGAGGGCTTCGTTTTCGACCAAGAGGCCTTGGCGTTCATATCGTTTGCGTGTCCGACTCCATTTCAACACAACGGCACAAAGTCGGGAGTGCTTGCGCGCACGACGCGTAAGGGCCGTATCGCCAGAAGGCAAGAAGACGAGATGGTCGAGATCCGCACATGTCAGGCACGCGGCACCTTTCTCATCCCTTAGGGTGATCCAGGCGTGATGGCCGAGTGCTTCCCCACATTCTTCACAAGTGGATTCGCGAGTGGAGATAAAGACCTTGAGCTGATTGTCACCGGATTTATTCTTCATGTCACCTCCAACGTAGCCGTACGGCAAGTAATAAGCGCACGAATAGTTATCATGGAACGCCATGTTAATAACGTGAGGCATAGACGTCAAGGAACCGCCGAATCTTAGCCGACTCGTGGGCGCATATCACTTCTGCGAGGATATTCAGGACGGCAAGGCGTGAGCCTGTGCGCCGGCACGAGGAGATCGGTTGACGCGAACGGCGACGAGAACGGATAACGAGGAGAGAATGAGCAAATCGTTCACCGTTCTCGTTAACCGAAAGGCTGGCAAGAACTGTGGCTCCTTTTCGACCCGTGTGGCTGGCCAACGCCAAGTTGCGCTATGAATGGACCCCCGACGTAACCCTCAGCGCGACGCTCTACAACCTGCTGGACACCGAATACGCCAGCCCCTCCGGCCTTCCATCCGAAGAAGGCCTGCCTACCCGGGGCAGGACCTATGCCTTCGGGGTCGAGGTCAGCTTCTAGTGCAGCACCCGCTAAATAAGTAATAACACTATTTATATAAAAACCAATACCCTATCCCCGCATTATTCACAGTCACTTGGCGGTTGCTGCATTAGTACAGCCGCGCCGGTCATGCCTTGGCAGTGGTCAAACCTCGCGACTCTTCCAATGTCCCCGGACGCCGCCCGCGATAACCAGCAACAGGGCCGCCAGCACCGGCGCGAACGGCTGATCCAGCCGCAGCGCCAGCAGGAATGCGCCGATGTAGGTCGCCGTGCCGAAAATCAGGCTGATCATCAGCGCCTGTTTCCAGCTTTTCGCCAAACGGAAGGCGAGCCAAGGGGGGATGAACACCAGCGCAAAGGCGGCCATCAGACCGAGGGTGGCGGTGGCGACGGCCATGCTGGTGGCGGTCAGCAGATCGAAGACAAGGTGCCAGCGCCATGCCGGGAGGCGGTTGGCGGCATCGTGGCCGGGGAAGAGGCGGTCGCGGATGATGATCGGCATTAGCCAGTAGAGACCGGCCAGGGTGGCGACCGCCAGCAGTATCGCTGCGGTAAGGTGGGGGACGCCGGCGAAGTAGAGTTGTCCCTCGACCATGGCGTGGCCGATGGCGCTGCCCAGCGCGGTGTTGGCGGCGACCAGCAGGCTGATCGACCAGCCGGCGAGGATCATCAGCGCGTAGACGGAGTTGCCGCGAAAGCGCCCCAGGGTCTTGATCAGCGCGCCGAGGGCGGCGCCGAAGGTCGCGCCGAGGACCGCGGGCAGATGGATGGCCAGCCCGATCAAGGCGCTGGCCCCGGCGAGGTGGGCGAAACCAAGAGCGGCGAGCCACTCGTCCCGCAGGCGCAGCAGCACGCCCACCGCGGAAAGCACCGCCGCGATCAGCAGGCCGCTTAAGAAAGGCACGGCAAAGAGCGTGTCGAAAGTCATCATCAGGCGATCTTGATGACCCGATCACAGGCCTGCTCCAGAAAGCGGTGTTCATGACTCACCAATAGCACCGCGCGCTCGCCCTGTTCGTTTTTCAGGATCTCCGCGAGGATCCGCTCGCCTTGCGGGTCGAGGTTATTGGTGGGTTCATCCAGCAGCACCAGATCGGCCCAACCGCCGAGGATCGCCCACACGGCGAGAAGCTGAAACTGGCCGCCGCTCAGGGCGTCGATTCGCCGATCCAGCCAGGGGCGTAGTCGTTCCGGCGGCGTCTCCCGATCGGCCTTGGCGTAGCGCAGGTAGTCGTGGCCGTTGAGGGGCATTTCGTCGAGGCGGATCGGTTGCTGCATCTGCCACGCCAGGGTCAGGCCGGGCTTGCGTTGAAGGTCGCCCGCGAAGACTCGCGCCTTGTTGGCAATGGCGCGCAGCAGGGTTGACTTGCCGCAACCGTTCGCGCCCCACAGGCCCACCACCTCGCCGGGGGTGACGGAGAAAGAGAGGGGGCCGATCACCGGTGCGGTGTAGCCGGTGACCAGACCGTCGGCGTTGAGCAGGGGCAGGGACATCACCCTGGGAAAGAACGGTTAGCCACAGAGGCACAGAGCACACGGAGTATTTCCAATCGGCGACATCGGTATTTTTGAGAAACTTGCCGGTGACCTGATGGCGTTATGTAACTCATTGTTTTGTCGATGTTCTCTCTGTGTCTCTGTGGCTTCAATCGCCGAATTTGGGATCAATCTTCCGCCAACGCATCGACCCAGCGTTGCATGTGCTCCAGGTAGCCGTCGCCATCCGCGTCGAGGGGCGGTTCCAGGGGCAGGCGGATCTGTTTCCAGCCCAGTGCATCGGCGATGGAGGCGGGCGGCTGTTGCAGTTGATAGGGGGTCGATACCACCAGACCGCTACGACCGCGCAGTTCTTCGATCAAGCCGCGCAGGTGGGAGGCGGTTGGCGGCACGCCGGGCACCGGCTCCGGCGTGCCCCAGAGCGGGATGCCAAAGCGGTCGAGCAGGTAGATGACATCCTTGTGGAAGGAGACGACGCCAGGCGGATTGACGAGCCGTTGACGCCAGCTGGCTACCCGCGCCTCGACCCGCTGGCCGAAGGCCTGGGCGCGGGCGCGATACTCTTCGGCATTGTCGCCATCGAGCATCGCCAGGCGCTCCGCCAAGGCCTTGGCTACCTCGGCCATGCGCAGCGGGTCCATGTTGAGGTGGGGGTTGCCGGTCGGGTGGACGTCGCCCAGGGCGCGGTCCGCCGGGCCGCCGACATCCAGCAGGCGGACCTGGGCCGCGGCCTCGAAGTAGCCGCGACGGCCCGGCTGGATGTCCGGATTGGCTGCCTGGTTGATCGCCAGCGGCAGCCAGCCCACCTCGATGTCCGCGCCGAGGGCGACCACCAGATCCGCGCCGCGCAGGGCGCGGATCATGCTGGGGCGGGCTTGCAGGTGATGCAGGTCGCGGTCGGGGGGCGCGAGGATGGTCAGGTTGGCCTGTTCCCGGGCGATCTCCCGCACCAGCGCGCCGGTGCTGGAGCTGCTGGCGACGACATCCAGCTTGGCGATGGCGGGTGTGGCGGGCAACAGCAGGATGGCTGCGGCGCAAACGGTCTTGATCCCTGAGGTATCCCCACGAATTAGCTCCCAGCAGCACAGGACTCACCTCCGTTTATCTCTCTGAAATAGCGCCCCAAATCCAGGACATCACGCTTCAACTCGCCATCGGGCAACTTGAGGTCCGAGAACATATTTGCGATGCGTCCTAGAAATACGGTGGATAAAACCCGGCTTGAGGTCTTCGTGTTGACGATAAAATCCCGATAGATGCCGAGTCGC
>JAABTK010000044.1 GCA_011389885.1 Gammaproteobacteria bacterium | reverse complement strand
GCCAAGCGCAGCGAGCGCCGGACGGTCGAGGGCCGTCGATGGCCGGACCCCGGCTATTTCAAGGGCCTGAATTACCTCTTGAACGAACAGCCGGACAAGGCCATCGACGTGTTTACCCGGCTGTTGGAGGTGGACCACGAAACCGTAGAGACCCACCTGGCCCTAGGCAACCTGTTTCGCCGCCGCGGCGAGGTGGACCGCGCCATCCGCATCCACCAAAACCTAGTGGCGCGGGACAATCTCACGATCGAACAAAGGGCCTTGGCGCTGCTGGAGCTGGGGCAGGATCACCTGCGCGCCGGCCTGTTCGACCGCGCCGAGGACCTGTTTAGCGAACTCGCCGAAAGCCCGCTGTATCGCGAGCAGGCGTTGCAGAACCTGCGCGCCATCTACGAGCAGGAAAAGGACTGGGAGCGCTGCCTGGAGGTGGCCGACCGGCAGCAGCGGCTTTCGGGCCAATCCTTGGCCACCGAACGCGCCCACTACTACTGTGAAATGTCCGAAGCCGCCCTCCGCAAGGGGGCGGAGCCGGAGGCCCGGGCCTTGCTCGACCGGGCCCTGACCAGTGATCCCGGCTGTGTGCGGGCCGGCATCCTGCAGGCCCGCATGGCGCGCCGCGCCGGCGACTGCGCACGGGTGCTGACGATCCTCACCGAACTGGAGGCCTTCAGCCCGGCCTTTCTGCCGGAATGGATCCCGGATCTGGAACGCTGTTATCGCGAGCTGGGCCAGCCGGAGCGCCTGCGCGACTACCTGGATGCGGTGTACGCGAAGCGCGGCGGCGTGGCCGCCATGCTGGCCCGCGCCGAAATCCACCTGGCGGAATCCGGGCCGCAGGCGGCGGCGGATTTCATCGCCCGCCACCTGCGTCAGCACCCGAGCCTGCTGGGGCTGAAGCGCCTCATGGAGCTGGAGATCGCGGATCGTGCGGAAATCCCCGCCGAGACGCGGTCTGCGGTGTCCGCCATGCTCGCATACTTAGTCGAGCACTGGAGCGGCTATCAATGCCAACGCTGCGGCTTCCATGCCCGCGAGCTGCACTGGCAATGCCCCGGCTGCAAAGCCTGGAGCAGCGTGCAGCCCGTGGAAACCCTCGCCGCCTGTAAAACCCCCTGACCTGGAGGCGTCGCGCCGCTATGAGCCGATCCGAATCCCGTATTATCGTCGCCCTGGATTTCCCCGCCGAAGAGCCGGCCCTGCAACTGGTGGAACAGCTTACGCCGGAGCGCTGTCGGCTCAAGGTGGGCAAGGAAATGTTCACCCGCCTCGGGCCGGGGTTCGTGCGTGAACTCAGCGGGCGCGGGTTTGATGTGTTTCTGGACCTCAAGTTCCACGACATCCCCAACACCGTGGCCGCGGCCTGCCGAGCGGCGGCGGATCTCGGGGTTTGGATGATAAATGTGCATGCCTCGGGCGGACCGCGGATGATGGAGGCGGCGCGCGAGGTGTTGGCGCAGCAACCCGAGCGCCCGCTGTTAATCGGCGTCACCATCCTCACCAGCCTCGCGCAGGCGGACTTGGAGGCCATCGGCTATGCCGGCTCGCCGCAGGACAATGTGCTGCGCCTGGCCCGCTTGGCCGAGGCCGCGGGGCTGGACGGCGTGGTGTGTTCGCCGCAAGAGACGCAGGCCTTGCGCGCAGCGGTGCAGCCGGGGTTTCGGCTGGTGACCCCTGGGGTGCGTCCGCTATGGGCTGCCACCGGCGATCAGAAACGGGTGGCCACGCCAGCCGATGCGCTGCGTAACGGCGCCGATTACCTGGTGATCGGGCGCCCCGTCACCGCCGCTGCGGATCCGCTGGAAAAGCTTGACCTTATACAACAGGAGCTAGCGGCGGTCCCCTGAGCCGGGCTCAGCGTTGAATGCGGATTAACGCCCCCACCTTTGGGTGGTCGATATAATGCAACTGGTTGCGGCTCATCTTGCGCTGGGCGCGGATGCGATAAAGCCTCGGGCCGGGGTCGGAGCCTGCGGCGGCGGAGCCAGGCTCGCGCACTAACAGATCCAGCTCCAGGTGCAGAAAGCGCCCGGCGGTGGTGACGACGCTGCCCTCCACCCGCGGCCGACCATCGGCCGTAGTCTGTTCGGAACGCACCGGAACCTCCAGCGGGTTGCTGCGGTTGGGCGCCTGCTGGCGCCAGGCGGTATGGAAAATCGGAGTCACGCGGCCGCGCGTCTGATCCAGCGCCGACGCCACCGAGCCCAAGGCCCAGGCCGATTCGGGCAAGGGCCTCCAGTCCGCCTCAGGGAGCCGGGTGCGAGTATCCCAGCCGTTGTTGGCCGACCAGTTTTCGCGGGATGCGCCTTGGTCCCAGCGCAACAGCAACAACTCCACGTTATAGCTGGCGGCCAAGGCCGCGCCTTGGCCGAACCAGGCGAGCACTAGGAAACCGACGAGGCCGAGCGGGTGCAGACGAAAAGCCATGGATGTTAACCTTAAACCGAAGAATGCTAAGACGATTTCCGGGGGTTCTTATACCATCTAGCTGGTCTTTGCGTCCGCCAATGGCGTTGCGGCAACCGCTACTAAGCCGCTATGCGCCGGTTGCCGCACCTGGTTGGCGAACCCGAATCCGGCGCAATCTTGGTATAAGAACCCCCGCCAATCGTCGAACCGGAATGCTATTCTAGCAGGTTGAAAATGAAATCCGGAGATGTGTTTGCAGCGCCTGCGACGCAGGCCCTTTTTTCTCGTGCAGAAACAAGGCCGTCTTCCACGCCTAAGGGGCGGCGGCGGGGCGCAGAATGATCGAGGACCGAGGCGATGGCGTTGTTGCGTGAGCTGATCGAGCAAGCCCGGGCGCGATGGGCCGGCAGCGGCGCGGCCCCTGAGTCGGCGGATGCCCTAGGCCCGGGCCGGGGGTTCGGACCCGGCCCCGAGCATTTGGCCCCACTGCTCTCGGCCAGCGGCGCCGGGGCCTTTAGTTGGGACCTTGCAAGCGGCGTCGTGCAGTGGGATCGGCGCAGTCACAGCCTGCTGGGGGGTGACGCACCGGTTGGCGACCTAAAGGCCTGGCACGCACGGGTGGCGCCGCAGGACCTGGGGGCGTTTGAGGCGGCCTGGCGAGAGGCCCTAGAAGACCCCGCCCGCGCCTCCTGCACGCTGCGCTATCAGGTCGCGCTGCCGCAAGGGGGGGTGCGGCATTTACGCTGCGCGGCGGCGATCAAACGCGATGCCCATGGCGTCGCCATCCAAGTGGATGGGGTGCATCTGGACCTGTCTCGGCAGGTGGACGCCAAGGCCCGGGCGCGGGATTCAAGCCAGCGGGCGGAGCAGGCGGAACAGGCAAACCACGCCAAGAGCGTATTTCTCGCTAACATGAGCCATGAATTGCGCACCCCCCTCAATGCCATCCTGGGGTACGCCCGAATCCTTGAGCGTCAGCCCGAAAAACTGGCTGAAGGCGTGCGGATTATCGACGCAAGCGGCCGCCACCTCCAAAGCCTGATCGGCAGCCTGCTGGACCTGGCCAAGATCGAAGCGGGTCGGGTGGAGCTTTCGCCGCAATGGGCCGAGCTGACCCCGATGCTCCGCAGCTTGGTGCAAATCATCGCCGGACGCGCGGCGGAGAAAGGCATCGAGGTGGTGCAAGAGCTGGACCCGAACCTCCCCGAGGCGGTGTACTGTGACGAGGTGCGTCTGCGCCAGGTGTTGCTCAACCTGCTGACCAATGCGGTGAAATTCACCGACCACGGGCAAGTGGTGCTGCGGGTGCAGGCGCGGGACGAGCAGCCCGTGGTGTGCGACTCCGCGGGGCGGCCGACCTGCCGGCTGAAGTTCAGCGTATCGGATACCGGCATCGGTTTCGCCCCGGATCTGGCCGAGAGCCTCTTTCACCCCTTCGAGCAGGGGCCTGAGGCGCGGGCCTCGGGGGAGGGCAGCGGCTTGGGTCTGAGTATCAGTCTGCATTTGGTGCACCTGATGGGCGGCCGCATTCAAGCCCGCAGTGAGCCGGGTCAGGGGAGTTGTTTCGGCTTCAAAGTCCGCCTGCCGGCGCAAGGCTGCAGGCCGATGCCGGTTCGGCGGGTGGCGGGTTATTCCGGTCGCCGGCGCAGGATTCTGGTGGTGGATGATCAATCCAACAACTGCATGCTGTTGCAGGCGATGTTGGAGTCAGTGGGGTTCGAGATCGACCAAGCCGTGAGCGGCGCCGAGGCCCTGCGGCAGGTCGCCGATCAGCCGCCCGACTTGGTGCTCATGGACCTGATGATGCCGCAAATGGACGGTTACCAGGCCGCCGAACGGATTCATCGACTGCCAGGGTGTGCGGAATTGCCGGTGGTCGCGGTGTCCGCCAGCTGTCCGATCAATCAGGACAACCCGGATTTCAGCGGCTTCATTCAAAAGCCGCTTCAGGAAGCCGAGCTTTGGCAATGCATCGGCGAAGTATTGGGGTTGCGTTGGCAGGGGCGTCGAACCGCTGCGCCGAAACCGCAGGACCGACTGCCGATGGCGCCGCCCCCGCAGACCCTCCAAACATTGCGCGAACTCGCCCGCCAAGGCAGAATCCCGCGCATTCGCCGCACCCTGGAGGCGCTCGATCCGGCCTATGCCGAGTTCAGCGAGCCCCTGCTCGAACTCGCCGCAGGGTTTCAAACCGACGAAATCATTCAGTTGCTGGAGCGCTATGCCACTCCGCCCCAATAGCCCCGGCGCTTGTCCGGCGGCGGAATCCTTGTTCAGTATGGAGAAAACTTAGATGCGTATCGGTCATGGCTATGACGCCCATCGGTTCGCCGCGGGGCGGCCTTTGCTCCTGGGCGGGGTGGAGGTGCCCTACGAACTGGGCCTGGCGGCCCACTCGGACGGCGATGTGGTATTGCACGCGCTGTGCGACGCCCTGCTCGGCGCCGCCGGCTTGGGCGATATCGGCCGGCATTTCCCGGACACCGATGCCGCCTTCGCGGGCGCGGATAGCCGCGATTTGCTGCGCCGGGTCTCGGGGTTGTTGACCCAACAGCGCTTGCGCGTGAGCAATGTGGATCTCACGGTGCTGGCCCAGGCCCCGAAGCTGGCGGCTTACAAAGAACAGATGCGGGGGCGCATTGCAGCGGACCTGGGGCTCGGCTTGGAGCGGGTGAATCTCAAGGCCACCACCACCGAAGGCATGGGCTTCGTGGGTCGCCGGGAGGGCATCGCCTGTCACGCGGTGGCGCTGCTCGATGAATGATTCGGTGCAGGATTTGCCCCAGGCCCACGGCGGCCCCGCGGCGCGCGGCCGAGTGCGTGCCGTGCCCGAGGATTTTCGCGTTTGGGAGCTTCCCAATTGGGCGCCGGATGGCGAGGGCGAGCACCTGCTGTTATTGGTGCGCAAACGCGACGCCAATACCCATTGGGTCGGGGGACGGCTAGCCGCCTTTGCCGGCATTCCCGGGCGGGACCTGAGCTATGCCGGGATGAAAGACCGCTGCGCGGTCACCGAACAATGGTTCAGCCTGCGCATGGCGGGGCGTCCGGAGCCGGACTGGGACGCCTTCGCACTGGAGGGCGTGGAGATCCTGGAGCGGGTGCGCCACCGGCGCAAGCTCAAACGCGGGGCGTTGCGCGGTAATCGGTTTCGGCTGCTGATTCGGGAGCTGCAAGGCGACCGAGGCCCGCTGGAAAAGCTATTACTGCGAGTCGCGGCGCATGGCGTACCGAATTACTTTGGTGAACAGCGCTTCGGGCGCGAGGACGATAATGTAGCTCAGGCGCGGGCCTTGTTCAGCGGCCAGGGCCCGCGCCTGGACCGGCATAAGCGCGGCCTTTTACTGTCCGCCGCACGCTCGCATCTTTTCAATCAGCTATTGGCTCGGCGGGTGGAGGCGGCGACCTGGGATCAACTGCTGGATGGCGACGTGATGGTGCTGGACGGTCGCAGGGCCTGCTTTGCGCTCACCGCGGAAGACGAAACCGCGGCCCCGCGGCTGGCCGCGCTGGAGATTCACCCCACCGGTCCGCTGTGGGGACAGGGCGAATCTATGGCGACCGGAACCGCCGGGGCCTTGGAATCGGCCGTGGCAGCGGCGGACCCTGAACTCTGCGCCGGGTTGGAGCGGGCCGGCCTGGATCAGGAACGACGGGCGTTACGATTAGTCCCCAGCGATTTATCCTGGCGCTTTCCCGAGCCCGACCAACTCGAACTCGCGTTCAGTCTGCCTGCGGGCGCCTACGCCACCGTGGTGTTGCGCGAGCTGCTAGTCGGCCACGGTTCTTAGCAACGCAGAGGACCACAGACCGCGCAGAGGGCCTTTCTTGCCCAGCTCCCACGGGTGTTTTCCTCGCCGCGCGCCCCGGCGTGGCGACGAGCGGCCTGGAGTATCAAACCATCTGGTTCCCACGCGCCGCGTGGGGACCCGGTCGGGGCGCGCAGCGCCCGGCCCGGGTTGCCGGCGTCGGCATAAATCCCGCAGGGGTGCGGCCATTGTGTGGCCAATTTCCACGATTTTCGGCGCCCCGGCTTTCGGGTAAAAAAGTCGGATAGGATGTGCCGAGTGCCGCGAGGCGCATCACAAAGCCGAAGCGATGCGCCTCGTTTCTCTCGGCACATCCTATACCAGTCGCGAGGAGCGCGCAGGATGGGCAAAGGCGCTCCCCCAATCATTGGTTTTGGTCGCGATCTATCAGCGCCGCGCCCATCACCGGCGCCTTGATGGGCACGGCCCTGAAAGGTTGGTGAATCTTTAAGGGTTTTGGTATGGCGCCCCCATGGGGTGCTTGGCGCAGCGCGCCGCGGCGGCATCCCCACGCGGCGCGTGGGGACGAGTGCGAGGGGTGCGGCCATTGTGTGGCCAATTTCCACGATTTTCGGCGCCCCGGCTTTCGGGTAAAAAAGTCGGATAGGATGTGCCGAGTGCCGCGAGGCGCATCACAAAGCCGAAGCGATGCGCCTCGTTTCTCTCGGCACATCCTATACCAGTCGCGAGGAGCGCGCAGGATGGGCAAAGGCGCTCCCCCAATCATTGGTTTTGGTCGCGATCTATCAGCGCCGCGCCCATCACCGGCGCCTTGATGGGCACGGCCCTGAAAGGTTGGTGAATCTTTAAGGGTTTTGGTATGGCGCCCCCAGGGGTGCTTGGCGCAGCGCGCCGCGGCGGCATCCCCACGCGGCGCGTGGGGACGAGTGCGAATCCGCTCCCTCGGGTGTTTTTCCTCGCCGCGCGCTCCAGCGCGACGACGAACGCCCTGGAGGATCCAACGCGAGTTTGACCGACCGCGCCCTCTGCGTTCCTAAAAACCGATTTGTGCGCGGTCGTACTAGGCGCTAGGTCAGCCCACGCGCAGGCGTTGGAAGATTTGGTCCTTCAGGGCGGTGCGCTCGAACTTCATCTTTTCGATGGTCTCGTCGGCCACCGGGATCTGCTGCTCTTCGAGTTCGCGGATTTCGTCGTCGAGCTTGTCGTGCTTGGCCACCAGGGCGTCGAAATCGGCGTTTTTTTCGCGCAAGGCCAGCAGTTTTTGGTGGAATTCTGGGAATTCGTGGTCAATGTCGTGATGTTCGGAAAGCATTGGCGGTTACCTTGTTCAATGGGTCTTGGAGTTTGGGTTCCGAGAGGCGTTTGGGGCGCCCGGCCTGATTGCAGCGGGCCGGGCGCGGCTGCGATTTGCGGCTTATTCCCCTTTACGTTCCTTGGCTTCCTTGATCACCACCTCGGCCACGTTGTTCGGGCAGGGCGCGAAGTGGGCGAATTCCATGGAGAACTGGCCGCGGCCCGAGGTCATGGTGCGCAGGTCTCCGATGTAGCCGAACATTTCCGCCAGCGGGGCGTCGGCCTTGATGCGCACGCCGGTGGGACCCGGCTCTTGGGATTTGATCATGCCGCGACGACGGTTGAGGTCGCCGATCACGTCGCCCACATGGTCATCGGGGGTGAACACGTCCACCTTCATAATCGGCTCCAGCAGTTGCGGGCCGGCCTTGGGGATGGACTGGCGAAAGGCGGCTCGGGCCGCGATTTCGTAGGCCACGGCGGAGGAGTCCACGGCGTGGAAGCCGCCGTCGGTGAGGGTGACCTTCACGTCCAGCACCGGGTAGCCGGCCAGGGTGCCTTCGCCCATCATGCTCTTGAAGCCTTTTTCCACCGCAGGCCAGAACTCGCGCGGCACATTGCCGCCGGTGACTGTGGATGCGAACACAAAGCCGCTGTTCACCTCGCCGGGTTCCACCACATAGTCGATTTTGGCGAACTGACCGGAACCGCCGGTCTGCTTTTTGTGGGTGTAGCCGTCTTCCACGCGCTTGGTGATGGTCTCGCGGTAGGCCACCTGGGGCTTGCCCACCACCACGTCAAGGCCATGGGTGCGCTTGAGGATGTCGATTTTGATGTCCAGATGCAGCTCGCCCATGCCCTTAAGGATGGTCTCGCCGCTGTCCTCGTCGGTTTCGACGCGGAAGGACGGGTCTTCGGCCATCATCTTGCTCAGGGCGATGCCGAGCTTGTCTACGGTCGCCTTGTCCTTGGGGGCGATGGCGATGGAGATTACGGGGTCCGGGAACACCATCGGCTCCAGGGTGGCCGGATGCTTTTGATCGCACAGGGTATGGCCGGTTTGGGTGTTCTTCATGCCGATCAGGGCCACGATGTCGCCGGCGGTGGCCTGATCGTATTCGATGCGTTCGTCGGCGTGCATCTCGACGATGCGGCCGATGCGCTCGGTCTTGCCGGTGAAGGTGTTGAGCACGGTGTCACCCTTTTTCAGGGTGCCTGAGTAGATGCGGGTGAAGGTCAGGGCGCCGTAGCGGTCGTCCATGATCTTGAACGCCAGCGCGCGCAGGGGCTTGGCCGGATCCACCTCGGCGAATTCGCCGGTTTCGACGCCTTCGGCGTCCACCTCGGGTTGCGGCTTGACCTCAGTGGGGCAGGGCAGGAAGTCCACCACCGCGTCCAGCACCAACTGCACGCCCTTGTTCTTGAACGCGGAGCCGGTGTAGGTGGGGAAAAAGTCCAGTGCGATGGTGCCCTTGCGGATGCAGCGTTTGATGTCATCCACAGAGGGCTCCTCGCCTTCCAGGTACTGCTCCATCAGGTCGTCGTCCTGCTCCACCGCGGTTTCGACCAGCTTCTCGCGCCACTCTTCCACCTGATCGACCATGTCTTCCGGCACGTCGATGATTTCGTAGTTCATCGGGTCGCCGGAGTCGTCCCAAACCCAGGCCTTGCGGGTCAGCAGGTCCACCACGCCCTTGAATTGGTCTTCGACGCCGACGGGCAGCACCATCACCAGCGGCTTGGCCGCCAGCACGTCTTCCACCTGCTTGACCACGCGGTAGAAGTCGGCGCCGATGCGGTCCAGCTTGTTGACGAAGATCACGCGGGCCACTTCGGACTCGTTGGCGTAGCGCCAGTTGGTCTCGGATTGGGGCTCCACGCCGCCGGAGCCGCAGAACACGCCGATGCCGCCGTCGAGCACCTTCAGAGAACGGTACACCTCGATGGTGAAGTCCACATGCCCCGGGGTGTCGATGATATTCAGGCGGTAATCCTTCCAAAAGGCGGTGGTGGCGGCGGACTGAATGGTGATCCCGCGCTCGGCCTCCTGATCCATGAAGTCCATGGTGGACTCGCCGTTATGCACCTCGCCCAGCTTATGGATCTTGCCGGTGAGCTTGAGGATGCGCTCGGTGGTGGTGGTCTTGCCCGCGTCCACATGGGCGAAGATGCCGATATTTCGGTATTTGGAAAGGTCTGCCATGTCGTTGTCTCTAACCAGTCAGTTAAAAAGTGTGGATCAAAACGGGTGGCCGGGCGCTAGCCGTGAGCGACCGCCGAGCAGCTGTCGTGGCGACCCGCGAGAGATCAAACACCAGCGAAAGCTCCCTGTGCGCAATTGACGCCACGAAAAACTCCCCATCATAGCGGCAAGGGGCGGGTCTTGTCACTAGTGCGGAGCAAAAAATGCGGCCGATTGGGTGGCGCGCCGGCCCCTAGGCGCCGCTGGCGCGGGTCACCGCCCCCTGTCGGGGCTTGCCGCGCACCGCCTTGCCGGGCTCGTTCCAAGGCGGCGCCCTTGTCCGCGTCGAGCGCCGGCCGCCGCGCAGAGGGCGGGGTTGGCGGTTTTTTTTCGCATCCCCTTAGCGGGTTCTCCCCGCGGGCGTCCCCTTGGAATGGCCCTGGTTAGCCCAAACCTCTAATTGAGTTTCATGCGAAAAAGGGGAATAGAAGCCAATGCTTGAACTCACGGGTTTTTTCGGTTTCCTGTTATTGGTAGCCGATATTTGGGCCATCGTCAACATCGTGCAAAGCACGGCGAGCAACCTGGGCAAGACGCTGTGGATCCTCGGGGTGGTGTTCTTTCCGCTGGTCGGTTTTATCGTTTGGCTGCTGCTGGGGCCTAAGGCGCCATGAGTGCCGCGGCGCCCGCGGTCGTGCGGCCGCTGCACCCCCAGCCTTTGGAAGAGAAGCCCCTGCAAGGGCTCTTTCTGGAGCATCGGCTCGATCGTCGCGCGGCGGGCGGCGCGCCCTTCATCTACACCAACTTCTTGGCGAGCCTGGACGGGCGCATTGCCGTGGAAGGCGCCGACACCGGGCGCCTGGGCGTGCCCCGGGCCATCGCCAATGATGACGATTGGCGGCTGTTTCAAGAGTTGGCGGCGCAGGCCGAGGTGGTGGCGGTCAGCGGCCAGTTCCTCCGCCCGGGGGCCGACAAACCGCTGGCGGAGCGCGTTCCGCTGGACGCCCGCCACCCGGACCTGGCGCCGTGGCGACAGGCCGCCGGCCTGTCCCCGCAGCCCGCCCTATTGGTGGTCTCGGGGCGGTTGGACCTGGATTTCGACGCCATCGCCGCCTTTGATCGTCCGCTCTATATCGCCACTGGCGACGCTGCCGCCGGCCCGGCCCGCGCCCGCGCCGAACAGGCCGGGGCCGAGGTTTGGACTTGCGGCGCCGGGGCCAGAGTGGATGGCGGCCAACTGCGCGCCGCCTTGGGGCGGGGCGGCTTCGGCAGCGTGTATGTGGTGGCCGGGCCGCAGGTGTTGCATACCCTAATGGTCGCCGATGCCTTGGACCGGCTCTACCTCACCCAGGCCCATTGCCTGCTCGGGGGGCGCAACTACCAAGCCTTGGTGGAAGGCGACGGCTTGCCGAGCGGCGCCTGTTTTGAACTCGCCGAGCTGTATTACCAAGCCCCGCGCGGCCAGGGCTTGGGTCAGCAATTCGCCGTGTTCGACCGCCGCAGGGCGGCCTGAGGCATGCTCTTTAATCGCCTCACCAACCTGCTGTATCTATTTTCCAGCGTAGTGCTGAGTCTGCTCAGTCTGTTGTTAATCCTGGTGGGGCTGCGGGACGTGCTCCTGGCCATCGCCGGGACGCACGAATTGGTTAGCGCCGCCTTGGACGCCATCGGCCTCACGGTCATCGCCTTAGCGGTGTTCGACATCGCGAAATACCTTTACGAAGAAGAAGTCACCCGGGAGCGCGAACTCCGTTCGCCCCGCGAGGCCCGCCGCACCCTGACCAAATTCCTGGTGATCATCGTCATCGCGGTCACCCTGGAGGCCTTAGTGTTCATCTTCGAGACCGGCACCACCGCCATGGAACAACTCATTTATCCCACCGCGCTCCTTGTGGCCGCGGTGTTCTTGGTGATCGGCCTCGGCTGGTATCAAAAGCTCAGCTCGGGCACCGAAAGCTCGGAGGGCGCCACAGATCGGGAATGCTCCGAACGACTCGAACCGGAGTCGAAAGCGGGAGAGGTCCCAAGGTAAGCGCCCATCTCGCCCTGCTTCCGGAGGGGCATCGCCCCGGTTAAAGCCCCAACCTCCCGCGGTCGAGTGAAAAAATCGCCTCCGGGTCAAACTCGCGTTTGACACTCCAGCACCTTTCGGGACTCAGGCCTCGTGCGAGCCGGCGTTACTGGTTTTTCTCCCAATGCTCCACCTCGAATCCGACCACCGAGCGGCTCTCCTTGCTGAACTCCATCCCGATTAGGTGGATCGGCCAGCCGGCGGCGGCGTATTTGTCGGCGTAGCCGCGTTCCTTGATCTGGTCGAGGGCGCGGCCTTTCGGGGTCTCTTCGACCACCTTGAACTCGAACAGATAGTACTGCCGGTTGAATGTGACCATCATATCCAGCCGCCCCTTGCTGGACATATCCTCGCACACGATATCCAGGCCCAGCCCGGCGAAGTAGCTGTAGAAGACGCTGGCGTAATAGCCCTCGTACTCCTGAATCGGGTTATTGGCGTGCCAGGCGTGGGGGATGCCGGCGTAGAAGGCGGTGAATAGCGCCTGCATGCCGTCGAAGTCGTTGGCCTGCAGGAGTCGGTACAGGCGCATCCCATTGTGGTTTTGCGCAGAGGGATCCTTGACCAGGGCGCGGGCGAGGAAGAGATTCAGACAGGTCTCCACCTCGTGGTTGGGATAGCGCAGGGTATATTGTTGCATACCCAGTACGTCTTCCACGTCGCCGATGGTCAGATAGCCGGCCTGAAACAACAGCGCCTCGGTGGCGATGTGGTCCACGTCGAAACTGGAGAGCAGGGAGAGGTCGGTTTGCAGGGCGGAGAGTTCGGGGGTGTAGATCTGTCGCTCCATCAGCAGATCGATTAGAAACGCGGGCGAACCGGTCTCGAACCACCAGGGGCGGAATAGTCGATCTTGCAGCAGCAATAACACATCAAAGGGGTTGTAAACGGCTTCGCCCAGCCAGTTGTAGCCGTTGTACCAGTGGCGGATCTTGTCCCGATCAAGGCCCTCCAGCTCCGGGGCGAAGACCGTCTCCAGGTCCTGCTCGGTGTAGCCGCACAGGCTGGAGTAGTCGGGCAGCAAGGTAATGTCTTCAAGGTTGTTCAGCCCGCTGAACAGGGCGGCCTTCGGAAACTCGCTTACACCGGTGATCAAGGAGAATTCAATGTCTTCGCCGTGCTCCTTGAACACGGAAAAAAGGTCTAGCAAATCATCCCGCATCTGCCGCGCCAGTTCCCGGTCTCCCAGGTTATCGAGAATCGGCTTGTCGTATTCATCCACCAGCACCACTGCCCGTTGGCCGTGTTTTTCATGGGCCAATCGGATGAGTTGCGCGAGGCAGAGGGAGACCGACTCATCCCAAGGGGGGGTGCATTGCACACCCAGGCGGCGCTGGTTGTCCTGGAGTTGGGCGCGGATGTGCGACTCCAGCCCCTCGGGGCTCTTGAGCAGCCCATCGGAAAAGCTGAAACGCACCACCGGGTAGCTCCGTGACCAATCCCAAAGCGGATGGATATACAGGCCCTGAAACAGCCCCTCGTTGCCGGCGAACAGCTCGGCCAGGGTGTCCACCAGCAGCGACTTGCCGAAGCGGCGGGGGCGGGAGAGGAAATAGTGGACGCCTTCGTCGATTAGTTTGAGCAGGTGCTGTGTCTTATCGACGTAATAACAGTCCTCCTCGCGTATCTTGCGAAAGGTCTGAATGCCGATGGGCAGCTTTTTTCGTGTCGCGGTTCGGGTCATGACGACTCCTTCCTCTTGTTCGTCGGCGCATCCCATGGCTTTGCGGGGTCCGATGGATGCGCTCAGGCACGATGTCTCTGGCAATGAGCCGGCAACGGTCTGTCTTTCGTTGCGGGTGTCTCCCGGACCAACGGACGGCGGCGGCGCACGCATTTCAGGCGCGGTCTTTGTAGCGTTCGGCGATCTGTTTGAAGTCGTCTGCGATTTCCAGCATGGTTTCGGCCATTTGCGGGTCGAAGTGTTTGCCGACGCCTTCGCGGATAATCTCCAGGGCGTGGTGGTGGGAGAAGGGTTCTTTATAGCAGCGGCGGCTGATCAGGGCGTCGTAGACATCGGCGAGGGCCATCAGGCGCCCGCCGATGGGGATGGCGTCGCCCGCGAGGCCGTTGGGGTAGCCGCTGCCGTCCCATTTTTCGTGGTGGCCGAGGATGATGTCTTGCGCTAGGCTCAGGAACCAGGTGACGTGGGATCCGTGTTCGGCCACCGCGAGGGCGTTGGCCCCGTATTCCACATGGCGCTTCATGATTGCGAATTCGTCGTCGGTGAGGCGGCCGGGCTTGAGCAGGATCTTGTCCGGCACCGCTACCTTGCCGATGTCGTGCAGGGGCGCGGATTGATAGAGCAGGCGGATGGTGTCCGCGGTGAGGTAGTCGCGGTAGTCGGGGTGGTGTTGCAGGTGCTCGGCCAGCCGCCGCACATAGTGCTGGGTGCGCTTGATGTGGCCGCCGGTGTCGGGGTCGCGGTATTCGGCCAGGGAGGCCATGGCCTCGACGGTGACGTCTTGGGTCAGCACCAGTTCGCGGGTGCGTTCGGCCACTAGGTCTTCGAGTTCTTGGCGGTGGCGCTTGAGTTCCAGGTGGTTATGCACCCGCGCATGCACCAGGATGGGTTCGAAGGGTTTGCGAATGTAGTCGGCGGCGCCCAGTTCCAGGCCCTGGGCCTCGTTGCCGGTTTCGTTTAGCGCGGTGACGAAGATCACCGGGATGTCGCGGGTGGCGGGGTCGGCCTTGAGTCGGCGGCAGACCTCGTAGCCGTCCATGCCGGGCATCATGATGTCGAGCAGGATGAGGTCGGGCGGGGTGGGGCCGCGGGCGATGTTGAGGGCCTTTTCGCCCTTAATGGCGGCCATGACCGCGTAGTCGTCGCGCAGGGTTTGGCGCAGCACTTCGATGTTTTCGGGGGTGTCGTCCACCACCAGCACGCGTTGTCGCTTGTCCGAGGGCATTCTAGGTTTCCAGTTAGAGGTGACGGGGCGGGCTCAAGGTTTTAGCGGGATGTGCAGGCGCTGCGCCAGGTCGTCCAGCATGCGCTGCGCGGCGTCGAAGTCGAAACCATTCACCGCCTCTTCCAGTTCAGACAGCTTTGCCGCCGCCGAGTGTCCGGCCAAGGGTGCGCGAGCCGCTTCGAGCAGCTCCACCGCCTCGGTGTCGTTGGCCGCCAGGAGTTGGTCGAGTTTACGCAGCAGCGGGCCAAGCACCGCGGGGTCGGCGGTCTCGGCGGTCTCTGCGGCGGTTTCGGCCGCGGTCGGCAGGTCTTGGTCCAGGGCCTCGATTAAGGGTTCCAGCCGTTGTTGCAGGGCGTCCAGCAGGGTCTCCAGGGCCGCGTCCCGGGGTTGTTGCCGGCAGGCCTGTTCCAAGGCCTGCGCCTGTTTGGCCAGGTCCCGGGCGCCGATGGTGCCGGCCACGCCCCGCAGGGTGTGGGCGAGGCGGATGGCGGTCTCGGCGTCGTCCTGTTGCAGGGCCGCACGGAATTGTTGGGGAAAGCGGCGTTGATGATCTCGAAACATGCGCAGTAGTTTGCCATAGGTTGCGGTCCGGTTGCGGCTGTTTTCGAGACCTTGCTGCATATCCACGCCGGGCAGCGCCTGCGGCAGCGATGGGGGCGGCGGCTGCTCGGTCGCGGGCGGCGGCGCGGCCGGGGTTGCGGCGGGTTGCGCCGGGACGATCCAGCGGGCCAGGGTGCGGAACATGCGGGGCACGTCCAGCGGCTTGCCGATTTGGTCGTTCATGCCGGCGCGCAGGGCCTTTTCGCGGTCGCCGGTCATTACGTTGGCGGTCATGGCGATGATCGGCAGGTCTTGGAACCGGGGTTGTTTGCGGATTTCGGCGGTGGCGGCGAAGCCGTCCATCAGCGGCATTTGAATGTCCATTAGCACGCCGTCGAAGGCTTGCTGTTGCAGGCGTTGCAGGGCCTCGCGTCCGTTGTCGGCGAGGGTGGTGCGGACCCCGGCCTCTTGCAGCAGCTCTACGGCCAGTTCTTGATTGAGCCTATTGTCTTCCACCAACAGGATTCGGGCGCCGGCGAGCCGC
Organism: Gammaproteobacteria bacterium; assembly: GCA_011389885.1. Lineage (GTDB taxonomy): Bacteria > Pseudomonadota > Gammaproteobacteria > Chromatiales > Chromatiaceae > JABBTK01. Next base: position 23,950 of record JAABTK010000044.1, on the reverse strand, counting down.
GCCATGTTCTTCCGTTCCTGTTCGCCGGCGGTTTCGTCGTGCGGGCGCGCCCGTTCCTGGCAGCCACAGGCCAGCAGCAGGGCGTCGAGCAGGGTGGAGGGGGTCACCGGTTTGGCGATGACGCCGCTGAACGCGGCTTCTTGTTTGAGGTCTTGGGCCTCGGCCGCGGTGACTAGGAGCACCGGCGGGGCCGCGGGGCCGAGGCGCTGGCGCAGTGCGCGGGCGGTCTCCAGGCCGTCCATGTCGGGCATCCGCAGGTCCATTAACACGGCGGCGAAGGGGCGTTGATCGGTCACGGCCTGTTGCGCCTTGGTCAGCGCCTCGGCGCCGTTGGCCGCGACTTCCGGCACGAAGGCGAGGCCTTGGAGCATGTCCGCCAGCAGGCGGCGGGCGCTGGCGTTGTCGTCGGTCACCAGTACGCGTTGCCCGCGCAGCTTGGTGGCGGACTCGGGTTGGGCGGCGGCGGCGGCCGGGGCGGGCGGGAAGGGCAGGCGGAGGTGGAAGGTGCTGCCTTGGCCGTAACTGCTTTCGACCTGAATCTCGCCGCCCATTAGCTCGGTGAGGCGTTGGGAGATGGCTAGGCCGAGGCCGGTGCCGCCGAAGCGGCGGGTGGTGGAGCTGTCGGCCTGGGTGAAGTGTTGAAACAGCCGTTGCTGCTGTTCGGGGGTCATGCCGATGCCGGTGTCGCGCATCGCGAAATGCAGTTGCAGCGGCTCGCCCGCGCGGGCCGGCGGCGCAAAGCGCACGCGCAGCACCACTTCGCCCTGATCGGTGAACTTGACCGCGTTATAGCCTAGGTTGAGCAGGATTTGATGCAGTCGCAAGGGGTCGCCGAGCAGCGGCGGCACCGGCTCGCGACCGAGGTCGAAGAGGAATTCGAGGCCCTTTTCCTGGGCCTTGAGGCCGACTAGGTTGGCCAGGTCGCGCAGCACCTCTTGCAGCTCGAAGGGGATCTGTTCCAGGTCGAGTTTGCGGGCTTCGATTTTGGAGAAGTCGAGGATGTCGTTAATGATGCCGAGCAGGGATTCGGCCGAGCGGTGGACTTTGAGGATGTGGTTGCGTTGCCGCAGCGGCAGGTCGGCGCGCAGGGCGAGGCCGGACATGCCGATGATAACGTTCAGCGGGGTGCGGATTTCGTGGCTCATATTGGCCAGGAAATCGGACTTGGCGCGGTTGGCGGACTCGGCGTCGCGGCGGGCCTGGCGCAGCTCGATTTCGTTGCGCTTGCGTTCGGTGATGTCGAGCACGGCGCCGAGCATGCGCCGCGCCTTGCCGCGGTGGTCGAACAGGACCTTGGCCACTTGCTGGACATGGCGTTCTTGGGTGTCGTTCGGGGTCAGAATGCGGTGTTCCAACTGAAACGGCCGGGCCGGATCGCGCAACGCGGCTTCGAGGGCGCGCTCCACCCGCTCGCGGTCTTGCGGGTGGACGGCCTCGAAAAACAGCGCGCGGGACGGCGGCCGCTCCGCGGGGGCGGCGCCGAGGATGCGGAACAGCTCGTCGGACCAGCTATGGGCGTCGCGCTCCAGGTCCCAGACCCAGCTGCCGAGGTGGGTCATCTCTTGAGCCTTTTCCAGGATGGAGCGGCTCTCCTCCAGCTGGACCTTGGCGGCGGAGAGTTCGGCGGTGCGTTGTTCCACCCGTTGTTCCAGTTGACCCTGGATCGCGCGCAGGGCGTCGGTGCGTTGGTCGAAGGCCTGGGCCAGCTCTTCCAGCTCGTCCTGGGTGCCTAACGGGCTGCAGCGCTCGGCGGAGGAGCCGTCGGTTTGACGCACCCGGCGATAGAGGGTGAGGATGGGGCTGGCGACCGAGTTGCCGATCCAAATGGAGACGAAGAGGGCGCCGAGGGTAAAGAGGCCGCCGAGCAGCATGAAGTGCTGCACCGACTCCAGCACCGGGGCCAAGTAGATGTTTTCCGGCAGGCCGATTTCCACCGTGGCATTCAGGGTGCGCAGCAGCGGGGCCGCGGCGTCGCCCGGCAGGCTGTGGGTGATATAGGTGACGCCGGCGGATGGATTGGCGGTTAGCAGCGGCTGGCCCCGGTGCAGCAGGCGGAAGCGCGCCTGCGGTTCAGCGGGGCGGGCGCGGGCGGCCAGCGCCCGGAGGTTGAATTCCGCCACCACCGCGCCTTGGGTGGTTTGGTAATACTCCACCGGGGCCACGATCACCAAGCGCTGGGCCTCGGGGCGCAGGTAGAGCGCCGGCTGACCGGTGGCGAGGGCGCTGCGCAACTCCGGCGAGCGGTTGTAGTCGCCCACCAGGGATTGCTCCTGATACACCGGGCGGGCATCGAAGTCCACCAGCGAGAAGGATTTCACATCCCGTCCTTCGGCGAAGTTGCGCACCAGCTTGGGCAGGTAGGTCTCGCGCCCCTGGGGATCGATCAGGCCATTGACCACGAAGGGGTTTTCGGTGAGTCGCCGGGTGTTTTCCAGCAGGTAGGCCAGGCGCTGTTCCAGCAGCATTTGGGAGGCGTGGGTGAGGTTGCCGAGCATGCGCTGCATTTGGTTCTTCAGCGAGTGGTCGAGCAGCAGCGTGGCCAACACCGTCACCAGCAGCATGGTTAGGGCCACGAAGCCGGCGATTTGGTAAGACAGGCGCCGCCGCAGGCTCTTGCGGCCGCCGTTAAAGGCCGAGTCGTTCACGGCGCTGGGGGCTCCCCGTGTCGGGACGGCACAATGCGCCCCCGGTGGTCGAAGCGGGCGATATGGTAGTCTTCCAGGCTCAGGGCGTCGTGCCGCTCGGGGGTGAAGGGCGGGGCATAGACCCTGATCGCCCCGGTATGGCGGGGAATGCGCTCCAGCGCATCGCGGACGGCGGATCTTTCGGCGGAGCCGGCGCGTTGGATGGCGCGCGCCAACAGATGCACGGCGTCATAGGCCTGGGCCACGCCGACCGGGGCCACGATGGGCTGGTTTGGCGCAATGCGGTAGCGGGTGCGATACCGCTCGTCCAGCGCCAGGGCCTGGGGGTTGGCGGCGTGGGCGAAGGTGAAGGTTTGGAAAAAGCTGAAATCGAGTTGCCGCAGCGCGGCCTGATTGCGGCGCCACAGGTCCGTGCCCGCCACGCCCCAATGGGCCACTACCTGCGGCGGGGCGGGCATTTCGGCCAGGGCGCGTAACAGGCGCTCGCCTTCCTGCGGGCTGGTCACCAACACCACGGCGTCGGCGCGGTTTTCTTGTAGGCGCTGTAACAGGGCGTCGAGCTGCTGGTCGCGGTTGACCCGCTCGGTGTAGACGAAGGCCCCGCCTTGGGACTGGATGTGGCGCTGCATCCGTTGTTGATTGGAACGCCCCCAAAGGGTGTTTTCCACCACTAGGGCAGGGCGTTCCACCGACTCCGGCAGGTGCTCCACAATGAAGGGGGCGGCGAAGCGGTCGTTGGCCGAGACGCGAAAGACGTAGTTGGGCCGGTGGCCGTTTTCCACCACCTCCGCCGCCGCCGACCAGGTGGCGATAAACGGAATCCCGTGCGCATGCACCGGCTCTAATTCGGCGATGGCCACCGGGCTGTGCGGGCCGCCCAGGATGGCGACGACGCGCGGCTGGCGGGCGAACCAATGGATATTATCCGCGCCTTTGGTGGGTTGGCCGCGATGATCGCGGGCCAACAGGCGCAGGGGGCGGCCGTCCAACACCCCGCCGGCGGCGTTGAGTTGTTCGATCGCCAGGGTCGCGCCGCGCTTGATTGCCAGACTGGCGGCGCGGGTGTCGGCGGACAGGTCGGCGTCCAGGCCGATGACGATGGCGTCTTTCTCGCCGTAGCGCTCGAACAGCAGCTCTTGGGTCTTGGACAGCAGGTCGGGGCCGATCACCGCCTCGAACAACCCCGGAATATGCGCGGTGCGGGCGGCGAAGGCCTGGCGAGCGGCCTCGTCCAGGGTATGCACCGTCACCCCGGTGTCGCGAATGCGTTGCAACAGGTCCTGTTCCCGGCGGTGGGTCTCGGCCCGCTCCCAGGTGGTGAGTTCGCGGCCGGTCTCCAGTAGGATCTGGCGCAGGTCCTGGGGCAGGGTCTCGAACACCTTGGCGCTAATGGATAGCACATAGCCCAAATAGCCGTGGCTGGACAGGGTTAGGTCCGATTGCACCTGGTGAAAGCCCATGCTGTAGATGGCCACCAGCGGGTTTTCCTGACCGTCCACCACGCCGTCGGCCAAGGCCGCGCGGGTGGCGTGGAAGTCGATGGGGATGGGGGTTGCGCCGAAACTGCGAAACTGCTCCATCAGGATGCGGCTCTTCATGGTGCGAATCTTAAGGTCGGCGAAGTCTTGCGGACGGGTCAGAGGGCGATTGGCGGTAAAGTGCTTGAAACCATTTTCCCAAAAGGTGACGCCCACCAGGTCGATGCTGTGCAGCTTGTCGAGCAGCATGCGGCCGGGTTCGCCGTCGAGCATGGCGTAGAGGTCATCGCGTGCGGGAAAGAAGAACGGCAGGTCGGCGTACTGCATGGCCGGCAACGGCACGCTCATCTTGGCCGTGGGGGTGAGCAGGATATCCAACTCGCCGGCGCGCGCCATTTCCACCATTTGGTGATCGTTGCCCAGTTGCTGCGCCGGGTGGACCGCGACCCGCAGGCGCCCGCCGCTGCGCTCGGCGACCTGCTGCGCGAAGCGCGCGGCGGCCGCGTGCAGGGCGCTGTCCTCCGGGGTGTTGTGGCCGAAGCGCAGTTGGCGCACGGGTGCGGATTCGGCGGACGGCGGCGCGGCCCCGGGCAGGGGCGCGCGCCCGGTCCAGAGCAAGGCCAGCAGGATGCCGAGCAGCAGCGCCGCCGCGGCGAGGAAGAGGAATAAATGGCGTCGAATCATCGGTGCTTCTCCGAAACCTTCCGGGAATGGGTTGGCATCATGCCTTGGTCTGCTCGGCATCCTAATCCCTTATACTCCCCACTATAGCCCGCCCGCGGGGGAGACGGAAACAGCGGTTCATAGAAACGCAGCGGATGCAGCGGGATTTTTGGTTAAAAACCTGGGCGGCGGTTGGTTGAGCGGCTGTGCTCGTGCAGACGGGTTACAGCCTTTATCGCGTGAAGCAAAGATTGCGCGCAGGCTTATTCGGCTTGGGGGTTGAAGACCATGGCGGACCCGCTGTTTATCGGCATCGATCTCGGCACCTCCGGGGTGCGGGCCTGCGCCTTGGATGCGCAGGGTGCGCGGCGCGGCGAGGCGCGGGTCGGGTATCCGTTGCCCGAGGGTCGCGGCGCCGCGGCGGAGCAGGATCCGGCGGTTTGGCGGGACGCGGTTTGGCGGGCGGTGCGGACCCTGAGCGGGCGTTTGGGCGCGGGCCGACCGCGGGCCTTGGCCATCGACGGCACCTCCGCTACGCTGCTGGCGTTGGATGCCGATGACCGCCCCTTGGGGCCGGCGTTGATGTATAACGACGCCCGCGCAAGCGCCCAGGCGCGGCGGATTGCCGCCGCGGCCCCGGCGGATAGCGCTGCCCGCGGTCCCAGCTCTGCGTTGGCGAAATGCCTGTGGCTGTTGGAACGGCATCCGGGTCTGCACCGGGTGGTGCATCAGGCGGACTGGATCGCCGGTCTGATGCTGGGCCGGCAGGGGGGCAGTGATGAGACCAATGCGCTGAAGCTGGGTTACGATCCGCGCACCCGTCGCTGGCCGAATTGGCTGAACGCGCTCGGGGTCCCGCCCGACGTGCTGCCGGAGGTTTCGCCAGCCGGCGCGGATTGGGGGCCGATCGATCCCGCGGCGGCGCGCGAACTCGGCTTGCCGGAGGGCTTGCGCCTGCGCGCCGGGGCGACCGATAGCACCGCGGCCTTTATCGCCGCCGGGGCGCGGGCGCCGGGCGAGGGGGTGACGGTGCTCGGTTCTACGCTGGTGGTGAAGCTGGTCTCCGAGACCCCGATCTTCGCCCCTGCATACGGGGTTTACAGTCATCGCCTGGGGGATTGCTGGATTTGCGGCGGGGCCTCCAACAGCGGCGGGGCCGTGCTGCTTGATTTCTTCACCCCGGAGGCGTTGCGAGGCCTGACCCCGCGGATTCGGCCCGAGACCCCGAGCGGCCTGGATTATTACCCGCTGCGCAGCCCCGGGGAGCGTTTTCCGGTGAACGATCCCCAATGGCCGCCGCGCCTGAGCCCGCGTCCGGATGATCCTGCCTTGTTTTTACAGGGCTTGTTCGAGGGGCTGGCCGCAATCGAGGCCGCGGGCTATGCGCGCCTGGCCGAACTCGGGGCCCCCCGCCTGCGGCGGGTCTACAGCACCGGCGGAGGCAGCGTGAATCCGGCCTGGGAGGCGATTCGCCGGCGCCGGCTGGGGGTGCAGGTGCAGCGGGCGGCGCAGACCGAGGCGGCCTACGGCAGCGCGCGGCTGGCGATGATGGGGGCGGATGGGTTTCGGCTATTAGAGGTTTGAAGTTTGAAGCTTGAGTTTTGAAGAAGGAGAAGAACCACGAATAAACACGAATAGACACGAATTTTTGCTTTGCGGGTTATCGGGGTCTTATTACGCTTTGGCGTCCTTGGCGGTCTTGGCGTTATTTCCTTTTCGCCGTAGGGTGCGTTAGCCCCGCCTATCCCAAGACCCCCGCATTCAAAATACCCCGGAATCCGGGTGATCGCACCAAACCTTGAACCGCCAGCGGGGCGTAACGCACCATGGCCGGCGCCGGGGCGGGGATGGTGCGTTACGGCGCGCGGCAAGGCGGGGGTTGAATTCGAGTTTCGTGGTTGGCGCGCCTAACGCGCCGCGCGGGGTATTCGCGTCTATTCGCGTCCATTCGCGGTTTAATGGCTCATTTCGCCTCGGTCCCGATCAAAGCCCTTGGGTTGCGTTATTTCAACGCGGCTGGGTTAGGTTGCGCGGTCCTCGCGGGCCTGTTCGAACAGGTCTTGCAGGGCGTCGTATTGGTAATTCTCCGCCAGCAGTTTGAGGCTGTCTGCGATCTCCGGGTTCAGGTTGCGGATTTCGTTGTCCATTTGCTCCAGCGCATCGGTATCGAGGGTCAGCATGGCTTGCTGGAGGCGGCTAAACAGCGGGTCGGGTAGCCGCATCAGGTCGGCCGCAGTCAAGGCCTCGACGTCGTCCACCGGGGTGGCGGGGCCGCTGGTGTACAGGTACTCGGCGCCGAGGTGGCGGCCCATGGTGCGCAGCACGCGTTCGGTCTTGAAGGGTTTCACCATCAATTCGTCGCACCCGGATTCCAAGACCTCCGCGCGTTGCTCTTCGAAGGCGCTGGCGGTCAGGGCCAGGATCTTGACCTGGGATCCCTTTGGCAGGGCGCGAATCGTGCGCGCGGCCTGATAGCCGTCCATCACCGGCATTCGCATATCCAACAGGATTAGTTCCGGGTTCCAATCTTTGAATTCTCGCACCGCCTCCAGGCCGTCTGCGGCCTCGCGCACCGCAAAGCCCATGGGCGTGAGCAGGTCTTTTAACAAGGCGCGGTTGGGTGCGTCGTCGTCCACTACCAAGATGCGCCAGGCCGGTTGCTCCGGCGCCAGGCGCAACACGCGGCTATCGGGTTCGCTGTCGGTGCGGGCGCTCGGGCTGAGTGCGGCGGATAGGGGCTCGATGGGGACCGTCACCCGAAACAGACTGCCTTGTCCATCCGTGCTGCGCACCTCGATGCCGCCGCCCATCAATTCCACAAAGGAATAGGTGATGGCCAGTCCGAGGCCGGTGCCCTTGCGCTTTACCAGCGAGTCGCCCGCTTGCGCGAAGGGCTGGAAGATGGCGTCCAATTGCCCGTGCGGGATGCCGATGCCGGTGTCCTCGATCTCCAGGCAGAGCTGGGCGGCGTCGCCGGGGTTGGCCCTGGCGCGCAGGCGGATCTCGCCGTGTTCGGTGAATTTGGTGGCGTTGCCGAGCAGGTTGATCAGGATCTGGCGCAGTTTGCCGGCATCCAGGCGCGCCCGTGCGGGCAGGGTCCAATCGAGGTCGATGCCGAAGGCGAGGGATTTCTCGCGCGCCCGAAAGCGGAACATTTCGCCGATGTCCTTCAACATCCCCGGCAGATCCACGGATTCGGGGTGCAGCTCGATCTTGCCGGCCTCGATCTTTGAAAGGTCGAGCACGTCGTTAATCATCGCCAGCAGGTGTTCGCCGCTGCGGTTAATGGTGTTGAGCTGGCGGCGGTGCAAATCGCCCAGGCTGGCGTCACGGGCCATGAGTTGCGAAAAGCCGAGAATCGCGTTCAGCGGCGTGCGCAGCTCGTGGGACATGTTGGCCAGGAAGATGCTCTTGGCCCGATTTGCGGCCTCCGCGGCGTCTTTGGCCGCGGTGAGTTCCTGCTGCACCCGCTTTTGTTCCGAGATGTCGATCAGCGCCCCCACCACCTGAGCCACCTTGCCGTGGCGCAAGATGGGTTTGCCGACGTTGCGCAGCCACAGCCGGCGGCCGTCGTAGCGGGTGAAACGGTGTTCCATGTCATACGGCAGGCCCTCGTCGATGGCGCGCCGGAAGCAATGCCGCACCAGCTCCTGGTCGCCCTCGGGATAGCCCTCGATGCTGCGCGCGACCTGGTCTCGCACCGCGGCCGACTCGCGGTCGATGGGGAGCCCGTGCAAGACGAACAGTTCGTCGGTCCACCAAAAGGCCTCGCTGGCTACGTCGTAGCTCCAGCCGCCGATGCGCCCCAGTTGTTGGCCTTCGTTGAGCACCGATACGCTCTGTTGCAGTTCGGAGTTGGCGGTGTCGGTGGCCTCTTTGGCCAAACTCAGCTGGGCGGCCGAGGAGCGCGCCCGCTCTTCGGCGGCGCGCCGGCGCACCACCTCGGCCGCCAAGCGTCGATTCCAATAGGTGTAGACGATGAACAATAAGGCCACCGCGGCGAGGATCTTCCACAGCAGCGCATAGTCAGGCGCTTGGTCGTAGCGGATGGTGAGCCAGCGTTGATGCATGGATTGGCGATCGGATTGGGGGATCGAGGCCAAGGCTTTGTGCAGGATGCGGTCGAGCATCGGCAAGTCCTGTCGCGCGGCGAAGGCCTGCCGATATTGGTAGGGGGTGTCGCCGGAGACCCGGAGTTGGGTCAGCCCCAGCTTGGCGATATAGTGGCCGGCGGTGAGGATGTTGCCGACGAAGGCGTAGACCTCGCCGCTGGCCAGCAGGCGCACCGCGGTTTCGGGGTCGGGGGCCGCGATTAGCTCGATGGCCGGATGATTGGCGGCCAATAGGGCCTGGGCGGCATAGCCTTCGGCCACCGCCACTCGGCGCCCGGCGAGTTCGTCGAGGTCGCCGATATAGGGCGCCTGGGGGCCGGTGAAGATGACCATGGGCATGGCCAGGTAGCTTTCTGTGAAGTTCAAAAACTCCCGCCGCTCAGGCGTGGGGTGGAGGGACAGGAATAGGTCCGCGCCGCCTTTGCGCGCCAGGTCGAGGGTCTGCCCCCAGTTACCTGCATGCACCGGTTCCAGGCGCACGCCGAGCAGTTTCTCCAGGCGTTCCCGATAGTCGGCGGAAATGCCTTGCAATGCACCGCTTGCATCCAGGTATTCCACCGGCGTCCAGTCGCCGCGAACGCCCACCCGCAGCACCGGCTGCGCCTCCAGCCAAGCGCTTTCTTCGGGGCTCAGGGCCAACTCGCGGGGGACGTCGAGCCGGGCGATGTCGGTCCATTTGGCCAGCACCCGCTGGCGCGCATCTTCATCCAGCACGCCGATGGCCTTGTTGAGGATCTGCAATAACATCGGGTGTTCGGGGTTGATGCCTATCCGCACGCCTAAATCAGACTTGAACACGAAGGCGATGGCCAGATCCACCATTAGGTATTTGTTGATCAAATACGGGTAGCTCATATAGCCCACCAGGGCGTCGGCCTGGCCCGAGGTGACTAGGCGCATCTGCTCCAGCGGGGAGTCGGCGGTGAACACCTCCACGTCGCCGATGTCCTGCAAATATTGCAACTGTGCGCGATGGCCTTTCATGACCGCCACCTTGCGGCCCTTGAGGTCGGCGTCGTCCTGAATCTCGCCCAGCTTGTCGCCGGTGGTGAAGATGAAGAAGGGCGTCACCAGATAGGGCTCGGTCATCAGGTACTGGGACTCATTTTGCGGGGTCTTGATCACCGCGCTGTTGCCGTACAGACCGGGGGATTTGGATAGGCTGTGATGCTGTTCGTTGGTTTTGGCCACCTCGAAGCCGATTTCATGGCCGATAGCGCGGCTCAGGTGGGCGAACAGGTCGATCATAATGCCGCCGAGGGAGCCGTCGGGGTTGCGGACCACGAAGGGGGCCTGATCCAGAAAGGCCGAGAACTTGATGTCGGGGTGGTCCGCCAGCCAGCTCTTTTCCGCCGGCGTCAGGGCCGCCGGCGAAATGTCGTTGTCCGCAGACTGCGCAGCCTCGGCGGGCCTCGGCGGTCGCGGGTCCTGGGCCCAGGTCCAAGACAAGCCGCAGGAAAACAGCAGGATTAGCCAAATTTTCATCATTGAGGTCTGTCGTGCTGAAAGAAGGTCGGGCTAAAGGATACCGCGAAAAGGCCCGCAGATGTTGTCAGAATTGTCCCAAAGATCGCACCTCAGGGCGATGCGTCAAGCGCCCGAAAAATGCTTTCGATTTCGCCCGGGGTGAAGGGGCGCGGATCCGTGGCGGCGTCTTCTGCGGCGTCCAAGCCGGTCCAGGCGTCCAACGCCAGGCCGTCGGCCTGCGGCGGCAGCTCGGGGTGAAACCGCAGCGCCCCGTCTTGCAACCACAGGCGACCCGCGCCGAGGCCCAGGGTGCGCGGCGAGTGATGGCAGTCTTCACAGGTTCGCGCCGCCCCGGTGGTGTGCGGCGCCAGGCGGGCGAATTGCCGTTGAAAGCGGTTGCGGGCGGCTTCGGCAGAGCCCGGCGGCGGGTTTTCCCGCACGCTCATGGTCATGCCGGGAACCACGACCTCAATCGACCCCGTCTGACTGACGCCTAGCACGGGGGCGGCGTTCAGCGTGGCCCAGCGGGTTTGGCGCCAACGGCCGGCGGTGAGCCTTTGCGCGGCGTGATCCCACTGCTTCCCCTGCGGCGTGTATTCCAGGTGGCAGCCGTAGCACTGCGGGGTCCACTGGGCATGACAGGCCTGGCAACTGAGGTTGGCATGCTCAGCGCCCCCATGGCGGTCCTGGATCTGCGGGACCGGGACCGCGACCCCATCATGCCTTCGACGCAGTAAAAGGTTGTCCGCCTCGGCGGTTTCCAAGTGGCTTAGCGGCGTGCCGTTGGCGGTGCTCAAGGGCCGGCCGGATGCGCCCTCGGTTCGCGGGTTTCGGTTCCGATGGCAGTCGCTGCAGGCGATGTCGATGCCGCCCTCGGGGTCGGCGCCCAGGTTCATCAGCCCGGCCCCGGTGTGGCAGTCGCTGCAGGCCAGCCCCGCCTGGTGGTGGATATCCGGCGGTTTTCTTCCCACCAGGCGGCCATCGGGCAAATAGGCCGGGCGGTGGGCGTCGGTGATCTCGTCCGTCTCGCCGAGACCGGCGTAGTTGAGCGCGATGCGGCCCGAGCGGGAATGACACCCGAAGCAACGGCCGTCCTGCACCTTTCGAGTGAGGGCCGGGTGGCCGGTCGCGGGATAGTCGTTGATGTGGCAGGCCAGGCAGCCGCCGCCGCGGTCACTGGCGGGGTCCACGGCATGCGCGGTCTTGGGCTGGCCCAAATGACAACCGGCGCACAGCTTGCGCAGCAGGCTGTCGGCCGGGGAATGGCCCAGCGCCGAGAGCTTGGGCTGGCGCCCGCCTTCTTCGGCTGCGGTTTCGCCGAAGGCCCGGCGGGTGGCGGCGACCATTCGCGCCCCGGTGGTCATGGGGCTTGCGAGGACGCCGGCGACCTGTCGCGGGTGGCAGTCGCCGCAGGTCTTTTGCGCGTTATCCAACAGCCCCGGAAAGCCCTCCATGGCCCGATGGGCTTCGGCCTCGGTGTCGGCCAGAGGATCGCCGCCGTGGCAGGCGGTGCAGGGCGCCGCCGCAAAGCGGTGGCCGGGCCGCAAGCCGGCGGCGCTGTGGCACCCAAGACAGCCTTCGGCGAGCCGCGGCATGGCTTTGGCGTCCTGCTGCGGCGCCGCCTCGGCGGCGGAAAAAGAGGCCAGGCCGAGCAACAGGAGCGGCGCAAGCCATAGCATTTGCCCAATTAGCAACTTTCTAATATTCAAAATTGCAAATTGATTTTGATCAAGGGAATCACACATCAACGGATTTACTGGGTTGCATATCATCTCTGGAAATGGTCTTTTACCCCTAGGCGCTCATTCAGCCAGCGCAATATCAAACATCCGCCGGTATCCTAGGCCCTTCGGGGCCTAGCGGTAAATAACGATAATACCCTAGGCGGGCAGTCACCATAAGGAGGCGTTCGTATGTTTCGCAGTTATTTGATCCTCGTTCCGTTGTTGTTGTTGTCCTTGATCGGGGGGAAGACCGCGGCGGAGGAGAAATCCGTCCACCACGTCAAGCCCGAGTCTTGCAAGCAGTGCCATGAGGAGATCTACCTGCAATGGCAGGGTTCGATGCACGCCATGAGTTCGGCGATGAAGGACCCCATTCATGGGGCCTTTTACCGCAACGTGGTGGGCGACCCGACCAAAGAGGGCGTCACCAAGGGCGGCAAGTACCCGGTCTGTCATAAGTGCCATGCCCCGGTGGCGGCCCTTGAGGGCAGCACCAAGATCGACGCCAAGCCGGCCTACGAAAACGGCATCAGCTGCGTGACCTGCCACTCTTTTAAGTCTTTCAAGGGCAACGATACCGCCGACGGCAAGCCGCTGTACGGCATCGACGCCTATGAGGTGGACTCGCAAAGCCTGTACGGCCCCTCGGGCATCACCTATACCACTAAGCGCATGCCGGAGGACTCGAAATGGCCCGCGCCTGTGCATCACGCGGTGCCGCTGGAGGGCAACAAGTCCGCACTGTTTAAGAGCAATGATGCCTGCATGGGTTGCCATGAAAAGCGCAGCAATGCCAACCAGGCCCCCTTGTGCCGCACCGGCAAGGAGTATCGCGACGCCGACAGCTTCGTGGCGTGCCAGGCCTGCCACATGCCGGTGGTGGAGGCGCAGAAGATGAAAGACGGCAAGGCGGTGCCGGGCGAGACCGTGGCGGTGGCCGATCACAGCATGTTCGGCGGTCATAGCGATAAAATGATCACCCGCGGCGTGGCGCTGGACATGGAGGCGGAAAGGGACGGCGACCTGCTGAAGGCCCGGGTCACGGTGCGCAACCGCCTGCCCCATTCCTATCCCACCGGTGCGCCCTTTCGCAACGCCTACCTCAAGTTGGCCGTATACGACGAGGCCGGCAATGAGCTGTGGAAGAACTACAAGGTGCATCCCATCAAGGACGACCCCGACGCCGCCTTTTGGTACGCCCTGGGCAAGGACGGCAAGCCCGCCATGCCGCCGGTGGCGACCGAGCTTTTGTTCGACAATCGCCTGAAACCCAACGAGGTCCGGGTGCTGGAGTACGAAATCCCGGTGCAGAAGGGCATGCAGATCGTGCGCGCCGAGGTCTACTATGACCTGCTGCTGCCGCCGATTAAGGCCAAGTCCAAGGGCAAACTGCCGGACGAGCTGTTGCAGCCCAAGCTGGCGGCCTCGGTGGAGATCCGGCGCTAAGTCGATCACAAGCCGGCATGTCGCGGGTCTTTCCCTGAGGGAATGACCCGGCTTAGGGGGCGAGGCCTTAGCCGCGGGCGAATCCGCCCTGAGCCGAAGGCTCGACCCCCGCATCCGGCGGCATACGTCGGCCGCTGCTCGCACCGGCGGCTTTGGGACCAGCAGTGAACGGGAACATCAAGGCCATGAAGCATCTTCATCAAAGAGTTTGGCTCTTGTTGCTATTTTCGATGGCGGCTTGCGTTGTAGGAGCGCAAACCGACGCATCACGGTCGTTGGACCTCAGCGATTGGGGCTGGGGCGACCAAGGGCAGGGCGCCGAAGAGGCGACCGCGGCCCCTGCGACGCCCGAGCAAGCGGCCGAGGCGACGCCCGAACCGGCGGCCGATGCCGCCGAAACGGCTGCGGACGGGGCCGAACACCAGTCCGTAGACCTGAACGATTTCGATTTCGGCGCAGACGCCGAAACGGATTCGGCGCAGGCGGGCGCGACCGCGACATCCGCCGCGGCGGGAACCGCTGCAGCCCCTTCATCCGCAACCGAAGGGCAGTCCCTGGACCTCAGCGGCTGGGACTTCGGCGGCGGGGCGGATACGGCGCCTGCACCGAAGGCGGAAGCACCGAAGGCGGAAGCGCCGAAACCGGCGCCCGCAACCGAGCCGAAGCGCCCGCGGCCGGGCGAGACCTCCGTGCCCGACTTCGAGGCCGAGCCCGAGGCCGTGCTGGCGGTATTCCCGGATATGCCGCATTTCAAGGTGATCCCAAGCCAAAAGGACGCGGACATGTTCCCCTGTCGCAGTTGCCACGAATGGGCCGAGAGCGACCCCGCCCCCCGCTTTCTGCAGGAACCCCACAACAACTTCGTGCTCCAGCACGGGCTGCATGGCAAGGGCCAGTTTTGGTGTTTCACCTGCCATGACCTGGAGGGCGACGGCGGCCTGAAGACCCTGGAGGGCGAAAAAGTCGGGTTCGATCAGGCCTATCTGATTTGCACTCAGTGCCATGTGCAAGAGGCGCGGGATTGGGCCTTCGGGGCCCACGGCAAGCGCATCGACGGTTGGCAGGGCGAACGCGAATCCTTGATTTGCACCGCCTGCCATTACCAGCACCGGCCCGGTCTTGCGCCCCGCGCGCCCATGCCGGGACCTGCGGTGCGCCAGGGGCTGGAGCGGCCCGCGCATTGGCGGCCCAAGCGCGAGCGCGGCCCCTTGGCCTATGAGTCCGTGCCGCCTTGGGAGAAGACGCATCCATCAGAGGGGGCCCATCCATGAAGCCAGCAGACGATCATCCCGATGATTTGGCCCGCCGACGCTTTTTACAGCGGCTGGGCCTGGGGGCCGCGACCGCCGGCGCGGCCTTGTCGCTGCCCGCCTGGGGCGGCAACACCCTGAGCGACGCCTTTGCGGATTTCTTTCAAAAGCACTACCAGCGCATGGACGCCGACGAAATCCGCGACGCCCTAATGCGCATTGAGCGCAAGGCCGAGCGCCGCTACGGCCGCGCCATTAGCTGCAACAACACCCCGGCCCCCGATGGCGTGGTGTTCGGCTACGCCATCAACATTTCCAAGTGCAAGGGCTATCGCGACTGCGTGCATGCCTGCGTGCAGGAGAATAACCTGAGCCGCGACACCCAGTACATTCGGGTGGTGGAGATGCCCCAAGGCAGTCTCAACCTCAACTTCGGCGACCACTACTACGGCGGCGAGAACGTGCCGGCGCCGGGCAAGTATTACCTGCCCCTGCAGTGCATGCAGTGCGACGAACCGCCCTGTGTGAAGGCCTGCCCCATCGAGGCCACCTGGATGGAGCCCGACGGCGTGGTGGTGGTGGACTATGACTGGTGCTTCGGCTGCCGCTACTGCATGGCCGCCTGCCCCTATCAGGCGCGCCACTTCAATTGGGGCGAGCCGTTGCTGCCGCCGGAGGCGATCAACCCGCACACCCATTATCTGGGCAACCGGCCGCGCCCCAAGGGCGTGGTGGAGAAGTGCCACTTCTGCCTGCAACGCACCCGCGCGGGGCGCATGCCGGCCTGCCAAGAGGCCTGTCCCACCGGCGCGCGAATCTTCGGCAACCTGTTGGATCCGAATAGCGATATCCGCTATGTGCTGGAGAACAAGGCGGTCTTCCGTTTGAAGGAAGACTTGGGCACGGAACCGAAGTTTTGGTACTTTCGCGATGTCTGAATCGAATACCCCGCGTTTACCCCTGCTCCGCTTCGTCTACGACGGCCTGCGCCAAATGGTGCGGGGGCGGGTGGTCTATTGGAGCTGGATCGGGCTGCTGCTGGCGGGCATCCTCGTCGGCGGCTGGGCCTACATCCAGCAGCTTCAGCACGGCCTGGTGGTGACCAACCTCACCAACCAGGTCTCCTGGGGCTTCTATATCGCCAACTTCACTTTCCTGGTGGGGGTGGCCGCGGCGGCGGTGATGATCGCCATTCCGGCCTATATCTTCCACCGCCAGGACATTAAAAACATCGTGCTAATGGGCGACACCATGGCCATCGCCGCGGTGACCATGGCCATCCTGTTCGTGGTCGCGGACCTGGGCCGGCCGGACCGTATTTGGCACATGATCCCCTATATCGGCAACTTCAACTTTCCCGCCTCGCTGCTGGCCTGGGACGTGGTGGTGCTCAACGGCTATCTGCTGTTGAATCTGGGCATCTCCTTTTACATCATCGGCTGCCATTACCGCGGCTGCGAGCCCAAGCTCAAGCTCTATTTCCCCTTCGTGGTGCTGGCGATCTTTTGGGCCATCGGCATCCACACGGTCACGGCCTTTCTGTTTTCCGCCAACGTGGGGCGGGGCTTTTGGCACCATGCAATCCTGGCCCCGCGCTTTATCGCCTCGGCCTTCTGCTCCGGGCCGGCGCTGATGATCCTGGGCCTGCAGATCATCCGCCGGGTGAGCAACTACCCCATTCATCAAAGCGTGATCGATCACCTGGCGATTATTATGACGGTGGCGCTGCAAATCACCCTGTTCTTCGTGGTCGCCGAACTGTTTACCGAGTTCTACAACGAGACCGAGGCGGTGATGTCCGCCCATTATCTGTTCGTGGGTCTCAACGGCCACGATCAACTGGTGCCCTGGATCTGGACCGGCCTGGGGATGCTGGCCATCGCCACCTTCATCGGCACCGTGCATCCGCTGCGGCGTAATCTGCTGCTGTTAAATGTAGCCGCGGTGCTGACCGTGATCGGCGTTTGGATCGAAAAGGGCATGGGCTTTATCATTCCGGGTTTCGTGCCCACGCCCATCGGCGAGATCTACGAATACATGCCCAACCTTAACGAGGTGTTGATCAGCCTCGGCATTTGGTCCATCGGCCTGCTGCTATTCACCCTAATGGCCAAGGCCGCCATCCCCATCGAGTGCGGTGCGCTGCGCGCGCCGGGCATCCCCGCGGGCAAGCTGATCTGCCGCCCCGAGCAGCAGGCGCCCGAATACCGCAAAGAACCCGTGAACGGAGAATCGGAATCATGAAAGGCAAGATCCTGCTCGTCGCCCTGCTCGGCCTGAGTTTGAGCGCACCGCTGTTGTGGGCGGACACCGTGAAGGGCCGCATTCAGCAGATCTCGAACAAGGCGGCCACCATTCAATTGGACGTAAAGGGCAAGCCGCCGGTGGTGGTGCGCTTCGGCCCCGCCACCCAATTCGCCGGCGCCGAGGGCATCGCCGCCCTGGGTCCGCCCGACCTGATCGAAGTGGAATACAGCCCCGGCCAACCCGCCACGCGCATCGAAAAAATCGTATTCGGCCTGCCGCCGGGGGCCGAGATCGACATCCATGAGATGCTCGCCATCCTCCAGGGCCAGCGCGGCGCCTATACGCTTGGGGACGCCCGCCCGGTAAAGCGCTATCGCCAGGGCCATATCCCCTCGGCCGAGCCCACGCCGACCCAGGACCAGGCGTCCTTTCTCGCCGCCCTGCCGGCGGACAAGGACCGCCGGCTGGTGTTTTACTGCGGCGGCCCCACCTGCCCCTTCACCGGCCAGGCCATTAAGTCCGCCGCGGATGCCGGCTATACCCGGCTAAAGGGCTACCAGGAGGGCATGCCCGGCTGGAAGAAGCACCAATTGCCGGTGCATAGCAGCCGGCCCTGGGTGGCGGAGAACCTGGACATTCACCATGTCCTCATTGATGTGCGCACCCCGGCCGTGGCCATGAGCGGCCATATCCCGAGTGCCGTAACCCTGCCGACGTCGGAGCTTCAGGCCCTGACCGACGAATTCATCCGGCGACAGGTCCCGGCCAAACTACCGGGCGTAGCGGACAAGGCCGCGCCCATCATCCTGTACAGCAACACCCATGCGGACGCGGACCTGCTGCTGGCGTATAAAGAACTAAAGAGCTGGGGCTACAAAAACGTGTCGGTGCTCGAAGGCGGACTCAATGCCTGGCAGGCCGATAATCGGCCCCTGGCCGCCCATGAGTTGGCGAGCGAGATCCGCTATGAGAAAGAGCTGGTGGAGGGCGCGGCGCCCATGGCGGAGTTCGTAAAGCTGTCCGCGGACCCCAAAGCCACCACCTTCCTGGATGTGCGCACCGAGGCCGAGGTGGCGCAGCAGGGCATGCTGGAGGGGGCGCTGCATATCCCCCTCGATAACCTGGAGGCAAGGGCCGGGGAGCTGCCCAAGGGCAAGCCGGTGATCGCCTATTGCGAAAACGGCATTCGTGCCGAAATGGCCTATCGCACCTTAAAGGACAAGGGCTTCGATGTGTACTTCCTGAACGAGACCATTGAGTTCCACCCATGAAGCGACGGCAATTCCTCAAGATCTCCGGCATGCTCGGCCTGGGCGCGGCGGGCGGCTCGCTGCTCTCGGGCTGCGGCGAGCGCCCGCTGCCGGGGACCGGTACGGTGATTTCCACCCCCACCATTTGCAATATGTGCTTTTGGAAGTGCGCCGGCTGGACCCATACGGAGAACGGCCGCCCCTGGAAGCTCACCGGCCACCCGCACGACCTGCACAGCAATGGTCGCCTCTGCACCCGCGGCACCGCCGGTCTGGGCGCCTACGCAGACCGGGACCGCCTGAGGCAGCCCTTAATGCGGGTGGAGGAGGGCGGCCGCCAGCGCTTCGAGCCGGTGTCCTGGGAACAGGCCCTGGACTTCATCGCCGAGCGCATGCAGGCCATCGGCGAGACCCATGGGCGGGATCGCCTGGCGTTGCTCTCCCACGGCAGCGGCGGGGCGCATTTTCGCACCTTGTTGCGCGCCTTCGGGGCCTGGACCGAGGCCCAGCCCTCTTATGCCCAGTGCCGCGGCCCGCGCCAAGTGGCCTTCGCCCTGACCTACGGCGAGGATGTCGGCTCGCCCGACCGCACGGACATGGCGCATGCCGACTGCATTGTGTTAATCGGCTCGCATATCGGCGAAAACCTACACAACGGCCAGGTGCAGACCTTGGCCCAGGCGCTGGAGCGCGGGGCCAGCCTAATCACTGTGGACCCGCGCTTCTCGGTGGCCGCCGGCAAGTCCAAATACTGGCTGCCCATCCAGGCCGGCACCGACCTGGCGCTGCTGTTGGCCTGGATGAACGTACTCATTAACGAGGGCCTGTACGACCGCGACTATGTGGCGCGTCACACCACCGGCTTCGAGCAACTGCGCGAGCATGTGCAGCCCTTTAATCCCGAATGGGCCTACCTGGAGACCGGCCTGGAGCCGGCCCTGATCCGCGACACCGCCCGCGAAATGGCGCGCCACGCCCCGGCGGCCCTGGTGCATCCCGGTCGCCACACCACCTGGTACGGCGACGACACCCAGCGCGAGCGGGCCATCGCCATCCTAAACGCCTTACTCGGATCCTGGGGCCGCAAGGGCGGCTTCTACCGG
Source organism: Gammaproteobacteria bacterium (assembly GCA_011389885.1). Lineage (GTDB taxonomy): Bacteria > Pseudomonadota > Gammaproteobacteria > Chromatiales > Chromatiaceae > JABBTK01. The sequence goes on along the minus strand of JAABTK010000044.1, from coordinate 4,565 downwards.
CCGGAGAAGACGCCGCTGGCCAAGTTCCCGCTCCCGGATTTCCCCAAACCGGCCAGTGATTGGAAAAAACGCATTCAGGCCGAGCACCCGCTCGCCCCCAAGGGCATTAGCCAAAAGGTGGTGGAGGCGGCCATTGGGGCCGACGCCTTCGTGAAGGGCCTGTTCGTGTACGCCACCAACCTGCCCATGACCATCCCCGGCATCGCCCCCAAACTGGAACAGGCGGCCCAGGACCTGGAGCTATTCGTGGCGGTGGACACCCTGCCCATGGAGGTCACCGGCTACGCCGACGTCATCCTGCCCGAATGCACCTATCTGGAGCGCTACGACGACCTGCGCAACGCGCCCGAACGCGAACCCAGCCTGGCCCTGCGCATGCCCGCCTTCCCGCCGCTGGGCCAAACCCAACCCGCCTGGTGGATGGCCAAGGAATTGTCCAAACGCCTCGGGCTGGAGGCCTGGTTCCCCTATCAGGACTATAAAGATGTGCTGGACTGGCAGCTCCAACAGGCCGGCAGCTCCCTGGAGGAGATGCAGCGCCTAGGCGTAAAGCGCTTTCCGCGCACCACGCCGCTCTACTTCGAGCCGGACGAAATGCCGGAATTTCGCACCCCAAGCGGCAAGATCGAACTCTACTCCTCGCTGCTGGCGGACTACGGCTACGACCCGCTGCCGCGCTACACCCCGCCGGAGCAGCCGGGGGAGGGCTTCTACCGCCTGATCTATGGCCGCGCCCCGGCCCACACCTTCGGCAGCACTACCAACAACCCGCAGTTGTTCGAGTTAATGCCCGAGAATACGCTTTGGATCAACCCGCGCATCGCCGGCGACCACGGCCTGAAGAGCGGCCAGGCGGTGCGCCTGCGCAACCCCGAAGGGGTCCGCAGCAACCCGGTGCGGGTGCGGGTCACCGAGCGCATCGGCCCGGCCGACCTGTTTATGGTCCACGGTTTCGGCCATACCGCCGCGGGCTTGCGCCTAACCAAGGGGGTCGGGGCCAACGACACCGCCCTCATGCATAACATCAAAATCGATCCCATCGCCGGCTCCACCGGCATGCGCGCCAATTTCGTGGCACTGGAGAAGGCATGACTCGCTACGCCATGGTCATCGACACCCGCCTCTGCATCGGCTGCGGGGATTGCGTGGTGGCCTGCAAGAACGAAAACCGCGTGCCCGCGGGGCTTAATCGCGACTGGGTGGTGGAGCGCACCAGCGGGGCCTGGCCCCGACTGGAGACCGAATTTCGCTCCGAGCGCTGCAACCACTGCGACCACGCCACCTGCGTGCAGGCCTGCCCCACGGGCGCCAGCCACCATTGGGGCGACACCAACGTGGTGTTGGTGAACCCGGACCAATGCACCGGCTGCAAGGCCTGCATCGCCGCCTGCCCCTACGACGCCCGCTATATCACCCCCGAGGGCTACATCGACAAATGCACCTTCTGCCACCACCGGGTGGAGCAGGGGCTGGACCCCGCCTGCGTCGCCACCTGCCCCACCCGCTGCATGCACTTCGGGCGGCTGGACGACCCGCGCAGCCGGGTGGCGCAACTGTTGCGCGAGCGTAACGGCGAGACCCTAAAGCCCGAAACCGGCAACCTTCCCAATGTGTACTATCTAAAATGATCGAAGAAACCCTCGTCACCGCCCGCCTAAACCCCAAGGTGGACCCCAGCCTCGGCATCTGGAGCTGGGAGATCCCGGTCTATCTGTTCCTGGGCGGGCTCACCGCCGGGCTCATGTTCTTCGCCGCCTGGGCGCTGCTCTCGGGGCGCGAAAAGACCGCCCCCTTCGCCGCCCATCGCATGGCCCTGTGGGCCCCCATCGTGCTTTCCATCGGCATGACCGCCCTGTTCTTCGACCTGGAGCACAAGCTCTGGGTGTGGCGTTTTTACACCAGCTTTCAAGTCGCCTCGCCCATGTCCTGGGGCTCCTGGCTGCTGATCTTCATCTACCCCATCAGCCTGCTGCAGATCCTCTCCACCCTGCGTCCGGGTTACCCCGGGCTCGCCGGCTGGGCCGAGCGCGTCCCGCTGGTCCCGCGGTTATTGGACCTTTGCGAGCGCCACCGCCGCACCATCGCCGCCTGGAGCATCCCCTTCGCCATCGGCCTGGGCATCTACACCGGCATCCTGCTCAGCGCCTTCAGCGCCCGGCCCTTTTGGAACACCAGCATCCTGGGTCCGCTGTTCTTGGTCTCCGGCCTCTCCGCCGCCGCCGCGCTGGCCATCCTCGCCGCCCGCGAGGCGGCCGAGCGTCACCTGTTCGCGCGCATCGACATCGGCCTACTGATCGTCGAACTGGCCCTGGTGGCGCTGCTGGTAATCGGCCTCGCCACCGGCGGGCGGCAACAACTCCAGGCCCTGGAACTAATCCTATCCGGCCCCTATGCCGCACTGTTCTGGGGCTGGTTCGTGGGCATGGGCCTAGTCCTGCCGCTGCTTTTAGAATGGCAGGAACTACGCGGGCGCCTCAAACTGGTATTCATCGCCCCAGTGCTAGTGCTCATCGGCGGCTTCCTGCTGCGCCAAATCACCGTAGACCTAGGCCAGCTCAGCACTTGGACCGAATACGCCACCCAGTTCGACCCGGCGCTGTTCGAACGCCTGCGGCCTTGAAAATTGGAACGCACGAGGAGTCGTCATGCATTACACGAGAACCGTCCCGGTCCTGCTCCTATCGACCCTGCTCTGGGGCTGCGGCCCCGCGCCCGAAGCGCCGCGGGTGGATCCGGCGCAGCTGGATCTGCTGGCGCGCAGCATCGCCCAGGGCGAGGGGGTGATCTCCGCCGCGGCGCTGGCGGATCGGCTGATTCAGGCCCCCGAGGACCTGATGCTGATCGACCTGCGCCCAGCCGAGGCCTTCGCCGCGGACCAGATCGAGGGTGCCCGCAACCTGCCGGTGGCGGCCCTCACGGACCCGGACAGCCTCGGCAATCAGGGCCTGAAACGGCAACTGATCCTGTATTCTGAGGACTCCACGGCGGCGGCCCGCGCCCAGTCCCTGCTCCAGCTCGCCGGGCGCGAGGCCTGGATCCTGGAGGGCGGCTGGCAGGCCTGGCTGGCCCATCTGCACCAGCAAGACCCGCAGGCGAGCCCCCAGGAAAGGGCCAAACGCCAGGCGGTGGCCTGCTACTTCGAGGGCGATTACCTGGCCGCTGCCGGGCTGAGCGTGCGTGCGCCCGAAGCCCGGCGGGCCGCGAGCCCAGCCGCCAGTGCAGGCTATACGCCCCCGCTGCAGGCCGCCGCCCCCCAGGCCGCGACCAACCAGGCCCTGGGCCTCGGGCTGGAATACGGCCTGGGCCCCGAACCCAAGCCCGTAGGGAAACCCGATCCCCTGGGGCTCGGTCTGGGCCTGGGACCGAAGCCGGCGGAATCCCTCGCAAGGCCCAAGCTTATCGTGGGAGAGGGCTGCTGAGGGGGCGTTCGCAGGGGCGGGCCTCAAGCGGTCGGAATTCGTCCGGCGTTTCGCCGTGAATCGCCGCCTCGCGTCCTTTGCGCCTCTGTTCGCGGTTGAGCCCGTCTCGGCCCCCTCGGCGCTCGTTTGCCGCCCCCAATCCCGTGTTGAACCCCAGTATACAGACCTCCCAAAAAGGTCCGAAAAGGCCAAAGAACGAGAACCAAAGAACCGGACACCCAAAAACAAAGAACGCAAAGAACGGGACACCCAAAAACTTGACTCCCGCCTCCCCTAGGCTATACTTGAACTGCCCCGTCCCAGCAGCAGCGGAGATCCAGACCATGACCCGAGCCAGAAATCAGCTAATCGATGCGGAAACAACGCCTTACTACCACTGCATCAGCCGGTGCGTGCGGCGCGCCTTCCTGTGCGGCGAGGACTCGCTCACCGGGAAGAGTTATGAGCATCGCAAGGAATGGGTGGTGGACCGCCTGGCCGAGCTGGGCGGGGCCTACGCCATCGACATCTGCGCCTACGCGGTGATGTCGAACCATTATCACCTGGTGCTGCGGATCGATGAGGCGGGGGCGGCCGGGTGGAGCCCGTTGGAGGTGATTGAGCGTTGGGAAAAGCTGTTCAGCATTCCGTTATTGGTGGAGCGCTACAGACAGGACGAGGTCTCTGGAAAGGCCGAGCGGGAGCAGGCGGAAGCGGTGATCGAGACCTGGCGCCAGCGGCTCAGTGATGTCTCCTGGTTCATGCGCGGCCTCAATGAGCACCTGGCGCGGCGGGCCAACGAGGAAGACGGCTGCAAGGGGCGGTTTTGGGAAGGGCGCTTCAAGAGCCAAGCGCTGTTGGACGAAGCCGCCGTCCTGACCTGCATGAGCTATGTGGACCTCAACCCCGTGCGGGCGGGGGTCGCCGACACGCCCGAGGAATCAGACTTCACCTCGATTCAACAGAGGATTCGAGAGCTGGGCGATAACGCCGGAAGCCAGCAAGGCGCGCCCGAGCCAGCCGCGGACCGACCGAAGATCGCACTCACTCCCCTGAATACCGAAGACACCGACCCGCACCCCAACGCCTTCGGCTTCGCCCTCGCGGACTACCTGGAGCTGCTGGACTGGACCGGCCGGGCGGTGCGAAACGACAAGCGCGGGGCCA
>JAABTK010000043.1 GCA_011389885.1 Gammaproteobacteria bacterium | reverse complement strand
ATCAGGACACCGGCGTCTGGTCCGACATGGTGAGCATCTTCTGGGCCGCCGGGTTGCAAGTGGTGGGGGCCTGGTACATCGCCACCGAGACCACCTCGGAACTGAAAAAGGGCGGTTATGTCCAGGGTACGGTGATCCTGATGCTGCGCAAGCGCCCGGCGGGTGAGCGCCCCGGCTTCAAGCAGAAGATCCTGCCCCAGGTGCGCAAGGAGGTGGAGGCCCAAATCCGCGAGATGATGCACCTCAACGACCAGACCGCCGCACGCATGGGCGCGCCCGTGTTCAACGATTCGGACCTGCAAATGGCCGGCTACGCCGCCGCCCTCAAGGTGCTCACGGGCTATACCCACATCAACGGCGAAGACGTCACCGAGTTCGCCCTGCGCCCCCGCCAGCGCGGCGATACCACGGTGGTGGACGCCATCGTCGAACAGGCCGCCGAGAGCGCCAACACCCTGCTGGTGCCCGAGGGGCTGGAGCGGGACACCTGGGCCGCCGCCAGCGGCGTGGAACGCTTCTACCTGCGCATGCTCGACATGGAGACCACCGGCGCGGGAAAGCTGGACAACTATCAGAACTTCGCCAAGGCCTTCCGGGTGGGGGACTACCAGGCGCTGATGGCCAGCCTCAAACCCAACGCCGCCCGCCTCAAGACCCCGGCGGAGTTCGCCCCCCGCGAGCTGGGCGACAAGGGCGAGATCGGCCCGACCCCGCTGGGGGCGTTGATCACCGCCATGCAGGAACTGCTGGCCGAGAAGGAGCCGGAATTGGTCCACGCCAACCTGCGCGAGGCGCTGGAAGAGAGCGCCCAGGACTACCGCGCCAAACGCGAACCCCTGATCGACACCGCCCGCTTCCTCGCCCGTAAACTCCGCGACCCCGCCCACCGCCAGGCCGCCGAGACCCTCGCCAACCGTGTTCGTAATGAGAAGGCGATATGAGCGCGCTACCCCGCGCGGCGAATCCGGGCCATAAACATCGCCAGAGGTTTCCAGTATGAGTGATGAAATCCAGCAGCAAAACGAATCCGAAGAGATCGAGGGGCTCGAGGAGGTCGCTAGTGCCGGCTGGGGCGAATACCCCCTCGATTCGGTCTTCGTGCGCACGGAGAAACGCACGGTCAATGAAGTAATGAGTCGCATTGACAAGGAGCGGGTGCGTTTGCACCCAGACTTTCAAAGGGACTTTGTATGGGATCAGGCGACACAATCAAGGTTGATCGAGTCAGCGCTGATGCGAATTCCACTGCCTGTCTTTTATGTCGCCGAAGGGATTGATGGAAGGATTACAGTGGTGGATGGGTTGCAGCGATTGACCACGTTTCATCGCTTTGTCAATAACAGGCTTCGCCTCTCGGGGCTCGGTGATGGGCGAGATGAAGGAAAAATAGATAGCCCGCTAATTGGCAAGACCTTCAGCGACCTCCCGGTTAATTTGCAGGAGCGAATTGAGGATACCCAGCTAACACTGTATATCCTGGACTCAAAAGCGCCAGAGCGTGCTCGCCTCGATATCTTTGAAAGAGTCAATAGCGGTAAGCCATTGTCCCGCCAGCAGATGCGAAACAGCCTATACAATGGCCCAGCCACGCAATGGTTGAAGGATGCCGCGAATAGTGAGGCGTTTTTGGCGGTTACGGATGGGAAGCTTGATCAGAAATCGATGCGAGATCGTGAAGCCATAAATCGTTTTTGTGGATTTAAGCTATTGGGCTATGGGGAATACAAAGGTGATATGGATTCGTTTCTGGCGGATTCATTAAAATACATGAATAGAATGGATATGAAGGACTTGGATGATCTTATGAATGCCTTTGAATTATCGATGCGGGTAAATCGTAAGTTATTTGGAAAGCACGCATTTAGAAAGTCCCTGTCGGAAAATGATTTACATGCGACAAGAAAGCCCATAAATATTTCTCTATTCGATGTTTTCTCCGTATTTCTTTCAGAGGAAAAGCCGGATATCCTGCTTGATGATGTCAAGCGCAGTTTAATCAGGCTGTTTGAGGATAAGGGTTTTGTCAATGCTATTTCTTATTCGACTAACGATACGAAGCAGGTTCATGCGCGTTTTTCTAAGGTTTCCGTAGCTTCTGTGATGGCGATGCTATGATCTCTTCTCTATTTTTGAAAAATTTCAAGTGCTTCCAAGAATTGGCCTTGCCGTTAGGGGCCCTGACCCTGTTGACAGGATTCAACGCGGCCGGCAAATCCACCAGCTTGCAGAACCTGCTGCTGCTGGCCCAGGCACAAAGAAGCGATAGCGAGGCGCTAGAGGTGCCACTGAACGGCCCGCTGGTGGAGCTGGGCACCCCGGGTGAGGTACTGAGCAGCCATCAGAGCGATAGCCGGGAGATCCGGCTTGGGGTAGAGGATGAGCAGGTCCGGATAGACTGGATCCTGGCATCGGGAAACCGCAATGAAGGGAACGCGCTGCGGGTAGGTCGGGTGCGGGTGCAAACCGCCGACGGCACGAGCGAATATGCCGGCAAAGACGGCCTCTATCGCCTGCTGCCCGTGCAGGCGGGCGCCTCGGCCCGTGCCCTGGCGGAGCGGGTGCGCAGCCTGATCTATTTGAGCGCGGTGCGGCGGGGCGCCGCGGATGTGTTCCCGATGCCCGATGCGAGTTCGCCGATCTTCGCCGATGTGGGGTTGCAGGGGGAGTTCGCGCCCTGGTGGTTCGAGCAATACCTGGATGAGGATGTGGAGGCGGAGCGCCGCCACCCCGACGAACCCGCGTCGATGCTGCGCAAGCAGTTCAATGCTTGGGCCAACGAGCTGTTCCCGGGGGCCCAGGGCAATGCCCAGAAGCTGCCCAAGACCAATCTGTTGCGGCTGGAACTGCGCATCGGCGACACCGACGATTGGCAGCGCCCGGCCAACATCGGCTACGGCCTGACCTATGCCTTTCCGGTGCTGATTGCGAGTCTGCTGGCGAAGCGGGATCAAATCCTCATCGTGGATAGTCCGGAGGCTCACCTGCACCCCATGGGGCAATCTCTGATGGGGCGTTTTCTCGCCAGGATGGCTGCGGCCGGGGTGCAGGTGCTGATCGAGACCCATAGCGATCATGTCCTCAACGGGGTGCGTCTGGCGGTGCGGGACGGTTTGATCCCGCCGGATCGGGTGGCGACCCACTTCTTCAACGCGGTGCATGGCGTGGGGGACGCCAGCGGCGGGCGTATCCTCTCGCCGCTGATGGACCCGGAGGGCAATTTGAGCGAATGGCCGGTGGGCTTTTTCGATCAGGCCGAGAAAGATCTGGCGAAACTGGCCGGCTGGGGGTGAGGGATGCTGTGGTTCGTGAACGATCTTTCGCTGGCGGGGCAGTTCGACGACCCCAAGGCCTTTCGCGCGGCGCTGGAGCCGTTGCTGCGGTTGCGCCACGGGAACCCCTCGCTTGGCAAGCGGCTGTATTGCACGCGAGGCCTGGGGGCCCGTCCGGTGACCGATCGACATGATCTGCGCGACGCGGTATTCGGCCTGGGTGATCGCACCTTTACCCAGTTGGTGCTCAACTGGGTGACTAAGCAGGGGCCTTTCTGGGACGACGAGCGCCAGCCGAATGCGGACGATTTGTTCGAGCACGAGGGGCAGGATGTCACCGATCAGGGGCTGGGCGAGGCGGCGCGGCGCATGCTGGCCGGCGCCGATGCCGGGGTGTTCAGTTTTGCGGGGAAAGACGGCGAGTTCGAACGCACGCCGTTGGCGGTTACCCACGGTTTGCCAGAGGCCCCTTTGGGTTCCATCGGGGTGGAGAATTGGTGGACAACAGACGGCTTGCGCTTGGCCGCAGAAGCGGCGGAGGGTGTTCCCGAGAACTGGTCCCAGGTCATCGAACGGGCGGAGGCCCGGTTTCAGGGGCTGTTGCTTGCGGGCGATCTGTCCGACCGCCTGTGTCCGCACCCCTTCAGTGTCTATGTGGCACAGCGGATAATCGAACTGCTGGGGGTGTTGGACCGAATGGTCGCCGAAACCGACGAACAGGGGCGGTTATCTGAGCGCGGCGTTGAGCTTCGGGAGAATCATTTCGTCGGCCAAAAGGCATGGTTCACCAGTGAGTCGGAAACGAACTTGACTCGCTTCGAAGCGGATATGACCTTTCGCGATCCAGCCGATCACGGGAAGACAATATTCTGCCCCTGGCACGGCAAGATCAAGACGCCCCAGTTCCGCATTCACTTCGAATGGCCGCGCCCGGAGGGCCAGAGGGAGATCAAGGTTGTCTATATCGGCCCCAAGATCACCAAGCGCTGAGCGAATCGGGGCGCGGGAGCGCCACCAGAGGGCAACGCCGCGGGAGCGGCGTTACCCGTCTTTTTCATTCCTTCGCGTGACACCGCTCCTGCGGTGTCACGCGACCGCAAGCGCTCCCGCGCCGCGAGGGCCGTGAGGTCATGATCCGTCGCTTTTCCACCCGCACACACCGACTTGATTTCGAGTTCCTGGCCGAACAATTGGAGCAGGCGCGCAGTTATCGGCGCATTGCCGGCTATTTCACCAGTTCGTTGTTCGAGGTGGCGGCGGAGTGGATCGACGATATCCCGGATGTGCGCATCGTCTGCAATGCGGATCTGACCGCGGAGGATCTACGAGTCGCCCAGGTGCTGGAGGCGCGGCTACTGGGGCGATGGAATCAGCGCAGCATCGAGACTGAGGCGCTGTTGAACAAAGAGCGCTATCAGCGGTTGTATGCGTTTCTGGAGAAGCGGGGTCAAGTGATTCGAGTGGCGCCGGATTCGCTCTGCGGCTTTGTACATGGCAAGGCCGGGGTGATCGAGCGTGCGGATGGTGTCAAGGTGGGTTTCATCGGCTCTATGAACGAGACCCGCAGCGGTTGGCGCGAGCATTACGAAATCCTCTGGGAGGACGATTCGCCAGAAGGCGTGCAGTGGATCGAAGAGGAGTTCGAATACTTATGGAACGGGGCGAGGCCACTGCCCGATGCGGTATGCCGCGAGATCAAGCGGCGCAGCCGTCGCAAAGAGGTGGAACCCAAGGATCTGGGCGGACCGGAAGAGATCGCCCCGGCTGCCCTGGTGGAATCACCGCTTTATCGCGAGGGCTTTTCGCTGCAGCCCTGGCAACAAGGTTTCGTGGCCGAGTGTATGCGTCACCTGCGGGACTACGGCGCTGTGCGTCTGCTGTTGGCGGACGAGGTAGGGCTCGGTAAAACGCTGTCCATGGGCACGGCGGCGCTTGCGTTGGGGCTGGAGGCGAATCGGGCCGGTCGTCGTCCGTTGCCGGTGGCTATCTTCGCACCGGCCACACTCTGTGAGCAATGGCAGGTTGAGATGCTGGATAAGCTGGGTATTCCTTGCGCCCGTTGGTCTTCGCTACAAAAGGTCTGGCTGGATTCCGAAAAACGACCGGTTTCGCCGACCGGGCCGGAGCAGGTGGTGCATTGCCCATTTCGCATTGGCATTATCTCTACGGGCTTGTTGGTGCAACCCACCCGCGAAAAGGAGTTGCTGGGCCAGCTGTGCTTCGAGGTGTTGGTGCTGGATGAGGCGCACAAGGCGCGCACCCGTCAGGCAAGGGGTAAGCAGGCCGATACGCCGAATGAGCTGTTGGCCTTTGCTTTGGGTGCGGCGGGAAGGGCGCAGCATGTGTTGTTGGGCACCGCTACGCCAGTGCAGACCAAGCCTGAGGACCTGTGGGATTTAGTGCGGATCCTGCACCAAGGTACGAGCGGGCATTTCGTCTTAGGTAACGATTTTAGCCCCTGGCACAAGCCGGCGGAGGTGCTGAACATCATCACCGGCGAGGAAGCGGTGAACAGCGCAGAGGAAGCCTGGCGATTACTGCGTTCGCCGTTGCCGACCGTGGAGTCGACGGACGAACAGGGAGCCCGCCAGCTCTTTTATGCCATTCGTGAGAGCCTGGGTTTAAGCGGACCACGGTTCGAGGCCGGGGCCTTCACCCAAATAGAGCCGGAGGTGCGGGATGATATCGAGGACCGGTTGACCGCGGATCGAACCAAGCCCCTGTTCTTCCAACGGCACAATCCCTTTGTACGGCATGTGGTGTTGCGAAAGCGTAAGGTGCTCGAAGACCAAGGGCTGTTGCGGCCGGTGGGGGTCGACGTACACCCGAACCGAGAGCTTTCTCAAGATCCTCAGCAATTCACGGCCCTGTTCGAGGGTGTGGGCCTTCGCACCACTGAGGACTTTGATCTGGCCTATCGGGCGGCCCAGGACTATGGGAAGGTGCTGGGGCAGCGGGGCAAGGGTTCGGGCTTCATGAAGAACCTGATGGCCCAACGAGTCTGCTCCAGCCGAGCCGCAGGCCTAGCGACCGCCAAACGTCTGTTGCAGGGCGAAACCCTCGAAGAAGAAATGGACGATGAGGAGGTGGCGCGGCTCGATATTCAGGGCCAAGCGGAAAAAGATGCCCTGAGCGGGTTGATTCGTCACCTGGAGCGGATGGAGGAGGATCCCAAGCTGAAGGCCGTGCTGACCTATTTCGAGCGCGAAGGGTGGATGGAATATGGTTGTATCGTGTTCAGTCAATATTACGATACCGCGGAGTGGATCGCGGAACGATTGGCGGAGCGCTTTCCAGCAGAGAATCTCGGTCTTTATGCCGGGGCGGACAAAAGCCGGTTGTTTCACCGCGGGGATTCGGTGCGGACGGGCCGTGACGGATTGAAAGCGCTGGTCCAGGAGCGCCAAATCCGTATTATGGTGGCCACCGATGCGGCCTGCGAAGGGCTCAATCTCCAGACCTTGGGCACGCTGATCAATATCGACCTGCCTTGGAATCCGACTAGACTGGAACAGCGTATCGGCCGCATCAAGCGCTTCGGGCAGACGCGCGACAAGGTGGACATGCTCAACCTTGTCTATCAGGGGACGGTGGACGAAAAGGTGTATGAACGTCTTTCAGAACGCATGCGAGACCGGTATGACCTGTTCGGGGCCTTGCCCGATACGATCAAGGACGAATGGATTGAGCGGATCGAAGAATTGGATGAGTACATGGCGCAGTACATTGAAGAGCGCCGACAGGCCACCGGCTACGATGTACGCTATAACGACTCGTTGCGGGCCGCAGAACACGCCTGGAGGGACTGCGAAAAGGTGCTTTCTGCGAAGGAACTGGAGAAATGGTTGAGAACAGGCTGGTAACGCAAAGATGGCGCTGGGTGCTGTTACCAGACTGGGGTATATGGTGGGCGATACTGGGATCGAACCAGTGACCCCTGCCGTGTGAAGGCAGTGCTCTCCCGCTGAGCTAATCGCCCCGAAACGAAGCGCGTATTCTAGGGGGCGGTTTGGCGGTCGTCAAGGGGCGGCGGCGATTTTTTCGGCCGGGTCGGCTATGCTGGGGTTTTGGGGCTTGGAGGATGGGCGCGTGGGGTTGGAGATTCGGGTCAGCGGGGTGGTGCAGGGGGTGGGGTTTCGGCCTTGGGTTTGGCGGCTGGCCCGGGCGTTGGGTTTGCGCGGCGAGGTGGGCAATGACGGGGCCGGGGTGTGGATTCGGGCCTTTGGCGAGGCGGCGGCGCTGGAGGCGCTGGTGGAACGCTTGGCGGGTGACGGGGCGCCGGCGTTGGCCCGGGTGGAGGCGGTGGCGGCGCGGCCTTGCGGCGGTGCGGGGCCCGCGGGGTTTGCGATTGCGGACAGCCGGCCGGGGGCGGTGCGCACGGGGGTGGCCCCGGATGCGGCCTTGTGCGCGGCCTGTCGGGCGGAGTTGTCGGACCCCGCGGATCGGCGTTTCGGTTATCCCTTCATCAATTGCACCCACTGCGGACCGCGCCTGAGCATCGTGCGGGGGGTTCCGTATGACCGCGCCCAGACCAGCATGGCGGTCTTTCCGATGTGTTCGGCCTGCGCGGCGGAGTATGCGGATCCGGCGGATCGGCGTTTTCACGCCCAGCCCAATGCCTGTTTCGAGTGCGGGCCGCGGGTTTGGTTCGAGCCGGGCCCGGGGGCCGCGCAGGCGCCATCGTTCGCCCCGGCCGCGGGGGATGCGTTTCCGCCGGGCGTTGAGGCGATGCCGGCGGCCCAGGCCGCGGCCTTCGATGCGGCGGCGGCGCTGCTGTGCGCCGGGGGCGTGCTGGCGCTCAAGGGGCTCGGCGGTTTCCATTTGGTCTGTGACGCTGGTAATGCCGAGGCGGTGGGGGCGTTGCGTCGGCGCAAGCATCGTTACGCCAAGCCATTGGCGTTGATGGTGCAGGATACGGTCATGGCGGAGGCGTTGTGCGAGCTGACGCAGGAAGAGGCGGAGACGCTGGCCTCGCCCGCGGCGCCTATTGTGTTGGCGCGGCGTCGGGCGGGGGCCCCGGTGGCGGCCGAGACGGCCCCCGGTCAGGACAGCCTGGGCCTGATGCTGCCCTATTCGCCGTTGCATCTCTTGCTGATACAGCGGTTGCGGCGGCCGTTGGTGATGACCTCGGGGAATTTGAGCGAGGAGCCGCAATGCATCGGCAATGCGGAGGCGCGGGAGCGCCTGGGGGGCGTTGCCGACGGGTTTTTGATGCATGATCGGGTGATCGCCAACCGGGTGGACGATGCGGTGGTGCGGCTTATGGACGGGACCCCGCGCATGCTGCGTCGGGCGCGCGGCTATGCGCCGGCGCCCCTGGCCTTGCCGCCGGGATTCGAGGCCGCGCCGCCCGTGCTCGCGATGGGCGGGGAATTGAAGAACGCCTTTTGCTTGGTGCGGGAGGGGCAGGCGATCCTCTCGCAGCATATCGGCGACCTGGAGAATCTGGCGGCGGAGCAGGGGCTGCGGCAGGCGCTGGGGTTGTTTGGGGCCTTGTTTCAACATCGGCCCGAGCGGGTGGCGGTGGATTGGCATCCGCGCTATCGCTGCACCCGAATCGGCCGTGAGTTGGCGGCGGAGGCGGGCGCGGCGGTGATTACGGTGCAGCACCATCATGCCCATCTGGCGGCGGTGCTGGCGGAGAATCGGCGCCCGGCGGACGCGCCGCCTGTGCTGGGCCTGGCCTTCGATGGCCTTGGCCTGGGGGCCGACGGGACCCTTTGGGGCGGCGAGTTCCTGCTCGCGGATTATCGCGGGTTCGAGCGGGTGGGGCATTTGCGGGGCTTTGCGTTGATCGGCGGCGATCAGGCGGCCAAACAACCCTGGCGCAATGCCTTCGCCCATTTGCAGGCCTGCCTGGCAGAGCAACGGGGACGTTGGGACGGTTTGGCGGCGTTCGCCGGGCAGCCCACGGAGCTGGCCGAGCACATGTTAGAACGGGGCCTGAACACGCCGCTAACCACCGCCGCGGGGCGGTGGTTCGATGCGGTGGCCGCGGTGCTGGGCCTGCATGCCGCGGGGATCGCCTACGAGGGCCAAGCGGCCATTGAGCTGGAGGCGGCCGCGGCGCGCTTCGGTCTCGACCGGGCCGAGCCCTTTCCCTTTGCGTGCCGCGCCGGTGCGGTGGCGGTGTTGGACCCCGCACCCTGTTGGGAGCGGCTGTTACAAGGGCTGGAGCGGGGCGAGTCGCGCGAAAGCCTGGCGGCGGGTTTTCACGCCGGCTTCATTCGGGCGGTGCTGGAGATGGCCGCGTTGCTGTGTGAACGCCACGGCGCGGACACCCTGGCCCTGTCCGGCGGGGTGTTTCAAAACCGCTTGCTGCTGGAAGGGGTGGCCGCCGGCGGGCGCGCCCTGGGCTTGCAGGTGCTTCAGCATCGCCAGGTCCCGGCCAACGACGGTGGCCTCGCGCTGGGGCAGGCGGCGGTGGCGGCGCTGGCCTGAGGTGCCTGTGCTAACATGGGTTGCCCGAGGGGTCGCCTTAGGCCTTCTCAATCCCATCATCCATCTTCCGCCGAGTTCCCTTTGAATCCTTCCCAAGCACCGCAGTTTCGGGGCCTGGTGCCCGTGATCGGGCTGATGTCCATGATCGGGCCGTTCAGCATCGATACCTATCTGCCCTCTTTCCCCTTTATTGCCGAAGGCCTGGGCGTGGAGTTGCCGGCGCTGGCCCAGACCCTGAGTTTTTATCTCATTGCATTCGCCGCCGCCACTCTGCTGTGGGGGCCTTTGTCCGACCGCTTCGGGCGCCGCCGCATGCTGTTGTGGTCTTTGACGCTGTATACCTTCGCTTCTGCGGGCTGCGCCTGGTCCGACAGCCTCTCGACCTTGTTGTTTTGGCGCGCCGTACAGGGGGCCGCGGCCTGCGGCGGCATGGTGATCGGTCGGGCGGTGGTGCGCGATGTGTATCAGGGCGCCCAGGCGCAGCGGGCCATGGCGCATGTGATGCTGGTGTTCGCCGTCGCCCCGGCGCTGGCGCCGGTGTTGGGCGGTTGGTTGCAGGCCGCGTTCGGTTGGCGCTCGGTGTTCTATTTTCTGACCCTGTTCGGCGGCTTCGCCGTGGCCCTGGTGCTGTTTCGCCTGCCCGAGACCTTGCCGGTTGGCGCCCGCCAGTCTATTCGACCGCGGCCGGTGGCGCTTCAGTATCTGCGGGTTGCGCGGCATGGCGGGTTTCTGGCGCTGGTGGCGGTGTTGGCCTTGGGGTTCGGCGGGTTGTTTCTGTACATCGCCGGCTCGCCGGCGCTGATCTTCGACCACTTGGGGCTCGCAGAAGGCGACTTCGGGGTGTTTTTCATCCCGGCGGTGGCGGGGCTGATGGGGGGCTCCTTCCTGGCCGGGCGTATCGCCCATGCCTGGTCCGGGCGGCGCATTATGCTCACCGCCTTCGGCGTGCTGGGGGCGGCCGCGCTGGCCAACCTGGGCGCGGCCCTGTGGATCGAACCCAATGCGTTTTCCGTGGTCCCGCCCTTGGTGCTGTACGCCTTCGGCGTTGCGCTGATGATGCCCAAGGTGACGGTGATGGCGCTGGATTGCTTTCCCGCGCACCGGGGCACGGCGGCGGCGGTTCAGGGGTTTATGCAAATGGGCTTCAATGCGCTGATCGCCGGCGCCCTGATGCCGTTGGTCGCGCCCAGCCTGATGTGGCTGGCGCTGGCGCAGGGGGTTCTGCTGATCGCCAGCGCCGGGCTGTGGTTCGGGCGCGGGCGGCTGATGGAGGGGGCGGCCACTGATCGGTGGGCGCAAAGGCCCGTCCCGCGTAAAGCCGCGACCTGCAAAACCTCCCAAGCCCCCCGCCGAGAAGGCTGAGGGCTTAGCCGGGGCGACCGGAGCCCCAGGCCCAGCCAAAGCCCGCCACCGCCAAAGCCCCCCCTGCGGCGCCAAAAACCCTCTGCGGTCCTCTGCGTTGCTATCGGCCGCTGTTTCCGCGAGCTGCGGGCGGGCGTACCGGGGTAACTTCCTCCTCGCTAAACCGAAAATAATGCAGTAGACTACTCGGTCTTTAAGGGGGAGCCGATCCCCGCTGCTAAGTTATTGAATCTGAAAATGTTCGACCGTCTCAAAGAAGATATCGCCTGCGTCTTTGAACGCGATCCGGCGGCGCGTAGCCAGTGGGAGGTGCTAACCGCCTACCCCGGGCTGCATGCGTTGCTGTTCCATCGCCTGGCCCACCGGCTCTGGCTGCGGGGTTGGCACTGGTCGGCGCGCATGGTGTCGCACCTCGGGCGCTGGCTCACGGGCATCGAAATCCATCCGGGGGCGCAAATCGGGCGGCGGTTTTTTATCGACCACGGCATGGGGGTGGTGATCGGCGAGACCGCCGAAATCGGCGACGATTGCACCCTGTATCACGGCGTCACCCTCGGCGGCACCAGTTGGCAGAAAGGCAAGCGGCATCCGACCTTGGGCGATGACGTGGTGGTCGGGGCCGGGGCCAAGGTGCTGGGGCCGATTAAGATCGGCGCCCGGGCGCGCATCGGCTCCAATGCGGTGGTGGTGAAGGCGGTGCCCGAGGGGGCTACTGTGGTGGGCGTGCCCGGGCGTTTGATCGGGACGGAAAAGGCGCACCGCGCCAGCATCGCCGACAAAATGGGTTTTGACGCCTACGGGGCCACCCAAGACGCCCCGGACCCGGTGGCCCACGCGATCAACTGCATGCTCGACCACATGCATGTGATGGATAAGCGCATGCAGTCCATGTGCGAAAAGCTCAAGGAGTTGGGCGTGGAAGAGGTCTATGCGGCGCCGCCGATGGAGTCCTGCGAAATCGTCTCCACCGAAGAAGAGCTGGTGCGCATTCGGTCGGCCGCCTCGGGCGAAGGGGAGCACCCCAAACCCTAGGCGATGGAATGGCCGGGGCGCGGGAAAAAGTCGGATAAAAAGTTGACTGAATTACTCGGTTATTTTATAGTCGGTCTACCGAACCCAAAACGGAGCCTGAGCCGTGAGGCTAACGACCAAAGGCCGCTATGCGGTGACCGCGATGCTGGATCTCGCCATCCACGATGGGCAGGGGCCGATCACCCTAGCCGACGTGGCGCAGAGGCAGAATATCTCCCTTTCCTACCTGGAGCAGCTATTCGCCCGCTTGCGTAAGCGGGATTTGGTGTCCAGTGTGCGGGGACCCGGCGGCGGTTACAAGCTGGGGCGCGACGCCGCGGAGATCCATATCGCCGAGGTGATTCTGGCGGTGGACGAAAACGTGGACACCACCCGCTGCCGCGGGGCCCACAACTGCCAGAACAACGAGCGCTGCCTGACCCATGACTTGTGGCGGGATCTTAGTGACCGCATCTATGAGTACCTGGGGGAAATCAGCTTACGCGAGCTGATGCAAAGGCGCGGCGTGCAATCGGTGGCCCAGCGGCAGGATCAGGGTCCGCCCGAGGTGCAGCCGTCGCAACCCGACTGCCGCACGCGGTTTCGCGAGCCGGCGAAAAACAAAACTTAGCCTTAGGCGAATTCAACGCCCCAGCGGGGCGCATTGCACCAGACATACACGGAGTCAGCCATGAAACTACCGATTTATATGGATTACTCGGCCACCACCCCGGTGGACCCGAGGGTGGCGGAGAAGATCTGCCAGTGCCTGACCCTGGACGGCAATTTCGGCAATCCGGCCTCGCGCTCCCACCCCTACGGCTGGCAGGCGGAAGAGGCGGTGCAGGTGGCGCGTCAGCAGGTGGCGGACCTAATCGGGGCCGACTCCAAGGAGATTGTTTGGACCTCCGGGGCCACCGAGTCGGACAACTTGGCGATTAAGGGCGCGGCGCATTTTTATCAAAAAAAGGGCAAGCACATCGTCACCTGCAAGACCGAGCACAAGGCGGTGTTGGACACCTGCCGCCAGTTGGAGCGCGAAGGCTTCGAGGTGACCTATCTCGACCCCGAGCCCAGCGGCCTGATCGATCTAAAGAAACTGGAGGCGGCCCTACGCAGCGACACGATTCTGGTCTCGATTATGCATGTGAATAACGAGATCGGGGTGATTCAGGACATCGGCGCCATTGGCGAAATCACCCGCGGGCGCAAGATCCTGCTGCATGTAGACGCGGCGCAAAGCCCGGGCAAGGCCCCTATTGACGTCAACGCGATGAAGGTGGACCTCATGTCGCTTTCCGCACACAAGGCCTATGGCCCCAAGGGCATCGGCGCACTGTATGTGCGGCGCAAGCCCCGGGTGCGGCTGGAGGCGCAAATGCATGGCGGCGGTCACGAGCGCGGTCTGCGCTCCGGCACCCTGCCCACGCACCAAATCGTGGGTATGGGCGAGGCCTTCCGGATCGCCGGCGAGGAAAGGGAGGCCGACAATGCGCACATCCTGGCCCTGCGCCAGCGGCTGCTCGACGGGGTGAAGGACCTGGAAGAGGTGTATGTGAACGGCGATCTGGAGCACCGCATCCCCGGCAACCTCAATATCAGCTTCGCCTATGTGGAAGGCGAGTCCCTGATTATGGCGCTGAAGGACATGGCGGTGTCCTCCGGCTCCGCCTGCACCTCGGCCAGTCTGGAGCCGAGCTATGTGTTGCGCGCCATCGGTCGCGACGACGAACTGGCGCACAGCTCCATCCGTTTCACCATCGGTCGCTTCACCACGGAGGAGGAGATCGACCATGTCGTCAGCAAGATCCATGAACAGGTGAACCGATTGCGCGAACTCTCCCCCCTATGGGATATGTTCAAAGAGGGCATCGACCTCAAATCGATGGAATGGGCGGCGCACTGAGCGGCCTCCCGAGCAGACTCAACGCAGTGAGGGTATAGCGATGGCATACAGCGATAAGGTCCTGGACCACTACGAAAATCCGCGTAACGTGGGCACCATGGACAAAGACGATACGGCCGTGGGCACCGGCATGGTGGGCGCGCCGGCCTGCGGCGACGTGATGCGCTTGCAGATCAAGGTGGGCGCCAACGGCGTGATTGAAGACGCCAAGTTCAAAACCTACGGCTGCGGCTCGGCCATCGCCTCTAGCAGCCTGCTCACCGAATGGGTGAAGGGCAAGACCCTGGAAGAGGCGCAGCAGATCAAAAACTCCCAAATCGCCGAGGAGCTGGCGCTGCCGCCGGTGAAGGTGCATTGCTCGGTATTGGCCGAAGACGCCATTAAGGCCGCGGTGCGCGACTACACCGATAAGCTGGGACAAAAGGAACCGACCTGATCCCGCTGCCCTTAGCAAGCAACTAGACAGGAGCCGAAGCAATGGCCATAACCATGACCGAATCCGCCGCCGAGCGTGTGCAGTCCTTCCTTCTCAGTCGCGGCAAGGGCCTCGGCATCCGCCTCGCGGTCAAGACCTCCGGCTGCTCCGGCATGGCCTATGTGCTGGAGTTCGCCGACGCGGCGGAAGCGGAGGACCAGGTCTTTGAGGACCACGGCGTTACCGTGATCGTGGATCCAAAAAGCCTGGCCTACCTCGACGGCACCGAGCTCGACTACGGCAAAGAGGGGCTGAACGAGGGCTTTAAGTTCAACAACCCCAACGAAAAGGCGGCCTGCGGCTGCGGCGAAAGCTTCACCGTCTGATCCGATGTTGGACTTCTCGAAAAACTACTTTGAACTGCTGGGGCTGCCGGTGGATTACGCGGCGGACCAGGAAAAGCTGGCCGGACGCTACCGGGAGCTGCAGCGCGAGCTGCATCCCGACCGCTTCGCCGGCGGTTCGGATCAGCAGCGCCGGCTATCCATGCAGGCCAGCAGCCACCTTAACGAGGCCTACAGCACCCTGCGCGATCCGCTCAAGCGGGCGCGTTACCTGCTGGAACTCAAGGGCGCGGACCTGGGCGCGGACCACCAGACCGCCCACGACCCCGAGTTCCTGATGGAGCAAATGGAGCTGCGCGAAGAGCTGGCCGCGGCGCGCAACACGCCCGACCCGTACCAAACCATCTCGGCCTTGGTGGCGGGCCTGGATCGGCGGCTGGAGATTATGGCCGAAGACATGGCCGGTTACCTCGATCAGGCCGCGCCCGAAAAGCTTGAGGCCGCGCGCGAGCTGCTGCTGAAGATGCAATTCCTGCGCAAGCTCCGCCAAGACGCCGAACAACTGGAAGCCGAACTGGACGAGGCACTCTAAATGGCATTACTGCAACTCTCCGAGCCGGGCCAGTCCGAGGCCCCGCATCAGCGCAAACTCGCCGCCGGCATCGACCTCGGCACCACCAACTCCCTGGTGGCCAGCGTGCGCAGCGGCGTGGCCGAGACCTTGCCCGACGAACAAGGGCGCTCGATCCTGCCCTCGGTGGTGCGCTACAGCGCCGAGGGCGTTCAGGTGGGGCATGCGGCCAAGGCCGCCGCGGCCGCAGACCCGCACAACACCATCGCCTCGGTGAAGCGCCTGATGGGCCGCGGGATCAAAGACATAAAATCCCTAGCCGGGCGCCTGCCCTATCTGTTCGCGCAGCAAGAGAGCGCGGTGCCGCGCATTCATACCGCGGGCGGGGACGTCACCCCGGTGGAGGTCTCGGCGGAGATCCTGCGGGTGCTCGCCGCCCGCGCCCGGGACACCCTCGGCGGTGAGCTGGAGGGCGTAGTGGTCACCGTGCCGGCCTATTTCGACGACGCCCAGCGCCAGGCCACCAAGGACGCCGCCAAGCTCGCCGGGCTGAAGGTGCTGCGGCTGCTCAACGAGCCCACCGCCGCGGCCGTGGCCTATGGCCTGGATACCGGCTCCGACGGCCTGCACGCCATCTACGACCTCGGCGGCGGCACCTTCGACATCTCCTTGCTGCGCCTGCACCGCGGGGTGTTCGAGGTGCTCTCCACCGGCGGCGACTCGGCCCTCGGCGGCGACGACTTTGATCGTGCTGTAGCCGAGTGGATCCTGACCCAGGCCGGGGTGCGAGAGGCCGACCCCAAGATCCTGCGCGCCCTGATGCGCGACGCCTGCGCCGCGAAAGAGACCCTCACCCAAGCCGAGCGGGCGGAACTCGATATCCAATTGCCCGACGGCCAGCGCTGGCAAGGCGCCCTGAGCCGGGCGCAATTCGATGCCCTGATCGACCCGCTGATCAAAAAGACCATCGTCGCCTGCCGCCGCGCCCTGCGCGACGCCGGCGTGAAGCCGGAAGAGATCCAGGATGTAGTGATGGTGGGCGGCTCCACCCGCGTGCCCCGGGTGCGCGAACAGGTCGGCGAATTCTTCCGCACCGAGCCGCTGGTCAGCATCGACCCGGACCAG
The DNA here is from genome assembly GCA_011389885.1 of Gammaproteobacteria bacterium. Lineage (GTDB taxonomy): Bacteria > Pseudomonadota > Gammaproteobacteria > Chromatiales > Chromatiaceae > JABBTK01. Next base: position 23,366 of record JAABTK010000043.1, on the reverse strand, counting down.
GTCGTGGCCGTGGGCGCCGCGCTGCAAGCGGACGTGTTGGCGGGCAACAAGCCCGACGACGAAATGCTGTTGCTGGACGTCAACCCGCTGTCGCTCGGCATCGAGACCATGGGCGGCCTGACCGAAAAGATCATCCCGCGCAACACCACCATCCCGGTGGCGCGGGCGCAGGAGTTCACCACCTTCAAGGACGGTCAGACCGCGATGGCCGTGCATGTGCTCCAGGGCGAGCGCGAACTGGTCGCCGACAACCGCTCGCTGGCCCGTTTCGAGCTGCGCGGCATCCCGCCCATGGTGGCCGGGGCCGCCCGCATCCGCGTCACCTACACCGTGGATGCCGACGGTCTGCTACAGGTCGAGGCCGAGGAGCAGACCAGCGGCACCCGGGCCGCGATCGAGGTCAAGCCCTCTTACGGGCTCACCGACGGCGAGATCGAAGGCATGCTCAAAGACTCCATCGCGCATGCCCGGGACGACCTGGAGGCGCGCCGCCTGGCGGAGCAAAAGGTGGAGGCCGCGCGCACAGAAGAGGCCCTGCGCGCGGCCCTGGCCGCCGACGGTGACGCCCTGTTGAGCCCCGAAGAACGCAGCCGGGTGGAAACCCAATTGCAGCGGTTGGCGGACACCGCCCGCGGCGCCGACCCCAAGGCCATCGAACAAGGCATCGAGGCCCTGGAGCAAGCCTGCGAGTTCTATGTGCAGCGGCGCATGGATAGCAGTGTGCGCAACGCCATGGCCGGGCGCAGCGTAGAGGAATTCGAGCAATGAGCAAAATCATCTTTCTGCCCCACGAGGAAATCTGCCCCGAGGGGGCCATGATCGAGGCGGAGCCCGGCGTGAGCATCATCGACGCCGCGCTCGATAACGGCATCGACATCGAACACGCCTGCGAAAAATCCTGCGCCTGCACCACCTGCCATGTCATCGTGCGCGAGGGCTACGACTCGCTGAACGAGGCCTCCGAGGACGAGGAAGACATGCTGGACAAGGCCTGGGGCCTGGAGCCCGAATCCCGCCTCAGTTGCCAAGCCCTGGTGGCGGACGAAGACTTGGTGGTGGAGATCCCCAAATACACCATTAACATGGTTTCGGAAAAACACTGAGAGAACCCCAGCCATGAGCCTCAAATGGACCGACACCCAGGACCTCGCCATCGAACTCGACGAGGCCCGCCCCGACGCCGACCCCGCGCACGTCAACTTCGTGGACCTGCGCCAATGGGTGCTGGAGCTGCCGGAGTTCGACGACCACCCCGACCGCTCCGGTGAGAAGATCCTGGAGGCCATCCAAATGGCCTGGATCGAAGAGCGGGAATGACCCCCGCGGTCGATGCCGCCAAAAAGGCCAAAATCCCGCACCAACTGCATGCGTACGCCCACGACCCCAAGCGCCGGAGCTATGGCGAAGAGGCGGCCGAGGCCTTAGGCGTCGCCCCGAATCGGGTGTTTAAGACCCTGCTGGTGCAGTTGGACGGCGACCCGAAACGCCTCGGCGTGGGCATCGTGCCGGTATCCCGCCAACTCGACCTCAAGGCGCTCGCCAACGCCTTAGGCGGCAAAAAGACCGCCATGGCCGAGCCCAAACTGGCCGCGCGCACCACCGGCTATGTCCTCGGCGGCATCAGCCCGCTAGGCCAGCGCAAGCCACTGCCCGCCGTCATCGACCACAGCGCCGCAGGCTTCGACACCATCTACATCAGCGCCGGTAAGCGCGGCCTGGAAATCGAACTCGCCCCCGGCGACCTCATCCGACTCTTGCAAGCCCAGGCCGCGCCGATCGCCCGCTAAGGCGGCGCGCCCCTGCTTAGCTCGCGGGCGCGGTGTTAAACGATTAGCCGCGATAGCGGCTTGATCGCAACGTGTACGCTCGTCATCGCGGATGCAATCCGCTCCCACGGCTGTTTCCGTTATTGACGCATAGGCGCCCCCAAGAGCAGAAGGCTAAACGCCCAACGGCATCAGAACGGGAGGCTGTCGTCGTCATAGGGCGGCGGCTCGTCGCTAGGCGGCGGCGCATCCCCCTCGGCGCCGGCCCCCAGGGGCGCCACCCGCCACGCCTTTACGTCCGTGTACCAACGGCCCTTAAACTCCCGGCTCTCGATATCCACCGAGACCGCCAGTTCCTGACCCTCGCGAATCCCGAGTTCATCGATCTTGTCGCCCCAGACCATGAAACAGACGCTCTTCGGGAATTGCCCCTGGGTTTCGAGGATGTATTCCTGCTTCCGCCACGGGCCGCGGGCCGACTCGCCGGACTTCTCCGGCAGGATTTGAACAATTTTTCCGGAAATCTCCATCGACATAGCCTTCGTTGGGTTAGCATGGGTACAGGCGCCGACACCGCGCCGGCCCGAACAACCGCCAAGGATGGCCCCTCGGGGACGCGTTGTCAAAGGGCGCTCGCCGCCAGCCCGCCCCGACCGAGGCCTTTACGCCCGCGTGTCAATAGCGGCCGCAACGGCCTTTAGGCCCGCAGAGGGGGCTTGGGTTGCCTTGTGGTGCGGCTGGCCTGGTTCGGCGGTCGCGGCTCTAGCCGGGCGATCCCGCTGGAGTACAGCCCTTGGGCTGTGCGAGACTAGCGCGCACGCGCCAAGGCGTGTACCCCAAGGGGGCTTGGCGCCCCTGGGCTGTACGGCGGGGTTTGGTTAGAGGCTCTTGCTATAGGAGAGGCTGCGGTGCGTTTAGGTCTTTATTCCAGGTTGCTGATTTTTTCGGTGATTCTGGCGGTGTTTCCGATTGGTCTGGCGGGCGTGATGCTGTTGCAGAAGACCGAGGCGGCGTTGAAGAGTGCGGTTAATGATGAGTTGCTGCAGGCCGCGCAGGGGTTGGCGGATGAGGTGGATGCGCTGTTTTTGAATCAGTGGCTGGCGCCGCTGGATGTGTTGCGCGGGGCGCTGGATGACCCCAAGGTGGATGCGGGCGCGAAGCTGGCGTTGCTGGAGCGCATTAGCGCGGCCCCGGATTTGATCGCGCTGCAACTGTCGGTGGCGGGCGGCGAGCCGGTGCTGGCGGCGCAGCAGCGCGCGACCGAGCGCTTGCGCGCCCGCGGCGAGGATCCGGCGCGGGTGCTGGGGCGGCCGCATGCGGAGCTGGCGGCGCTGAATCCGGGGGCGCGCATGACCCCGCTGGGGGCGCGGCGGGCGCCGGAGCTGGGGGCCTGGGTGTTGGATTTGGCGGCGGAGCTTGCGCGCCCGCTCGGCGGGCGTCAGGCGATCTTGCTGGCGCGGGTGGATTTGGGGCGGCTGCGCGAGCGTTTGCAGCGCCATCCCTTTAACCGCACCGGGGCGCTGGCGCTGTGGTCGCGGGATGACGGTTTTCTGTTCGAGGCCGGGGCGGATTCGCCGCTGTTGCAGCGGGCGCGCGAGTCCTTGGCGGCGGGCGCCGGGCAGGTGGGGGTGATGCCCTTCGAGGCCGCGGACGGGGCGCCGATGCTGGGCGGTTATGCGCTGTCCGAGCGCCTGCCCTGGGCGGTGCTGGCCGAGCGCGCGCAGGGCACCGCCTATCTGCCGGTGGCGCAGATGCGCAACGCACTGCTGGGCTGGATGGCGCTGGGCGTGGGCCTGGCGGTGTTGGCGGCCTGGCTTCTGGCGCGGCGCATCAGTCGGCCGGTGTTGTTGATCGAGTCGGTGGCGGAGCGGGTGGGGCGGGGCGATTTTGCGGCCGAGGTGCCGGATTTGCGGCGGCGGGATGAAATCGGCCAGCTCGGCGAGCGGATGAATCGCATGATCGAGGGCCTGCGGGATCGGGAACGGGTGAAGGACGTGTTCGGGCGCTTTCAGTCGCCGGAGGTGGTGAACACCCTGCTGGAGACGCCGGGGGCGCTGGAGCTGGGCGGCGAGCGCCGGGCGCTGACCCTGATGATGACCGATCTGCGGGGCTTTACCGCGCTTTCGGAGCGGCTGCCGCCGGAGCAGGTGGTGGATTTGCTGAACCGCTATTTCGAGCCGCTGGTAGAGATCTGCGAGCGCTACCGGGGCACCGTCAATGAGATTATCGGCGATGCGCTGTTCGTGCTGTTCGGCGCGCCTTTGCCGAGCGACGATCACCTGCCGCGGGCGGTGGCCTGCGCGGTGGCCTTGCAGAACGCCATGGCCGAGGTCAACGCCGACAATCTGGCTGCGGGGCGGCCGCGGCTGGAGATGGGCATCGGCATCAACACCGGCGAGGCGGTGGTGGGCAACGTCGGCTCGGCGCGGCGCGCCAAGTTTTCGGTGGTGGGCAAGGAGGTGAACCTCACCGGCCGCATTGAGGGTTATACCGTGGGCGGCCAGATCCTGGTTTCCGAGCCGGTGATGCAGGGGCTCGCCGGGCGGTTGGAGCTGGGCCAACGCTATCAGGTGCGGCCCAAGGGGGTGCCCGAGGCGATTGAGATCTTTGAGGTGCTGGGTATCGGGGCGCCCTACGAGCTGCGCCTGAACCGCTTGCAGCAAAGGCTTGGGCCGCTGCAACGGCCGCTCGCGCTGCGGGTGACGCCGCTGGACGGCAAGCAGTTGACGGACGTGGAGCTGGCGGGGCGGATGACCGCCTACGGCGAGGGGCGCGCGCGGCTGGAGGTGGAGGCCGGCGAGCTGGAGCTTTTGACCAATTTGATCTTGCGCATCCCGGACCCCCCGCGGGCCGACCAGGAGGCCTACGCCAAGACCGTGGCGCGCGAGGAGGGGGCCTGGACGGTGCGCTTTACCGCGCTCAGCCCCGAACTGGAGGCCCGCTTCAATGCCGCAGGCAGGGATTGAGAAAATCAGGCCCCGGCCCGCCTTGCGCGCCCCGGGGCCGGGTTTTGGCTTGCATTCGGGGGCCGGTTTGTGGTCTCCTCCGCGCTCGCACCTTGCAGCCATCAGGAACCCGTCGTGAGCCGTTTCGCCCTCTTCGTTGTCGTCTTTCTTGGTCTCGGCGCGGCCTTTGGCGTCTCCGCCGCCGGCCCGCTGGAGTCGTTGCGGTCGTTGGCGCACGAGCAAGGGCTGGTGGCGGTGCAGGGCGCGGACGGGGGCTGGCGGCGGGTCCGCCGCTGCGGTGTGGAGGGGGCGGAAATGCCGCCGGGCCTGGCGCAGGAGATGCGGCGCAGTCGCCTGAAGCGCGATCACAGTCCGGTGGAGATCCCGGTGGTGCTGCACCTGATCTCCAACAGCAAGGGCGAGGGCGCCGTGAGCGACGCGGTGATTGCGCAGCAGATGCGGGTATTGCAGGCCGCCTATGAGCCGCACAACTTCTTCTTTACCCTGCAGTCGGTGAATCGGGTGGTGGATGACATCTGGTTCCAGGGCGAGCGCGAAAACGTCATGCGGGCCGCGCTGGCCGTAGACCCGAGCCGCCACTTGAACATCTACAGCTTCGACCTGGGCGAAGTTGCCCTGGGGTACACCTTCATGCCCTGGGATTACCCGGAGGATGATTACCGCCACGGCGTTACGGTTTTTTACGGCACCTTTCCCGGCGGCGAGGGGCTGCCCTACAACGAGGGCGACACCCTGGTGCATGAGGTGGGCCACTACCTGGGATTGATGCATACCTTTCAGCGCGGCTGCAAGGCCCCGGGGGATTTTATCCCCGACACCCCCTATGAGAAGCGCGCGTCCTATGGCTGTCCGGTGGGGCGGGACACCTGCCCCCATCGCCCGGGGGAGGATCCGATCCACAACTACATGAACTATTCGGAGGACGGGTGCATGGATCACTTCACGCCGCAACAGGCCCGGGCCATGCATTTCGTGGTCCGGCGTTTCCGCCCCAGCCTGCTCGACTAAAAAAAATCCTGTCATGGTTTTGACAAACCCCAGTAATTCAGCATAGAATTCCGCGCTTATGTCGTCACCTGTGCCCGAATTTGCGGATCCTTGGCATTGGGCCGACCTCGGTAAGCGTATCCACGGTCGGGTCCCGCTGGCGGAGATGCCGCGTTTGGCCGCGGCCTTGGTGCGGTGCGACGGCGAGGCCGAGTTCGAACTCGGTTTTCACCGCGACCCGCACCGTCGCGCCCGCATCGATGGCTGGATTCGCGCACTGCTGACCCTGGAATGCCAGCGTTGCCTGGGACCCATGGCGTTTGCGGTGGAGCGCGCCGTCAGTCTGGCGGTAGTGGAAGGCCTTGCGGAAATGGAAGCCCTGCCCGAAGACCAAGAGCCGCTGCTGATGGAGTCGGCGCGGGTCGCCCTGAAGGAGCTGATCGAGGACGAGCTGCTGATCGAGCTTCCGCAGGTGGCCCGGCATGCGGAAGGCGCCTGCGTGACCCAGCTTGAGAAACCGGCGCCCGCCGCTGAAGCGGAGGCCCCGAGCGTACGAAAAAACCCCTTTGCGCAACTCGCGGCGCTAAAAGATAAAGACAACCTTTGACCTGTTTGGAGTTCGATCATGGCGGTTCAGCAAAACAGAAAGACCCCTTCCAAGCGCGGCATGCGCCGTTCTCACGACGGCCTCAAGCCGCCGACCCTGGCCATCGACCCCACCTCCGGCGAGACCCATCTGCGGCACCACCTGACCGCGGACGGCTTCTATCGCGGTCGTCGGGTGATCCAGCCCAAGGGCGAGTAAGCGATTTCGGACCCCGTGCGATGCGGGCGGCGGCCGCGCCGATGGGCGCGGCCGCTGTGCGTTTGAGCAGGGAGTGCTCGAGTCGTCGCCGCGCTTGCGGCGCACGATGCTTCGCCATGACCACCGAACTAAGACGCGTTAGCCGCCATTCTCAATTATGTCCGAATCAGGCCGAATCACGATCGCGCTGGATGCCATGGGCGGAGATCATGGGGTCTCAGTGGTAGTGCCTGCGGCGCTGGATTTCCTGAGGCGCGACCCCGAGGTGGACCTCGTCTTAGTCGGGCGGGAGGCGGCGATTCGCGAACAACTGGGCAGTGCGCAACCGCCGCCCCGGCTGCGCATTCAGCATGCCGCCCAAGAGGTCGGCATGGATGAACAGCCCTCCAAGGCGCTGCGCGGCAAGAAGGATTCGTCCATGCGGGTGGCCATCGATTTGGTGAAGGCGGGCGAGGCGGACGCCTGCGTCAGCGCGGGCAATACCGGGGCCCTAATGGCCACGGCCCGCTTTGTGCTGAAAATGCTGCCCAACGTGGATCGCCCCGCCATCATCACCGCCGTGCCCTCCATTGAGGGCCGCACCTGGCTGCTGGACCTCGGCGCCAACGTGGATTGCACCGCACAGCACTTGTTTCAGTTCGCGGTGATGGGGAGTGAGTTGGTGGCCTCGGTGGACGAGGTGAAACAGCCCCGAATCGGCCTGCTCAATATCGGCCAGGAAGAGATCAAGGGCAACGAGCAGGTCAAAAAGGCGCATGAACTGTTACAGGCCAGCTCCTTGAATTACGTCGGTTACGTCGAAGGCGACCAAGTGTATAGAGGCGGGACCGATGTGGTGGTGTGCGACGGCTTCGTGGGCAACGTGGCGCTCAAGAGCAGCGAAGGCGTGGCCAAAATGGTGGCGCACTTCCTGCGCCAGGGGTTTCGTCGCAACCTCTTCACCCGCATCGCCGGCGTGGTGGCGCTGCCGGTGATGCGACGCCTAAAGGACACCATCGACCCCCGCCGCTACAATGGCGCCAGCCTGCTGGGCCTGCGCGGCATCGTGATCAAAAGCCACGGCGGGGCCGATGTGCTGGCGTTCGAGAACGCCATCCGCATCGCCAAAAAGGCCGTCATCACCAATGTACCGGAACACATAGCCGCCGGCGTGCAGGGCCGGCTGGAAGAAAGGGCCGGCGCGTGACCTACGCCAGAATCACCGGCACCGGCGGGCATTTACCGGACAAGGTGCTGACCAACCACGACCTCGAACGCATGGTCGATACCTCCGATGACTGGATTCGCGAGCGCACCGGCATCAGCAAGCGGCATATCGCGGTCGATGGCGAAACCACCTGCGACCTGGCGGAGCAGGCCTCGCGGCGCGCCCTGGAGGCCGCCGGCCGCACCGCGGATGAGATCGATCTGGTGATCGTGGCCACCACCACCCCGGACCAAATCTTCCCCAGCACCGCCTGCCTGCTGCAACAACGGCTGGGTATTCACGGCTGCGCGGCCTTTGATATTCAAGCCGTTTGCACCGGCTTCGTCTACGCCCTCGGGGTGGCGGACAAGTTCGTGCGCACGGGCAGCGCCTCCTGCGTGCTGGTGGTGGGGGCGGAGACGCTGTCGCGCATCGTGGACTGGACTGATCGCTCCACCTGCGTGCTGTTCGGCGACGGCGCCGGCGCTGTGGTGCTGGAGGCCTCCGAGGAGCCGGGCATCATCTCCGCCCACCTGCATGCCGACGGCGACTACGAAAGCCTGCTGCGGGTGCCGGGCGGGGTCTCCAAGGGCTACGACCTGGTGCAGGAGGGCGGGGCCTATATGGAGATGAAGGGCAACGAGGTGTTCAAGATGGCGGTGACCACCCTGGGCCGCATCGTGGACGAAACCCTAGAGGCCAATGGGCTGGAAAAGTCGGACATCGATTGGCTGATCCCGCATCAGGCCAACATTCGAATCATAAACGCCACCGCCCGCAAGCTGCGCATGTCGACCGAACGGGTGGTGGTCACCGTGGGCGAACACGGCAACACCTCGGCCGCGTCGGTGCCGTTGGCCCTGGATCAGGCGGTGCGCGACGGCCGAGTCAAGCGCGGCGAAACGATCTTAATGGAGGCCTTCGGGGGCGGTTTCACCTGGGGCTCCGTGTTGTTGAAATACTGAGCGGCGGCGCGCAACAGGCGCCGCCATACGAGGGTTTAGACGAAATGCTTGAAAATGAAATCGCCCTGGTCACCGGCGCCAGTCGCGGCATCGGCCTAGCCATTGCCGACGCCCTGGGGCATGCCGGCGCCGTGGTGGCCGGCACCGCCACTTCCGACGCTGGCGCGGAGGCCATTTCCAAACGCTTCCAAGCGGCCGGCATCCAGGGCCTGGGCCTGCGCCTGGACGTAACCGACGGCGCCTCCGTGGGGCACACGGTAAAGGCCGTGACCGAGGCCTACGGCGCGCCCACCATTATAGTGAATAATGCCGGCATCAACCGCGACAACCTGCTGATGCGGATGAAAGACGAGGAATGGGAAAGCATTATCCAAACCAACCTCGGCTCGCTGTATCGGGTGTCCAAGGCCTGTCTGCGCGGCATGATGAAGGCCAAGCGCGGGCGGATCATTAACATCGGTTCGGTGGTCGGCAGCCTGGGCAACGCCGGGCAGACGAATTATGCCGCGGCCAAGGCCGGGCTGCTCGGGTTCACCAAGTCACTGGCGCGCGAGGTCGGGTCGCGCGGGATTACGGTGAATGCCGTGGCCCCCGGCTTCATCGCCACGGACATGACCCAGGGCCTGCCGGAGGCGCAACGGGAGGCGCTGATCAACAACATCCCGCTGGCTCGGCTCGGCAGTCCCGAGGAGGTCGCCGCCGTGGTGCTGTTCTTGGCCTCGCCGGCCGCCGCCTACATCAGCGGCGAAACCATTCACGTCAATGGCGGCATGTATATGGCATAAATCCTGTCAGTTCGTCTGAATTTCTATCGCTATCCTGTTGAAATTCCAGCAGAACAAGCGAAATAAAAAATCCTTCCTCCAGGCTTTAAAACTGGGGGCTTTCTGCATACAATACCGAAGCGACCGCACCTGCGGTTTTGGTTAATCGGGAGGAACGTAAGAACATGAGCTCTGTCGAAGAACGGGTAAAAAAGATCGTCGTCGAACAATTGGGCGTTAAGGAAGACGAGGTGGTGCCGGAGGCCTCCTTCGTGGACGATCTCGGCGCCGACTCGCTAGACACCGTGGAACTGGTAATGGCCCTCGAAGAGGAATTCGAGACCGAGATCCCTGACGAACAGGCGGAAAAGATTACCACGGTTCAAGAGGCGATCAACTACGTCACCAAAAACAGCGGCTGATCCGATCGCGCCTCGTGCAGTGCAATCGCGCGGCTCAGCGCATGCGGAGTTCGGGCGAGGCGATTTCTTACAGCATTCCCATTCAAGGGGGAAGCCTTAGATGTCTCGAAGAAGGGTTGTGGTAACCGGGCTGGGTATGGTGGCCCCTGTGGGTCATACGGTAGCCGAGTCCTGGGACAACATCCTCGCCGGAAAGAGCGGAATTCGTCCGATCACCCATTTCGAGATGGGGCCGTTCAGCACGCGTTTCGGCGGTCCCATCTACGACTTCGATATCACCGCCTACATTTTGCCGAAGGAAGCCCGCAAGATGGATAAGTTCATCCATTACGGGCTGGCCGCCGGCTGCCAGGCGATCGAAGACGCCGGATTGGATTCGGTCAGCGAGGCCGTGGCGGAGCGGGTCGGGGTGGCCATCGGCGCCGGCATTGGCGGCATCACCGGCATCGAGAATAGCTTCGGGGCCTATTTGAATGGCGGTCCGCGCAAGATTTCGCCGTTTTTCGTGCCAGCCAATATCATCAACATGGTCGCCGGCAATTTGTCCATTAAATACGGCCTCAAGGGGCCGAATTACTCCATCGTGTCCGCGTGCAGCACCGGCTCGCACAACATCGGCGACGCCGCGCGCCTGATTCGCCACGGCTATGTGGACGTGATGGTGGCCGGCGGTTCGGAAATGGCCACCTCCCCGGTAGGGCTCGGCGGCTTCGCCGCGGCGCGGGCGCTGTCCACCCGCAACGACGACCCCGAAGGCGCCAGCCGCCCTTGGGACAAGGATCGTGACGGCTTCGTGCTGAGCGACGGCGCCGGCGTGGTGGTGGTGGAGGAATACGAGCATGCCAAGGCCCGCGGCGCCAAGATCTACGCCGAACTCACGGGCGTGGGCATGAACTCCGACGCCTATCACATGACCGCCCCGTCGCCTAACGGCGAAGGCGCTTGCAACTGCATGGTCCAGGCCGTGAAAGACGGCGGCTTGAATCTGGAGCAGGTGGACTATGTAAACGCCCACGGCACCTCGACCCCGGCCGGCGACCTGGCCGAGTCGAATGCGATCAAAGGGGCCTTCGGCGCCCATGCGGAAAACATCGCGGTGAGTTCCACCAAGTCGATGACCGGCCACATGCTGGGCGCCGCGGGCGGGGCCGAGGCGGTGTTCACGGTGCTGGCGCTGCGGGATCAAGTGGCCCCGCCCACCATCAACCTGGAAAACCAAGATCCGGAGTGCGACCTGGATTTCGTGCCGAACCACGCGCGGGAAATGAAGATCGATGTGGCGATCTCCAACTCCTTCGGCTTTGGCGGCACCAACGGCACCCTGGTGTTTCGTCGCCTCGCCGACTGAGGCGGCGTGCGTGCCCCTCTGGTGAGGATTAACGGTCGCCGCGCGACCGAGGTCGATGCGACCGATCGCGGCCTCGCCTATGGTGACGGCCTGTTCGAAACCATCGCGGTGGCGGATGCGCGGCCTTGCCTGTGGACCCTCCATCTCCAGCGCTTGGCCCAAGGCTGCGCCCGGCTCGGCATCCCGCTCCCGGAGCCCGCGGCCTTGCTCGATGAGTGTACGGCGGAAATCAACGGCCAACCGCAGGGCGCCCTGAAGATCATCCTGACCCGCGGCGCCGGGCCGCGCGGTTATCGCGCCCCCGACCAACCGAAGCCGACGCGGATCGTTCAATTCTCCCGCGGGGCGATTGCAAGCCCCGCCGCCGCCCCTGCGGTGCAGCTGCGGGTCTGCCGCACCCGCTTGGGCTGGAACCCGGCGCTGGCCGGCATCAAACACCTCAACCGCCTAGAGCAGGTGATGGCGCGGCGCGAGTGGAGCGATCCGGCGATCTTCGAAGGCCTGATGCTCGATCAGGCGGACCACTGCATCGAGGGTGTAATGAGCAACCTTTTCCTCTGGTCCTCGGGCGCCTTGCTGACGCCGGATCTTGCGCGCTGCGGGGTTGCAGGGGTGGCCCGCCGGCGGGTGCTCGAAGTCGCCGCCGCCCTGGGCCTGGCGACGGTCGAGCGGGACATTCGACGCCAGGAGGTGTTCGCCGCCGACGGGCTCTTGCTCACCAATAGCCTGATCGGCTATCGGCAGGCGGACCGAATCGAGGGCCGGCGATTACCTACGGGACGCATCCCCGAGGCGTTGCTGACGGGGATCGAGGCGGCCCTGTTCGCCGCCTAACGCGGAATCAGTGAGGGGTGATGTTCGTCTTTCTGCGTGTTCTTGTTCTGTTGCTGTTGCTGGCCCTGTCCGCCGCGGCCTGGCTTTGGCAGGATCTGCAGCGCTTCGCGGGCGCCCCGTTAAGCCTGCCGGCGGGCGGCCTGCTGTATCAGGTGCAGACTGGGGCGTCGTTGCGCGGCATCGCCGCCGACTTGCAACGCCGCGGGGTGCTGAGCCGTCCGCACTACCTCCGGGCGGTGGGGCGCTTGCAGGGCTTGGCCCACCGCATTAAGGCCGGGGAGTATCGGCTGGAGGCCGGGCTGTCGCCGTTGGCCCTGTTGCAGAAACTGGCCGCCGGCGACGTGGTGGTGCATGGCGTGACCCTGGTGGAGGGGTTGACCTTCCGCGACACCCTGAAGATGTTGCAGGCCCATCCGGTATTGGAACAGACCCTGGAGCCGGCGGATTTGGCCGGCTTTATGGCCTCCATCGGCCTGCCGGACGAGTCGCCGGAGGGGCGTTTCCTGGCCGAAACCTATCATTTCAACCGGGGCGCCTCGGAGGCCGACATCCTGCGCCGGGCGCATCGCACGCTAAAGGCCTATTTGGCCGCGCAATGGGCCGCAAGGGCCCCGAATCTGCCGCTGGAAACCCCCTATCAGGCCCTGATTCTGGCCTCTATCGTCGAAAAAGAGACCGGCTTGGCCGCCGAGCGCCCGCGCATTGCCGGGGTCTTCATGCGGCGCCTGCGGCGGGGCATGCGCCTGCAGACCGATCCGACCGTGATCTACGGCCTCGGCGAGGCCTTCGACGGCAATCTACGCAAAAGCCACTTGCAGGCGGATAATAACCCGTACAACACCTACCGAATCGCCGCCCTGCCGCCGACGCCCATTTGCCTGCCGGGGCGGGATGCGATTCGGGCGACGCTGCACCCGAAAGAGGACGATGATAGCCTGTATTTCGTCGCCCGCGGCGACGGCAGCCATCAGTTTTCGAGCTCGTTAAAGGCGCATAATCGCGCGGTGCGCAAGTATCAATTGGGAAAATAGGGGCTGCGAAGGTGCGGGAAAACGGGCGATTCATCACCCTGGAGGGCATTGAGGGCGCGGGCAAGAGCGGCAATTTGACCTTTATTCGAGAGCGGCTTGAGGCCGCCGGGATAGCGGTGGAACAGACCCGCGAGCCGGGCGGCACGCCGCTGGGCGAGGAGGTCCGCGAGCTGCTGTTGGCCCATCGGCATACGCGCATGCATGCGGATACGGAGTTGCTGCTGATGTTCGCGGCGCGGGCGCAACACCTGCGCCAGCGCATACTGCCGGCGCTGGCGCAGGGGCGGTGGGTGCTTAGTGACCGCTTCACGGACGCCACCTATGCCTATCAGGGCGGCGGCAGGGGAATCAGCGTGTCGCATATCGAGGCCCTGGAGGACTGGGTGCAGGGTGCGGTGCGGCCGGACCTGACCATCCTGCTGGACTTGCCCGTGCAGGTCGGCTTGGCGCGCGCCGGCGCACGCTCCGCACCGGACCGCTTCGAGAGCGAGACCCTGGCCTTTTTCGAGCGGGTGCGCGCAGGCTATCTGGCCCGGGCCGCGCACGACCCCGCCCGCTTTCGCGTCGTGGATGCGGCCCAACCGTTGCAGGCCGTGCAGGCGCAGATCGTTGAAGCGCTGGAGCTGGGCTAGCACGCCTGCGCTTCAATAGGCCATTTAAGAACGCAGAGGGCGCCGGGGAGGGTTCGGAGGCCGAGGCTTCGGGAATTGGCTCGCCTAAGCGCGACCAACCACCAAGTTGAAACACGGACGGACACGGATGGACACGGATAACGGAGTGTCAAACGCGAGTTTGCACCGCCGCTGGCCCCCAAGGAGGCCTCGGGAAAGAGCAAAACCAAAAATCCCTCTGCGCCCTCTGCGGTCCTCTGCGTTCCTAAGGGCCGCTACCCGAGCGCAGGCGCCCTAGCCGCGGGTGAACACCCAGTTTGCGCCCTTGGATAACCCCGGGCTGTAGCGATAGCCCTCCAGGTCGAACGCCTTGAGCGGCTCCGGGTCTTCGATCCGGTGCTGGATCGCGTACCGGCTCATCAGGCCGCGCGCCTTTTTGGCGTAAAAGCTAATCATCTTATAGCCGTCGCCCTTGCGCTCCTTGAACTGCGGGGTGATGATCTCGGCGTCGAGCGTCTTGGGCCGCACGGCCTTGAAGTATTCATTGGAGGCGAGATTGATCAGCACCGGCTTGGCCTGCTCTGCCAACAGGCGGTGCAGGGCCTCGGTGATGCGCTCGCCCCAGAACTGATACAGGTTGTCGCCGCGCTCGGTCTTGAGCTTGGTCCCCATCTCCAGACGATAGGGCAACATCAAATCCAGCGGCCGCAACACCCCGTAGAGGCCGGACAGGATGCGCAGGCGGTCTTGGGCAAAGTCGAAGTCTTGCTCGCTAAAGGTCTCGGCGTCCAGCCCGGTGTAGACGTCGCCCTTCATCGCCAGCGCCGCGGGTTTGGCGTTTTTCGGGGTCAAGGGGCGCGACCAGTCCTGATAGCGCTCGAAGTTCAGCTCGGCCAGCTTCATGCTCAGGTGCATCAGCTCGGCGATATCCAGTGCGGAATAGTTGCGCAGCACCCGAATCAATTCCTCCGACTGGTCGAGAAACTGCGGCTGGGTGAAGCGCTCGGTGACCGGCGGGGTTGCGTAGTCCAGGGTCTTGGCGGGGGAGATGACGATCAGCATCTGGTCTGGGTCCTCATGAAACCGCAGGGATTATGTTTTGACTCTGCAACGGGAGCGGCCTAAAGCCCGCGCAACCGAGGCCGTCCTGCAACGGCCGGCTGGCGAAACTCGGACTCAGGGCAGCTGCACCTGTTCGTGATGCAACAGCTCCACCAGGCGGATCAGCGGCAGCCCGATGAGGGCGTTGGGGTCGTCGCCTTCGAGCCTGCGGAATAGGGTGATGCCATAGCCCTCGGATTTGAAGCTGCCGGCGCAATTGTAGGGCTGTTCGTGGTCCAGGTAACGCTCGATCTGGGCGTCCTCCAGGTCACGGAAATGCACCCGAAACCGCTCGCACAGCACCTGGCCCTCGCCGCTGGCCGCGTTATACAGGCAAAGCCCGGTGTAAAAGGTGACAACCCGCCCCGAGGCCATGCGCAACTGCTCCAGGGCGCGCGCCTTGGCGCCGGGTTTGCCCAGGATCTCGGCGTCGATACAGGCCACCTGGTCCGAGCCGATGATCAACGCCTGCGGGTGGGCGGGCGCCGCCGCCCGCGCCTTTTCCTCCGCCAGGCGCTGCACCAGCGCCTCGGGCGGCTCATCCGCATGCCGGCCCTCGTCGATCTCCGGCGCGGCCGTAGCGAAGGGCAGGCCCAGTTTTTCCAGCAATTGCTTGCGAAAGGGCGAAGTGGAGGCGAGGACGATGGGCTGCATGGGATTCCGACGGACTCCGGGGTGGTATGGGATTATAAGCGGGACGGCCGATTTTACCGAACCCGGCGAGGCGGTTCAAACCGATCGAGGTAGTCACCGCGGGGCCGAAAACCCCATTTTTAAAAAGGCGGAATATCCCATCGAATAATCACTATAGGAAAAATGCATAATGAATATATTACAATGGGTTAGCTGTTTCCGGCACGCGGCTTTCTTGACATTCGTCACATTTTACAATAGATAGGGTTCCCGTTTTTTGTCCGTACCCGACGGGAGGCCGCGCGGCGTCCGCAACGGCGGGTTCGGCCCGATGTCAGACTAGCGGCGAGGGATGCAACGGTATGCAGGCCGCCCGACACTTAAACTCGAAAATACGGGGGGAGGCGAAGATGGGAACCACCGAAATGCTGCTCGAAGGGCTCAACCTCATGCTGCTGGGCATGGGCATAGTGTTCACGTTCCTGGTGCTGTTGGTCTTCGGCATGCACGGCATGTCCTGGCTGGCGTTGCGGCTGGAAACGCGCTTTCCCACCCCGGAGGAGGACGCCCCGCCGCGGGCGCCCGCCCCGGCGCCGGCGGATGCTGAGCTAATCGCGGTGATCAGCGCGGCCATCGCCCGCTATCGCGCCCCCCAACCCTAATTTTCACCCCAATCGCAACGTAGACGCCTGAAGGTTTCTTTATGCAAAAGACCCACCCCCTCGGCATTACAGACGTCGTCCTGCGCGACGCCCACCAGTCCCTGCTGGCCACCCGCATGCGGCTGGACGATATGCTGCCCATCGCCGACAAGCTCGACCAGGTCGGATTCTGGTCGCTGGAGAGCTGGGGCGGCGCCACCTTCGACGCCTGCATCCGCTACCTGGGCGAAGACCCCTGGGAGCGCCTGCGCGAACTCAAAAAGGCCATGCCCAAGACCCGCCAGCAGATGCTGCTGCGCGGCCAGAACATCCTCGGTTATCGGCACTATGCCGACGACGTGGTGCAGGCCTTCGTGGAGCGGGCGGCCGAGAACGGCGTGGACGTATTCCGCATCTTCGACGCCATGAACGACCTGCGCAATCTCGAAACCGCAATCAAGGCCGCCCTGGCCGTGGACAAGCACGCCCAAGGCGCCATGTCCTACACCGTCAGCCCGGTGCATGACATGGACTACTGGGTTAGCCTCGGCCGTCAGCTCGAAGAAATGGGCTGCCACTCCATTTGCATCAAAGACATGGCCGGCCTGCTCAAGCCCTATGTGGCGCACGAATTGGTGACCCGGCTCAAGGAGACCGTCTCCATCCCCATCGCCATGCAAAGCCACGCCACCACCGGCATGAGCACCGCCACCAACATCAAGGCGGCGGAGGCGGGCATCGACATGCTGGACACCGCCATCTCCTCCATGAGCATGACCTACGGCCACTCGCCCACCGAATCGGTGGTGGCGATCCTGCATGACACCGAACGCGACACCGGCCTAGACCTGAACCTGCTGGAAGACATCGCCGCCTATTTCCGCACCGTGCGAAAGAAATACGCCCAGTTCGAGGGCGCATTGCGCGGCGTGGACTCGCGCATCCTGGTGGCCCAGGTGCCGGGCGGCATGCTCACCAACATGGAAAACCAGTTGCGCGAACAAAACGCCACTGACCGCCTCGACGAAGTGCTGCAAGAGATTCCCGCGGTGCGCCAGGAACTCGGCTACATCCCGCTAGTCACCCCCACCTCGCAAATCGTAGGCACCCAGGCGGTGATCAATGTGCTCAGCGGCGAACGCTACAAGACCATCACCAAAGAGACCGCCGCGGTGCTGCGCGGCGAATACGGCGCCACCCCGGCCCAAGTGGACGAAAACCTTCAGGCCCGGGTGCTGGGCGAAGGCCAAGAGGTGATCACCTGCCGCCCGGCGGATCGGCTGTCGCCGGAGATGGATAAACTGACCGTCGAACTCGAACAAAAGGCCGAAGAAAAGGGCATCGAGCTGGCGCAGGCCGAGGTGGACGACATCCTCACCTATGCCCTGTTTCCCCAAATCGGCCTCAAATTCCTGCAGAACCGCGGCCGCCCCGAGGCCTTCGAACCGGCCCCGGGCGCCGAGCCGGAGACCGCACCCGCAACTACACCCGCCCCCGCGGCGGCGGGCGGGGCCGAGCAGTACCGGGTGGAGGTCAACGGCAACAGCTACTCGGTGCGCGTATCCCCCGAAGGCGCGGTCACCGACCTAGCCCCCGCCCCCGCGGCCGCCCCGGCCGGCGGCCAGGCGGTCAAGGCGCCGCTGTCCGGCAACATCTTCAAGATCAAGGCGGTCGCCGGCCAGCAGGTCAACGAGGGCGACGTGCTATTGATCCTGGAGGCGATGAAAATGGAGACCGAGGTGCGCGCCCCCCACGCCGGCACAGTCAGCGGCATCGCGGTGAAAGAGGGCGATGCGGTGCATGTCGGCGACCTGCTGCTGAACCTGGGCTGAGCCCGCGACGCACCCGCGAACATCCACCGCCGACCAAGGGAAACGCATGAACGAAAGCTTCCAAGCCCTGTGGCAATCCATGGGGATCGCCAACCTCACCTTCGGCCAACTGCTGATGATCGCCGTGGGCGGTCTGCTGATCTTTTTGGCCATTCGTAAGCAATTCGAACCCCTGTTGCTGGTGCCCATCGGTTTCGGGGCCATCCTCAGCAACATCCCGGTGGCCGACATCGCCGGCCCCGAAGGCCTGCTCGGTTATGTCTACCTGGTGGGCATCGAAACCGGCATATTCCCGTTGCTGATCTTCATGGGGGTGGGCGCACTCACCGACTTCGGCTCCCTCATCGCCCGCCCCAGCACCCTGCTGCTCGGGGCCGCGGCCCAATTCGGCATCTTCGTCACCCTCATCGGCGCCCTGGCGCTCAACCTAGTGCCCGGCTTCAACTTCACCCTGGAAGACGCGGCGGCCATCTCCATCATCGGCGGCGCCGACGGCCCCACCGCCATCTTCCTCGCCTCCCAACTGGCCCCCGAACTGCTCGGCGCCATCGCAGTCGCGGCCTATTCCTACATGGCCCTGGTGCCCATCATCCAGCCGCCCATCATGAAGGCCCTCACCACCCCCGAAGAGCGCAAGGTCCGCATGGAAAACCTGCGCCCGGTGAGCAAGCGCGAAAAGATCTTCTTCCCCCTCACCGTACTCGCCATGTGCGTGCTATTCCTGCCCTCGGCCGCACCCCTAATCGGCATGCTCACCTTCGGCAACCTGCTGCGCGAGGCCGGCGTGGTGGACCGACTGAGCCGCGCCTCGCAAAACGAAATCATCAACGTCACCACCATCTTCCTCGGCCTCGCCGTCGGCTCCAAGCTCTCGGCGGATACCTTCCTCAGCCTCGAAACCCTCGGCATCCTCGCCCTCGGCGCCTTCGCCTTCATGATCGGCACCACCGCCGGCGTGCTCATGGGCAAGGTGATGCACAAGGTCACCGGCGGCAAGGTCAACCCGCTCATCGGCGCCGCCGGCGTCTCCGCCGTACCCATGGCCGCCCGCGTGGTCAACAAAGTCGGCATAGAGGCCGACCACCACAACTTCCTGCTCATGCACGCCATGGGCCCCAACGTCGCCGGCGTAATCGGCTCCGCAGTAGCCGCTGGGGTGCTGCTCGCCGTAGTCGGCGGCAACTGACCCCAGTGCGCAGGCCCGCGCACAAATAGCGGAAACACCGGCCTTCGCCCCAGCCCCGCCCAGCCGCTCGAAATACAGCCCGCGGGCGGTGCATGTGAATGGAGTGTCAAACGCGAGTTTGACAGGCTACGCGGTCGAGCGGAAAATCGTCGCAGGGTCAAGTCCGCGTTTGATGACACTCGCAGGTTGTGCGTAATACCGCAACCCTATACCACGCAAACCGAGATTGAAGATGAAGATCAACCGGCTTTCATATACCAATAAAGCCTCTGGATGGGATCTTAAACCCCTTGAATTTGATCAGCTAACCTTACTCGTTGGGGCCTCTGGAGTAGGCAAAACCCGGATCCTCAAATCCATCCTGGATTTGAAAAAAAACGCGCCGTATCTAAACATGGGGGTTTTAAGCATCTTTTTCACCACCCTTGGTCTTCAAGGCAGGCGAGCAGCCGTAAGCCTCGGATAAAACCGGCTACTTGCGCAAATAACATTCGCTTAAGGCCGTATTGTCCGGAACCCTGATCAAGGCCCCTGTCGTGAAATCCTCTTGTTGCCAGGTTCTACTTGGTATCGCGGAAACCCTAGTACAGCTGCTCACAAGTAGCGGAAACAACCTCATACGGAGAGCGATGCCTTAGCCAGTGCGAACGAAGCCCCCAAGCGCTGTTGATGCCCCCAAGCCCAACCTCCACGCGGCTTCCGTTACTTCGGTGCAGGTGGACTAGAGCGCCGGACAGGCATCCTCTCGCGGGGGCGCAACACAAGCCAGCAAAAATGCCTCTGCGCCCTCTGCGGTCCTAAACGGCGTTGTCTCCGTTATTTGGGCAGCGGGTGCAAGAACCTCCAGAATCAGCCTTAGGGTTAATCATCATCCCATTGTCTTTCGTATTCGCCCCCGGGGCGGCGTTGACGCCAGAGGCGTTCGGCCTCCTCCTCATCACCGCTGCGATGACACTCCACGCAGTTTTCGTAATCGCGGATGCCTTCCTCCCAGTGTTCCGAACGAATCGCGGAGCGGGAGTGCTCATGGCAACCATAGCAGGTGTATTGGCTATAATCGTTTTCGATATGGCAGGTAGCGCACTCGGTGGTGTGATGACGGTCGAAACGGAAGTGGCGATCATGATCCAAAGTCGCCGGTAACCACGCCTTGTCGGTATGACAGCCGGAGCAATCATCCTCAATACCCCGATGGAGGGTATCGGTCGGTCGGGCATGGCAGGCCGCACACTGCTGGCGAGGGCCGGGTTGCAACAGATCGTGAGAAAAGTGACCAATCGGGCGAAAGGCCTGCACGCCCCGGTGCTCGCTATGGCAAGCGAGACAATCTTCTTCCACCAACTGTTGATGAAAGGCGACACGCTTGTTCTCGTTGCCGATGGGGCGACCATCGACGGTTTCGAGGCCGATGCCGTCCACCCGATGACACGCGATGCAGCGATCAGAGGGGGCGCCAATGAAGGGGCTGTGGCAGGCGAAGCAATCGGTCGCCAGCGCGCTATGGGCCTCCATAGGCTGGCCCGGACTGATCATCAGGTGGGGCCAGAACAGCGCCGTAAGCAACAGGGCGACCAAATTGAGCGCGACGATAATCAATAACAGATGCTTTTTCATGACCATTGCCAGAACAGGAAGATGGTAACAATATGGGTCAAGCCGAGTACCGCGAAGGCCAGGGTGATTGGCAGATGGAATGCGCGCCAGCGCTTCATTAGATCGAACGCGGTGGCATCCCAGAACAAGCGCCGCTCAATCTCGTCCGCGGCCAGGCCCTGCGCCGAATATCCGGCCCGTTTTTCCGCCAGAAAACGGCGCGAGCGATCAAGCAGCACCTTGCCGGTCATGCCGCTGATGATGTTGACCATCATCGCCGCCAGCGCCAGCCAGGGCAGGATCGCATAGACATGGACGCCGGCATGCACCAGGATCATTAACGCACCGATCCAGGTAAACGTCTCGTGCAGCCGCAGCAAGACCCGCGGACTGCCGGCGCTGATCAGCTTGCGCTTGCGCATCGAATAGAAAAAAGAAAGCAGGATCAGCAGGGTCCCGGGGATGCCCAGATAGCGCCCGACCCACACCAAGTCCAGCCTGTGGAGCAGCGCATCAACAATGACCGTGCCCGCGATCAGCGCCCCGAACAGCAGCAGGAAGGGCAATACCTCTTTGCGCAATAGCGATGCTTGCATGGCTTCATACCTCCAGAGTGACCGCCCCCCGGGGGGTGGAAATGCACAATAAACAGTGGCCGGGATCGGGCTCTGCATCCGGCTCGTGGTGATAGGCCACGGCCCCCTGGCTTAGCGCGGTTTGACAGCAACCGCAGCTGCCCGCGCGGCAACTGGAGGCCGCCTCAATGCCATTGGCCTCGGCGAACTCCAATAAGGAACCGGCGGCGGGATCCCAAGGGATCGACTTGCCGGAGACGTTGAAGGTGACCAGCGGCGGCGGCGTAGCGGATTCGGCCGGGGCCGGCGGCGCTTTGCGTCTCGGGCTGGCCGGGCCGAAGGACTCATAGAAAACGTCTCCCGCCTCAACGCCCCAGGCCTCCAGGCCCGAAATCAAGCTCTCCATCATCGATGGCGGGCCGCAGAGATAGAACCGATGCCGCCGCAGCGGCAGGCTATTGCGCAGCAGGGGCGGAGCGACCCGTCCGGCATGATAAAAATACGGGTCGGAGCGATCCGCCTCGGTAGGCGCGCTGAAGCAGAGGTGAAAATGAAACCGGTCATGCGCACGCGCGCATTTGCGCAACGCCTCCCCCATGGCCGCCTCGGCGCCGTTGCGCACCCCGTAAAAGAGCCGGATGTCCCGTTTCGTCCCCTGCTCCAGCAACGCACCCAGCATGCTCAGCAGAGGGGTGATGCCGATGCCCCCGGCAATCAGCACCACCGGCAGCGCATCCTCTTGCTGGAGAAAAAACTGGCCCGACGGCGCCCGCACCGCCAGCCGGTCCCCAACTTCCACCTGGTCGTGAAAATAGCTAGAGGCGCGCCCCGGCGGCAGGTCCGGACGCTTGGGCGGGGCCGCCACCCGCTTGATAGACACCCGGTAGTCATCGCGCCCGGGCGCGTCAGACAGGGAATAGCAGCGCACCACCGACTCCGTGCCAGAGCCGTCTTCAGCCGCCAGGTCGAGCCTGAAGGTAAGAAACTGCCCCGGACGAAAGCGGGGCAGGGGGGCGCCATCCAGCGGCGACAAATAAAAGGAACAAATGCTGCGGTCCGCGCTTTCGTAGACCTTGCGCCTGACCTCGAACTCCCGAAATCCCGGCCAACCGACCGCCGCCGTATCGGCCGCAGTGGTCCGCGGCAATACCGCCCCCGGCGCAACGGCCCCCGCTTGCCCCGCGCCGCCCCCAAGCAACCGCCGCCGACGCCACAAGCCGAACAGCGCAAAGCCCCCGACCTGTACCAGCAATAGCGCAAGAAGAATCAAAAGCAGCTCGCCTGTGTTCATCACCTTTCCTCGTTCAACCGATGGCGCCAGAATACAGACGGTAGCTGAAACGAAACTGAAAAACCCCGCCTTTTTCGAAGCGATCGCGCTTGCGCGTCAATAACCGCACCAACCGCTGTTAGGAACGCAGCGGACCGCGGGCCGCGCATAGGGGTTTTTGCCCCCCCGTCCCCGCGCTCCAAGGCAGGGATGCCTGCCCCGCGCCGCCCGGCTGCCAGGAGTACAGCCCCCGGTTACGCGCCCAGCCCAAGCGTATCCGCCCGGAGCCCGGGCCTCAGCCCAACCGCGAAAGCCCCGCCCCCTACAAAAAAACCAAAACCGCCAAGGCCCCTGTGGTAAGGTAACCGCTGCCCCCGCGGGCCGAAAACACCCCCGCCGCCCGCCGTCATGGAACCGCAAAGGAGCCCGAACAACCATGCCCAAAGCCCGCATCCTGCTCAAGGCCGCGGCCCACGGCCTGTTGGCCGGCCTGGAAGAAGTCCCCGTCTATGGCGTCGTGGTGCGCATCGGCCGCGAGGCCTACGACAAACTGCGCGACCTGCAAGACGAGGCCGCACAAAACGAGCGCATCGAACAGCTCGAAGACGCCGGCGCATGCAGCCCCGCCGAGGCCCGCGCCCTGGCCGACGAGGCCATCGCCGAGGAACGCGCCCAGGGCACGCAAATCCCCGAAGACAAGGCCGAGGCGGTGCGCGACCTGACCGCCGCCATGCCCGCGGTGATCCGCGAACGCACCCGCGCCACCCTGCGCCGGGCCAAGGAGACCGGCACGGCCCCGCAGACCGTGCTGCCGGTGACCGAACAATTCGCCCCGGCGGAGCGCGAAGAC
>JAABTK010000042.1 GCA_011389885.1 Gammaproteobacteria bacterium | reverse complement strand
CGGACAGGATGCGCCGAGTGCCGCGAGGCGCATCACAAAGCCGAAGCGCTGCGCCTCGTTCCTCGGCACATCCTATACCAGACGCGAGGGGCGCGACAGGATGGGCAAAGGCGCTCCCCCGGTCATTGGCTTTGGTCGCGATCTATCAGCGCCGTGCCCATTACAGGCGCCCTGCGCGGACTAAGGAGAAGAACCACGAATGGACACGAATGGACACGAATTTCTGCTTCGCGGGTTCTTGGGGTCTTATTCATCTTTGGCGTCCTTTGCGCCTCCTTCGCGTCCTTCGCGTTAGGATTAGCCGGACAGGATGCGCCGAGTGCCGCGAGGCGCAT
The DNA here is from genome assembly GCA_011389885.1 of Gammaproteobacteria bacterium. GTDB lineage: Bacteria > Pseudomonadota > Gammaproteobacteria > Chromatiales > Chromatiaceae > JABBTK01. The sequence continues at coordinate 39,542 of JAABTK010000042.1, read as the reverse complement.
CACAAAGCCGAAGCGATGCGCCTCGTTCCTCGGCACATCCTATACCAGACGCGAGGGGCGCGACAGGATGGGCAAAGGCGCTCCCCCGGTCATTGGCTTTGGTCGCGATCTATCAGCGCCGTGCCCATTACAGGCGCCCTGCGCGGACTAAGGAGAAGAACCACGAATGGACACGAATGGACACGAATTTCTGCTTCGCGGGTTCTTGGGGTCTTATTCATCTTTGGCGTCCTTTGCGCCTCCTTCGCGTCCTTCGCGTTAGGATTAGCGCCGAGTGCCGCGAGGCGCATCACAAAGCCGAAGCGATGCGCCTCGCTCCTCGGCACATCCTATACCAGTCGCTAGGAGCGCGGCCGGGCCTTAGTCCGCCAGTGGGTGTTTTGGCTCAATCATCGAGGATTTCAAAATAGCTTCTTCGTAGCTCTTCTCTTTGCGGCTCTGGCACTTGGTGGGCGTCTAGGCAGCGCTCGAACACCTGCTGCGGGTCCAGGTCGTCGAGGCTTTCTTGATCTCGGCCGCGCTCCAGGGTGCGTTGCACGATGCGGTTATTCTTCACCCGCAGGATCTCCAGGGGGGTGCCTTCTACGGCCTGTTCGAGGCGTTCGCGGAGGTCGCCGATTAGCGCCTCGCCGTCATAGATCACTTCCAGCCAAATCGAGGATTCGGTGGCCGCCAACTCGCCGAGGCGGGCGGCGATGCGGTCCCAATCGCCGCTAATCCGCTCCAGGGCCTGAAAGCGCGGGATTTCCAGCAACCGAATCGCCCGCACAGGGCGATTGGCCGGGTCCGAGCCGGCGCCGCTCTCCGCCTTCGGGTCGGCGGGTTCGAACTCCACCAGGCACAGGCTCTTTTGTTGCCCCGCCTCGCCGAAGCCCATCGCCAGCGGCGAGCCGCTGTAGCGGATCTGCTCGCAGCCGCCGACCCGTTGCGGCACATGCAGGTGGCCCAGGGCCAGGTAATCGAAGCTGGGCGGAAAGAGGCCGACGGGGACGTGGGCCAGGGAGCCGACATAAAGCTCGCGCACGCCGTCGCCGTCTACGGTGCGGCCGCCGGCGGCGAACAGATGGCCCAGGCCGATAATGGGCGCGGCGAGGCCTAGCGCCTGTCGCTTGGCCTCGGCCAGGGCGGCGACCTCGGCGTAGTGGGCGCGAATCCCCTCCAGCAGCTTGCGGTCCTTGTCCTCCACCGTCTCGCCGGCCTCTACGCGGCGGATATCCCGGTCCCGCAGATAGGGCACGGCGCAGACGATGAGTTCGGGCTCGCCGCGGGGGTCGCGCAACAGAATCACTTCGTCTTCGGGGTCCGCTGGCACGGCCCCGACGACATGCACGTCCAGCGCCCGCAGCAATTCCCGGGGGGCGTTGAGGAAGGAAGGCGAGTCGTGGTTGCCGGCGATGAGCGCCACATGCCGGCAGGCGGAGCCCGCGATGCGGCAGAGAAAGCGGTAATACAGTTGCTGCGCGCGATGGCTCGGGGCACTGGTGTCGAATACATCGCCGGCCACCAGCAGGACCTGAACCCCGTGCTGCTCGATGGTCTCCGCTAGCCAATTCAGAAAGGCCTCGAATTCGGCATAGCGCTGGCGTCCGTAGAGGGTGCGCCCCAGGTGCCAGTCGGAGGTGTGGAGGACTTTGAGGGTCATGGGTTACGAAAAATGCCTGTAATCGCGATAATCCAAACGAAAAAAAGGACCACCATCGTCCAAAAAGCGGCCTCCCCATAACGCATGGCGGTATCCGTATCCAGCTTCAGGAGTACCTTGATGGCGATGCCAATGATCGCAGGGATGATCACAGGGGCGATGAGATACGCAAGCAGCACGCCCCAAGTCGTCATTTCGCCTCCTCGCTTATCCGCTTGATTCCTGCTGATGCGGGGCTTACACCCCTTGGCGGGGCGCATAAACCCAGAAACACGCACAGCCCGAGGGCTTTACTCCAGGCGGCGCTGGAGCGCGGGGACGGGGAAGCAAAGATTTCTTCGCGCTCGCTGCGATCGTCTGCGCCCCCTGCGTTCCTAAAAGCCGTTGTTGTCGGTACTGGTGCGCACCTGTACTAGCGGCCCGCGGGCGCCGAGTCCGGCTGGTCGCGCGGATCCAGCACCCCGCTGTAGCCCGCTTTGCGCACCCCGCTGACCAAGGCGTTCACGTCCTCGCCGCCGACGCCGATCATGTGCAGGGTCTCCGCGGCCATGCGCAGACTGCTTTCGATGGCCTCGGGGTGGGCCAGGGTGGCGCCGGCCTCTTGCAGCCTGGCGGAGTCTTTGAGATCCCGCGCGCGGGCGATTACCGGCACCCGCGGATAGGCCATGCGGATGTGCTGAATCGCGCGCAGGGCGATGTCGGTGCGGTCGATGGTGAGCACCACCAACGCCGCCTGGTTCAAGTTCGCGGCCTCTAGCAGTTCCAGGTCGCCGATATCGCCGTAATACACCGGGCGGCCGTCGCCCTTGCCCTCGGCCACCCGGGACGGGTGGGTGTCGAACACCACATAGGGCACCCCCGAGTGCTCCAGGATGGTGGCCACCGTGTGGCCCATGCGTCCGTAACCGCCAATCACCACCGGTGCGCCGGTTTCTCCCGGGCTGAACTCAAAGCCCTCGGTCGAGGGCGGGGGCGAGGCGGTGGCCCGATTGGCCAAGTAGTCGCCCAGGCGCACCAGCAGCGGCGTCAGCAGCATGCTCACCGAGATCACCCCCAGGCCGAGCACGAAGGTGGCGTCATCGATCACCCCCAGGACCTTGGCGCTGCCGAATAGCACGAACCCGAACTCGCCGCTTTGGGCCAGCATAAAGGCCACGCGCGTGGCGCCGGGGCGGGAAAGCCCGAAGGCCAGGGCCAGGGCGAAGATCACGCCCAGCTTGATCGCCACCACCACCGTTACATGCTGGGCGAACAGCCACGGCTGCTCGGAGATGGCTTGGAGGTCGATCGACATGCCCACGGCGACGAAGAACAGGCTCATCAATAACCCCTTATAGGGCTCGATATGGGCCTGAATTTGGTAGTTAAAGCGGGATTCCGACAGCAGCATGCCCATCATGAAGCCCCCTAGCGCCATGGACAGCCCCGCCTCGTGCATGGCGGCGGCGGCCAGGAACACGGCCAATAACACCACCAGCAGAAAGCCCTCGCGGTTGGACTGGCGCACCAGCCGCTCCAGCGCGAAGGGCACCACGAAACGCCCAAAGCCGTAGACCACCAGCAGCAGCGCGATGACGATCACGAACTGCTGCCACAGCGGCACCTCGGCGGACAGCGCGCCCTGGTCCGAGAGGATGGGCACCAGCGCCAGCAACGGCACGATGGCCAGATCCTGCATCAGTAGAATGGCGAACGCGGTCTTGCCGTGATGGCTGGCGAATTCGCCCCGCTCTTGCAGGATTTGCATCACGAAGGCGGTGGAGGACAAGGCCAGGGTCATGCCGATTAGCAGCGCGATCTTCCAGTCATCCTGATACAAGGCCACATAGGCCCCGATGGCCAAGCCCGAGATCAGGATTTGCAGGCTGCCGAGACCGAACACCTCCCGCCGCAGGTCCCACAGCCGCTTGGGCTGCATCTCCAGGCCGATCAGAAATAGCAGCAGCACCACGCCGAGTTCGGTGAAGTGGCGCACGTCCTCCACATGCTCGGTGACCGCCGGCCCCGGCGAGTATGGCCCCACCACGATGCCGGCCACCAGCAGCCCGAGCACCGAGCCCAGCCCCAGGTGCTTGAACAGCGCCACCGCGATGGACGTGGTGGCCAACAGCACCACCGCGGAGATGACGAAGGAATCCAGTTCCATGGGGCGTTATCCTCAGGAACCGATCAGGCCGAAGGGCTTGACCGACGCCAGCAGTACGATGGCGATCAGAAACAGCACCGGGACCTCGTTAAAGAAGCGGAACCAGACATGGCCGCGGCGGTTGCGATCCGCGGCGAAGTCCTTCACCAGCTTCCAGCACCACAGGTGGTAACCGACCAGCAGCGCGATCAGCATCAGTTTGATGTGCAACCAAACCATCTGCCCGAAGGCCAGCCAGGCGTAGTCCCACAGCATCCAAAACCCCAACACCAGGGTGGCGATGCCGGCGGGCTGCATAATGCCGTAAAACAGCTTGCGCTCCATCACCTTAAAGCGCTCGATGCTGGTTTGGTCATCGCTCATGGCGTGATACACAAACAGCCGCGGCAGGTAGAACAGGGCCGCGAACCAGGTCACCATGGCGATGATGTGCCAGGCTTTTAACCACATGGGTCAGGGGTCTCCTCAATGAACTCAATGGTGCAGCGCTGGTTCAGGCTGCGTACAAATTACCCCGATATTTAAGGGGCCTTGGGGCCGGGCCGGGTTCGGCGCTGAACACCCGCGCGGCCGGCCACGCCGCACCCCGGGCGGCGTCAGCGGGGCGGCGGCTTGTCTTCCAGATCATGCAGGATCCCCTGTCGCCCCTTCAACGCCGCGTTTTGCTCGGATTTGGCGCCGGAAAAGAAGCGCCCGACGGCACGCCACACCCGCTTCAGGGCGCGCCAAATCTTCGGCAGCAGCCAGGCCGCCAGGATCAGGAACAGCGCCAGTCCGGCCAGGAACACCACGGGATGGTTGAGCGCCGCCCAGAGCCCGGCGATCACCGCGATGTCCTCGCTGAAAGAGGCGGTCCAATTGCTCACCGGCTCGGGCGAGGTGTTGATCAGCGCCCGCGTACCGGCCTTGGTGACATGGGACGCGGCGGCCACCCCGCCGCCGACCAGAAAGGCCGCAAACTGGGCCGCCTCGCCCACCTCGAAGCCCTGGGCCGCGCCGGCGGCCAGCACCGCCCCGGCGGGGATGCGGATAAAGGTGTGCAGGGCGTCCCAGCCGGTGTCCACCCCCGGGGTCTTGTCGGCGAAGAACTCGATCGCATACATCACCCCGGCGGCGGTCATCACCAACGGATCGGACAGCACCTCTAGCGCCGGCGGCAGCGCCACATCGCCGGTCATGCCGAGATAACCCAGCACCAGCACCGCGGCGTACAGGTTGAGCCCCGAGGCCCAAGCGGCGCCCAAGGTCAACGAAAGGGCTTCGACGGTCTCCATTCTGATCTCCCGAATGCGGATCCAAGCCCTATTAGACTAGAGCCAGACCGCCAACGCCAGCCCCAACGCCAGCATCAGCCCATGCAGCAACAGGCCGGTGATGGTGAGCGGGATGGCCGGCACCAGGCGGGCGGGGCGATCGGCGTATTGCACAAGATCGATGGCGGCCTTCAGGTGCAGCGGCAGGGCGGCGAAGGCCAGCAACGCCATCAGCGGCAATCGGCCGGTCAGCGTCAGCAGCCCCAGGCTGCCATAGGCCGCCAGCAGCAGCAGCGGATAGCCCCAACGCGCCCGCTGCGGCCCCAGGCGCACCACCCAGTGCCGCTTGCCGGCCAGCGCATCGGCCTTGCGGTCCGGGAATTGGTTGATATACAACAGCGCCGCGGTGAGCAGGCCGTAGGAAAACGAGGCGTACACCGGCAGCGGATCGAAACCGCCCCGCTGCACCAGGTCGGCCCCGGTGACAATGATTAGGCCGAACCCCAGGGCCACGCTCAACTCGCCCAGCCCGTGGGCATTTAGCGACAACGGCGGCGAGGAATAGGCCCAGGCCAAAAACAGCCCGCCGAGCCCCAACCACAGCAGCGGCAACCCCAGTTCCAGCAGCAGCACCAGTCCGATGGCCGCCACCGCGGCGAACAAAATCGCCGCATAACGGGCGGTTTCTTCCTCGCTCAGCACGCCGTTTTGAATGAAACGGCTGCCGCCGGTGAAGGGGTAGATGCGGTCGGTGTTCAACCGGTCCGTGCCGTTTAACGCATCGTAATAATCGTTAATCACATTGGCCCCGGCCTGGGCCAATACCGCGCCGATCAGGGTCAGCAGGGCATAGAACGCATTAAAGCCCGCACCGCCGTAGAACGCGGTGGAGAGCCCGATGAGCACCGGCGCGGCGCTGGCCAGCAGAAAGGGCGGGCGGGCGGCCAGGACGTACTTGAGCGCCGGGTTTTGCAGCCGCGTGGCGACGGGTTCGGAAGCGGGCAAGGCGGTTACTCCTTCTTCGATGATGAGGTTTTGTTCTGATTATCATTCCAATGCGCGATGTTGCCAGAAAACGCCGCCGGAGTCCTGTGCTTGAGGATCTTTCACCCGCCCCCATTTCACCACCAAGGCCCAATCGGGCGCGCGCAGCGCGTCCGGCCCCTGGTTTTCACGCGTGATCGCAATGGTTAATCCTTGACCAATCGGGGGTTGACGTTTTCCGATGTTGCGCTATTATATCGCCCAATTCTTGACTGTTTTACTAGGAGTAAGCCCCATGAGTGCTACAGCAGCCCTTTCCGAACAAGACCTCTCGGTCACCTCCATCGCGCAGACCAAAATGGCCGAACTCGCGGGGCAGGTGGAAGAAGACATCGCCGGCATCCGGGTCTACGCCATGCCCGGCGGTTGCAGCGGCGTCAGCTTCGGCATGACCTTCACCGACCAAGTCAACGAAAACGACGGCGTGCTCGATTGCAACGACATTAAGGTGATCATCGATACCGGCTCCATGCAGTACCTGCAAGGCGTGGAGATCGACTTCGTGGATCGCGGCGACGGCAACGCCACCTTTGTGTTCAACAACCTCCAGCCGGTGGGCGGCGGCGGTGGCTGCGGCACCTGCGGCTCCGGTTCCGGCGGCGGTTGCGGCTGATTCCCAAGCCCGCATAGGCTAAGAGGCCCGCGCGTGCGGGCCTTTTTTGTTTACCGCGAAGGCGCCAACCCATGCCCGATTCCCGCATCACCATCCAGCAGGCCCCCTTCGACCCCGCGCTTATCGAGTCGGAGCTGCGCCGGGACAACCCCGCCATTGGCGCCCTGGTGAGCTTTCTCGGCCTGATGCGCGACATCAACGAAGGGCAGCAGGTGCAGGCCTTGACCCTGGAGCATTACCCCGGAATGACCGAAAAGGCCCTGGCGGAGATCGTCGCCGAGGCCTGCCGGCGCTGGCGCGTGATCGACCTTCGCCTAGTGCATCGCGTAGGCCGCCTCACGCCCCAGGAGCCTATCGTGTTGGTTAGCGTGGCCAGCCATCACCGGGGCGACGCGTTTCGGGCCTGCGAATTCATCATCGACTACCTCAAGACCCGCGCGCCCTTTTGGAAAAGAGAGGCAACGGACCAGGGCGAGCGCTGGGTGGACGCGCGGGAGGACGATGACCGAGCGCAGGCGCGTTGGCGCGACTAGTGCGCCTGCGCCCGTTCCGCGGAAACAACGGCCCCTCGGAACGCAGAGGGTACCGAGGACCGCAGAGGGGTTTTGGTTAAAAACTGGGGCGGTCATGGGCGGTTGGTTGCATGAAGGTTTCCCGCCCCGGGGCGCATCTTAGGGTCTAGTCGCGCCCCCCGCAAAGGCGTGTCAGGTTCCGCCTGTAGCGAAGTGAGTATTCGCGTCCATTCGCGGCTCAATGGCCCACTTCGCATCGGTCCCGCATGAGTCCAAGCGATGCGCCTCGTTCCTCGGCACGCCCTATTCCCGCCACGAGTCGATCGGCGCCGAAGGCTCTCTCTCGACAAGACGCAAAGTGCGCCAAGAAAAAACCTTTGCCTCTCTGCGCCCTCTGCGGTTCTCCGCGTGCTCTGCGTTCCAAGGGCGCCATTTAGGAACGCAGCGGGCGCAGTCATACAGGGGTGGGCAAGCGAAGCGTATTCGCCGCAGAAGCGAAGGATGTCGGGTGCGGCGCTTATCCTTTCAATCGAAGCGCCTCTCTGCGCCCTCTGCGGTCCTCCGCGCGCTCTGCGTTCCGAGGGCGCCTGGGTTGTTCTCGATCCTTAGGCGCGGCTGTACTAGCGCTGTCGGTGGAAGGGGGGCGGCAATAGATCATCCGCCGCGCCGGGCCATGCAGGCCTTCGGCCCCTGGGTCCTGCGCGGTCGGGTATCTTCTTCTCCGGCAATCGCCTAAGATGGGGCGAACGGGCGCCCGCGCTGAATCTTCGCGTGCCAGGCGATTGCTAGCCGTACCCCGGGAGGGGCGGCGGGGGGAAAGAGGCCTGACCCGCTGGGCTCGCAACAGGCCTTCTTCCCGCCCCCCCCCGCGGCCTTGGAGGAGATCCCCCCGGCTCATCAGGGGGGGGGTGAACGCCTGCGACGATTGGGCCTAGCCCATAACCCACAAATTTACTCCGTTGAAATGAAGTAAACCGGAAAATTAGAATACGCTGATCTTCCGATCACCGGCCCGAGCGCGCCGGGGGCATGACGGGCACAGAAACGGCCTCGACGTCCCTTCGGCGCGGACCCCAGCTCCGCATAGGCGAAATACTGTATGCAGGATCCTACTACCCGCGCCGACCGCGACATCGGCAGCGTCGAAGTCAAAGAGACCACCTGTTACATGTGCGCCTGCCGCTGCGGCATCCGCGTGACCCTGCGTGACGGCGAGATTCGGCACATCGAAGGCAACCCCGACCACCCGCTGAACGAGGGGGTGATTTGCGCCAAGGGCTCGGCCGGGATCATGAAGCAGTATTCGCCGGCGCGCCTGACCAAGCCGCTGCTGCGCAAGGCGGGGGCCGAGCGCGGCCAGTCCGAGTTCGAGGAGATTAGCTGGGACCGCGCCTTCGAGATCATGGAGGAGCGCCTGAGCCACCTGCGCGCCACCGATCCCAAGAAGTTCGCCCTGTTCACCGGCCGCGACCAGATGCAGGCCCTCACCGGCCTGTTCGCCAAGCAGTTCGGCACCCCCAACTACGCGGCCCACGGCGGCTTCTGCTCGGTCAACATGGCCGCGGGGATGATCTACACCATCGGCGGCTCCTTTTGGGAGTTCGGCGGCCCGGACCTCGACCGGGCCAAGCTGTTCGTGATGATCGGCACCGCCGAGGATCACCACTCCAACCCGCTGAAGAAGGAGATCTCCCGCTTCAAGCGCGCCGGCGGTCGCTTTATCTCCATCAACCCCATTCGCACCGGCTATTCGGCGGTGGCCGACGAGTGGGTGCCGATCAAGCCGGGCACCGACGGCGCCCTGATCCTGGCCTTCATCCACGAAATCATCAAGCACGGCCTGTTCGACCGCGAGTTCCTGGTGCGCTATACCAACGCCGCGGAGCTGGTGATCGACGACGCGAGCCGCGACGACCACGGCCTGTTCAAACGCTTCGAGATGCACATCGAAGAGGGCTGTTTCGACCCCCAGAACAAGCTGTGGTGGGACCGCGAGCTGGACAAGCCCATCTCCACCCACACCGAGGGGGCCGACCCCTATCTGCTGGGCGACTTCAAGCTGGAAGACGGGACCAAGGTAAAGCCCGCCTTTCAACTGCTCAAAGAACGGGTGGAGCAGTACACCCCCGAGTGGGCCGAAGGCATCACCGGCGTGCCGGCGGATGTGATTCGCCGCCTGGCCCACGAAATGGGCGTCACCGCCCGCGACCAAAAGATCAAGCTGCCCATCCGCTGGACCGACTGCTGGGACAAGGAACACGACTCGGTCACCGGCAACCCGGTGGCCTTTCACTCCATGCGCGGCCTGGCCGCCCACTCCAACGGTTTTCAGGCCATTCGCGCGCTCGGGATACTCATGTCCATCCTGGGCACCATCGACCGCCCGGGCGGGTTCCGCCACAAGGCCCCCTTCCCGCGCCCCATCCCGCCCTGCCCCAAGCCCCCCTCCGGGCCCGAGGGGGTGCAGCCGAACACCCCGCTGGACGGCATGCCCCTGGGCTGGCCGGCCAAGCCCGAAGACCTGTTCGTGGACGACAAGGGCGACCCGGTGCGCATCGACAAGGCCTTCTCCTGGGAGTACCCGTTGTCGGTTCACGGGTTGATGCACAACGCCATCACCAACGCCTGGCGCGGCGACCCGTACAAAATCGACACCCTGCTGCTGTTCATGGCCAACATGGCCTGGAACAGCTCCATGAACACCGCCAATGTGCGCGACATGCTGAAGGACAAGGACGAAGACGGGGAGTACAAAATCCCCTTCATCATCGTCTGCGACACCTTCCAGTCCGAGACCGTGGCCTTCGCCGACCTGGTGCTGCCGGACACCACCTATTTGGAGCGCCACGACGTGATGTCCATGCTCGACCGGCCCATCTCCGAATACGACGGCCCGGTGGATTCGGTGCGCATCCCGGTGGTCAAGCCCAAGGGCCAATGCAAACCCTTTCAGGACGTATTGGTCGAGATGGGCACGCGGCTCAAGCTGCCGGCCTTCGTCAACGCCGAGGGCAAGCGCAAATTCCGCGACTACCCGGACTTCATCACCAATTACGAAACCTCCCCGGGCTCCGGCATCGGTTTCCTGGCCGGCTGGCGCGGCGAGGGCGGGCAGAAGTTCCTCAAAGGCGAGCCCAACCCGCGGCAGTGGGAGATGTACGAGCAGAACGACTGCATGTACCACCATAAGCTGCCGCGCTCCTACCAGTACATGCGCAACTGGAACCAAGGCTATCTGCAATGGGCCCGCACCCATGGCATGACCCGCTATGCCGAGCCCATTAACCTGCATATCTACTCCGAGCCGCTGCAAAAATTCCGCCTGGCCGCCCAGGGCAAACGCCCCGGCCGCCAGCCGCCGGAGCGCCTGCGCAAGCGCATCGAGACCCATTTCGACCCGCTGCCCTTCTACAGCGAGACCCTGCTGGCGCGCCTGGTGGACACCCACGAGTATCCGCTCAACGCCCTGACCCAGCGCCCCATGGCCATGTACCACTCCTGGGACTCGCAAAACGCCTGGCTGCGCCAGATCCACACCCATAACTATCTGTTCATGAACACCGCCCTGGCCAAGGCCAAGGGCATTGCGGACGGCGACTGGATTTGGGTGGAATCGCCCACCCACAAGGTGCGCTGCATGGCGCGCCTGTCCGAGGCGGTGGAGACCAACACCGTTTGGACCTGGAACGCCATCGGCAAGGCCTCCGGCGCCTGGGGCCTGAGCCCCGACGCCAACGAATCCCAAAAGGGCTTCCTGCTGAATCATCTGATCCCGGAGGAGCTGCCGGCCCACGAAGACGGCGACCACCTGTCCAACTCGGACCCGGTCACCGGCCAGGCCGCCTGGTTCGACGTGCGGGTGAAGATCTACAAGGCCGCGGCCGGCGAGCCCGCAGAGACCTCGCCCCAATTCGACGGCCACAAGCCGGTGGCCGGCCAACAAATCCGCCGCCCCAAGTGGCAGGCCTTCATCGCCGGGGCCTTTCGCAAGAAGGCGGGGATTGAATAGTTTTTAGTGCTTAGTGCTGAGTAGGATGGGCAAAGGCGCTCCGCCTGGCGTTGGGTGATGTCGCGGCCTTTCAGCGCCGTGCCCATCAGGCGCCGGTGATGGGCACGGCGCTGATCGGCACGAGGGTGTTTTCGATTCGGCGGGAGCGCCTTTGCCCATCTTACCTGCTATGCTCGAAACGGACCCATGCGAAGCTGAGGTGTGAAAGCGAGATGAATTGGCGTCAACTACAAACCCGATACCCCGGAACCTGGGTCCTTGTGGAAGCGGTTGAGGCCCATTCGGACCGGGGCATGCGTGTCTTGGACGACCTTTCTCTATTAAAGGTTTTCGGCGAGTCCACGGAGGCGATGCAAGATTATCAGCGACTGCATCATCAAGAGCCCGCGCGGGAGCTATATGTCCTGCATACGGACAGAGAGCAGCCGAACATCGAAGAGCGCCGCTGGCTGGGCATTCGAGGGAAGGGGTGAAACTCAGGATTCAGGATGACTTGCCGTTCGTGGAAACGACGGTTGGATTCGGTGGTCGGCGGCTCGTCATCGAAAATGTGCTAGTGGATACAGGGTCAGCAAGATCGGTTTTCTCGGCCGACTCACTCGCACAAATCGGGGTTGCCCTGGAGCCGAACGACCCGCTTCATCGTATTTCCGGAGTCGGAGGGTCTGAGTTCGTGTTTGGTAAAACCCTGGAATACCTGGCGGTCGATGAAATCCGACTCGACGAAATGGAGGTTGAAGTAGGCGCAATGGACTACGGCTTCCCGATCCAGGGCATCCTCGGAAACGACTTTTTGCTCGCCGCGGGCGTTGCAATCGATATGCGAAACTTAGAAATCCGGTTGGCAGTATGACTCAATTAGCACTAGTAATCGATCTCAACGTCTGCGTGGGCTGTCACGCCTGTGTGACCAGTAGAGTAGGCTGGCCAAAGGCGCTCCGCCTGGCGTTGGGTGATGTCGCGGCCTTTCAGCGCCGTGCCCATCAGGCTTCTGGAGCGCTTAGGGCGTAACAGCGGGAGAAAAGCAGTCTAACCTTGGTATGTGGTCATGCTCTGCTGGGACGAAGAGAAGCGTCAGCGGAATCTTTTCAAGCACGGGATCGATTTCTCCGACCTTGAAGGCTTTTTCGAGGGGGCGCTTTTGACACGTGAGGACCAAAGGGCCGATTATGGCGAGACGCGCTTTCAAAGCATCGGCGTCTTTTATGGTATTCCGCTATTTGTAGTCTGGACGCCATCGGACGATTCCTCTTGCGAAGTGCGGATAATTTCCGCTCGCAAGGCTGTGCGACACGAACGAAACGCTTGGGTGAGTTATTATGGCGCCGACTAATCAGCGCGGTACGGATTGGGGGCGTTTGAAGGGTCTGGAGGATGGCGATGTCGAATTCGACGAAGACGCCCCCCCTACTCGCCCCGAAGACTGGAATGAAGCCACTCCGCATCGCGGCGTTCGAGGTTTCTTGGCTGATCGTCGCGTCGTCGAGACGCATAAGGTGACAGCGACCGTCTCATTGGACGAAGAGGTGCTTCGGTACTTTAAGAACCAAGGGGAGGGCTGGCAGGGAAAGCTGAATGCCGCCTTGCGGGAATACGTCGCCGCGCACACCAAATAGAGAGGCCTCGGGCGAGATTATGAATTGGCGTCAACTACAAACCCAATGCCCCGGAACCTGGGCCCTCGTGGAAGCGGTCGAGGCCCATTCGGAGGAGGGCCAGCGCGTCTTGGACGAGATTTCTCTGCTGAAGGTATTAGAAAGCTCCACGGAGGCGATGCAAGATTATCAGCGGCTGCATCATCAAGAGCCCGAGCGGGAGTTATATGTGCTGCATACGGACAGAGACCAGCCGAACATCGAAGAGCGTAAACGAGTAGATTTCTTAGGTTACTGTGGCAGAAACGACTAGAGTTGGCATCATGAAAATCGAGCTGGATAAATCTACCATCTCCCTGTTGATGTCCGCTGTCGCGCTAATGGTTTCCATTTTTGCCCTTATCCTAAATTATAAAGGCCACGTTGCAGATTATGGCGAATCGATTTTGGTGGAAATAGCCTCTGATTGGCCGATGAAAAAATTAAAAGCAGGCGCATCTAGTGAGGTAATCTTAGAAATAACAAACACGTCCAAGACAGGTATTGACTATAATATACAAGTTGCGAGCAATGCGTTTTGCGCACGCTACAGCGAATCGCCGGCTATCCCACATAGATGCAATCTTAAAGATTCTGAGTTTGAGAAGGAAGTTTTCACTCTCGGGCGAGCAGGTTCAGGTGCGAGCAAGAACGATCATCGTTTCTTATTGGAGGCTATGCCCGGCCTCTTTTCTCGCACAGAGAATGCAATCGAAAACGGAGACGGAAACGCAATTTTGGCCCTTAGTAACCCGGAGTACTTTTTTACAATCCAAATCATCTCAAACGATATAAATGATGTCCTGTTCACGGCGACCTGCTATTATGAATACGAAAGTTCGGGGCGAATATTTTCACTTTATAACTCCATTGCAGGCGCGGGGCAAAACGAAGGCTGCTATCAGCAGTTGTGATCCTTCTATAATGAAAGGCGAAATCCCCAAAGCCCCGCATATAGACAAGGCAGGAAATTCTAAAGCGAGCAATGACTGAATGACCCAACTAGCACTAGTAATCGATCTCAACGTCTGCGTGGGCTGTCACGCCTGTGTGACCAGTTGCAAGGAGTGGAACACCTCCGGCTGGGCCGGGCCTATGCCCGACGAACGGCCCTATGAGGCGGACCCCGCCGGCACCTTCTTCAATCGGGTGCAGACCTACGAGGTGGGCTGTTATCCGCAGACCGAGACCATCCACTTTCCCAAGTCGTGCCTGCACTGCGAAGAGCCGCCCTGCGTGCCGGTCTGCCCCACGGGCGCCAGCTACAAGCGCGCGGACAACGGCGTGGTGCTGGTGGACTACGACAAGTGCATCGGCTGCAAATACTGCTCCTGGGCCTGCCCCTACGGCGTGCGCGAGTTCGACGAACTGAACAAGGTGATGAAAAAATGCACCCTGTGCATCGACCGCATCACCGACATGAGCCTGCCCGAGGCCGAGCGCAAACCGGCCTGCGTGCTCTCCTGCCCCACCAACGCGCGGCTGTTCGGCGACGTCCACGACCCCGACTCCGAGGCCTCGGTGGCCATCCGCGAACGCGGCGGCTATCAACTGCAACCGGAATGGGGCGCCAAACCGAGCAACCACTACCTGCCCCGGCGCAAGGTGCGCATGCACATCCACGAAGACGAACTGGTGCGCGCAGACAACCCGCTAGTCAAAGAAGACCTCCCCGCGCTGCCCGAAGACGTGGATACCCTGGACGATGTGGCTTGGTAAGGGCTGTTAGGGCGAGTGCTAAGCACTAAGTGCTAGGCTAGGCGGGTGCGTTGGGCGCGCTGGCACGGGGCTTGACTTTCGCGCCAACCCTCCGCGCCGTTACGCACCATCCCCGGCGGAGGACTGAAGGATTGAGGGCGGAGTGTGGCACGCATCGGGCAGATTAGGCGCCTTGAGGGCCTTATTGCTTGGCAAAATGCGCGGGTATTGGCTGGGCAGGTCTATCGACTGACTTCCATTGCGTCGTTTTGTCAGGACTTCGGCCTCAGTCGGCAGATTCAACGCGCGTCGGTTTCGGTAATTGCGAATATCGCAGAGGGATTCGAAAGATACAGCCCAAGAGGGTTCGCCCACCTCCTGTCCATCGCGAAAGGCTCGCTGGCAGAGGTTCGCAGCCAACCCTATTTGGCCGCAGATCTCGCTTATATAGACCCGCGAAGGCGCCAAGAACTTCAACATCTATGTATCGAAACAAAATAGCTCATCATCGGCTTGCGCAACTCGATTCTAGGCAATCCGAACGCATAACACCCAGAAACCAGTCCTCGGACCACGGCACTCAGCACTAACTAACCACTAACCAACCACCAAGAACTAAACCATGCATCCAGCCTATTCAGTTATTTTTCTCACCACCCTCATCGGCGTCGGTCAGGGTCTGTTTTTGGCCCTTTACACCGGGCAGGTCTATTCGCTGGCCAAGCTGCTGCCGCCGCAGGATAGTCAGGCCTTTTATGCGGTGGGCAGCCTGGTGGCGCTGATCTTCCTCGGCGGCGGCCTGGCGGCGTCGTTCTTTCATTTGGGGCGCCCGGAGCGCGCTTGGCGCTCGGCGGCGAAGTGGAGGACCTCCTGGTTGTCGCGCGAGGTGATCGTATTGCCGGCCTTCATGGCGATGGTGTTCCTGTATGGGGTGATCCACTTCTTCGGCCTCACCGAGACCTGGTTCGTAATCCAACACACGCTGCCGGTGGACGCCGGCTTGGTGGTCGGCTTCATCGCCTCGGTGCTGGCCTTCGCGCTGTTCGTTTCCACCGCGATGATCTACGCCAGCCTGAAGTTCCTGCAGGAGTGGCACAGCCCGCTGACGGTGGCCAACTACACCCTGCTCGGGATCGCCTCGGGCTTTATGCTGGCGGCCGCCTTTTCGGCCTATACCGGGGCCGATCTGCTGGCGTTCTTCGGCACCTGGGCGGTGATTTTCACCCTCGCGGGGTTGGTGACCCGGGTGGCGCTGCTGATTCGCAACGCGCGGATTAAGCACAAAATCGATCTGCAAGCGGCCATCGGGGTGCGCCATGGCCAGCTTTCCCAAATGACCCAGGGTTTCCTCGGCAACTCCTTCAACACCCGAGAATTCTTCCACGGCAAGGGCGCGGCCACCCTGCTGGCCGTCAGGGCGGGCTTCCTGCTGTTCGGGTTTGCGCTCCCCATCGGCCTAATCACCGGCGCCTATCTCACCGAGTCGGCCCAGCTGCCGATCCTGGCCTTCGTCAGCCAATTGTTCGGGCTAATGCTGGAGCGGTGGTATTTCTTCGCCGAGGCCAAGCACCCGCAAAACCTCTATTACCAGCGTATGGCCTAGGGGTATTCTTGATTTCCCAGGGCCGCAGAACCATCTTGAGGGCTAGGGTTTAACACAGGGATCCGGCGTCGAGGCGCTACCCGCGCCACCGACAACCGGGCGCGGGTGAGGCCTCCGCCGCTCGCCGGCTTTCCTGCAAGGCCCAGCCCGCTTTGATCGCCCGCTAGCGCGGGCGGTCGCGTCCTCCATCGTACACAGGCGTAACACCATGATTCAGCCCATCACCGCCGCAAGCATCCTCCCCTATCGCGAGAAGCTGGAGTCCCACCCGGTCTATGAAGCGGTGCAGAACATCCAAGACCTGCGGCTGTTCATGGAGCATCACGTCTATTCGGTATGGGACTTTATGTCGCTGGTCAAATACCTCCAGCATCGGGTGGCCCCCGCGGCCTGCCCCTGGGTTCCGCCCAAGGAGCCGATGATCGCCCGCTTTATCAACGAACTGGTGCTGGAAGAGGAAACGGATCAGGCCATGCCCGTTGCGGGCGAGCCGCAGGCCTATTGCAGCCACTTCGAGCTGTATTGCCGGGCCATGGCGGAGATCGGCGCCGACAGCGCAAGGCCGCTGAGCTTCATTCGGCGCGTGGACGAGCAAGGCGTCGCCGCCGTGTTGCCCGGGGCGGACATCCCGCCGCCGGCCCGCGCATTTTGCACCACCACCTTCGGCTTTATCGACAGCGGCCAGCCCCATGTAGTGGCCGCGGCCCTGGCCCTGGGACGTGAGCACATCATCCCGCCCATGTTCCGCGCCCTGCTGAAGAAGCTCGGCGTTACCGAGCAACAGGCCCCGCAGTTCCACTACTACCTCGAACGCCACATCCACCTCGACGAAGACGCCCACGGCCCCATGTCCCTGCGGCTGCTGAACGCCCTGTGCGAAGACGACGCGCAAAAACGCGAACAGGCCGAGGCCGCGGCCGAAGAGGCCGTCGCCGCCCGCGGGCGGTTTTGGGATGGCGTGTTGGAGGCCCTGCAAGCCCGATAGAACGCAGCGGTCGCCGATAAGGCGATGGATTCGCACCGGCCTTTCTCGCTGACCCTTGCGCGGCGTTTCAGAACACCTGCGGTTGCACCGTGGTCGATGAACGCTTACTTTTCGCGCCTTTCGTGGTTCAATACCCCGGCACGAAAAACGATCCTCGCGCCCCTCGCGCCTCCTTTGAACCCTTTGCGTTAAAAACCCAATGAACGACGATCAACTCCTCCGCTACAGCCGCCAGATCATGCTCCCCGCCATGGGCGTGGAGGGGCAGCAGCGGTTGCTGGCGGCGCGGGTGTTGATTATCGGGCTGGGGGGCTTGGGGTCGCCGGTGGCCATGTACCTGGCGGCGGCCGGGGTCGGCGCCCTGGTGCTGGCGGATTTCGACCGCGTGGACCTGTCGAACCTCCAGCGGCAGATCGCCCACACCACGGATCGTATCGGGGTGTCCAAGGCGGACTCCGCGCGCCAAACGGTGCTGGCGCTGAACCCGGATTGCCGAGTCGAGACCCGCCCGCGATTGCTCGACGAAACCGAATTGGGCGCCGAGGTTGGCAAGGCCGATTTGGTGCTGGATTGCAGCGACAATTTCACCACCCGCTTCGGCGTAAGCGCCGCCTGCGTGGCCGCGGGCAAGCCCCTGGTCTCTGGCGCGGCGATTCGCATGGAGGGGCAGGTGGCGGTATTCAGCGGTCGCCCCGGCGATCCCTGCTACCACTGCCTGTACGGCGAGCAGGGCGAGGTCGAAGAGACCTGCGCGGAAAATGGGGTGCTCGCGCCCCTGGCGGGCATCATCGGCAGCATCCAGGCCGCCGAGGCGATTAAGGTGCTGGCGGGCATCGGCCAGCCCCTGTATGGCCGGCTGCTGCTGCTCGATGCGGCCGCCATGGAATGGCGCAGTCTGCGCCTGCGGGCCGACCCGGCCTGTCCCCAATGCGGCGCCCTCGCCAAGAGCTGACTCTATGTATCCCGAACGCCTATCCGCACAGACCCGCGCCTACCTGGAACGCCAACGCCAAGACCTGCTGCTTGCAGACACCCTGCGCGGCCAGCCCTTGCGCCTGCACACCACCTGGGGCCTGTTTTCCCCCAAGGCCATCGACGCCGGCAGCCGGCTGTTGCTGGATTACATCGAAATCGGCGCGGCGGAATCGAGCCTCGACTTGGGTTGCGGCTACGGCCCCCTCGGGCTGACCCTGGCGCGCCTGGCCCCCGCAGGCCGGCACCTGATGGTGGACAAGGACTTCGTGGCGGTGGAATACGCCCGTCGCAACGCCGATCTAAACGGCATCACCAATGCCGAGGCCCTGCTCAGCAACGGCTTCGACCAAGTGGGTGAGCGCACCTTCGACTTGGTCGTCTCCAACCTACCCGCCAAGACCACCAAGGAACAGTACTACCTCTACTTCTACGACGCCCTGCTGCGTTTAAACCCCGGCGGCCGCTTTTATGTAGTCACCATCACCGGCCTGCGCAAGTTCATCGCCAAGGCCTTCCAAGAGGTGTTCGGCAACTACGACAAGCTCAAACAAGGCCAAACTTACACCGTGGCGGCGGCGGTGGTGCAAGAGGATCGAACCGACCCCGCCCGCGGCTAGATACCGGAAACAACGTGGGTGTCGAGGCTTTGGCTCGGCTTGGGGGCTGCGTTCAGTCCGGCTAAAGCCTCAGCCTTGGCCACCTGCGGCTTGGCTGTGTTTTAGCGGCGCTGGAATACGCGTGTTCGACTTCCAGCGGATACCACCTCTGCGCCCGCTCGGCTCACCGCCCGCCGCGGGGTTGCAGCGCCGCCTGGGGGCGGGGTTTTGGCGGCCTTCCGGGCTTGGCGCCGCGGCGTCGGGGGGGGATGCGGCTGTCACTGGTTTTGCGCCGCGCTTTGGTTTATTGTGAGACGGTTCGTAAACAGATGTCGGGGCGGGTGTGCCCCGGCCCAGCCAGTGGAATTTAGGGAATGGGACAAGATCGAATCTTCTCGGTGTTGGCGTGCGGCTTCGTGCATCGTGACCAGCTATTGCTCTCTAGCGCCTTCAAGCTCTCCTCTATCCGTGTCCGCAAGTACGCGATTCTGGATCCCGAGCAGGATCGGGAGCGTCAGCCGGATTTGTTCATTGTTAACGACGACGCCCCCGCGGGCTGGGCGCTGTGGCGCGATTTCGCCACGCGTTTTAACATCTTGCAGGCCCCGGTTTTGAGCATCGGCAAGGCCCCGGAGCCGCTCAACGGGGAGGCCGAAAACGCCCTGCATTTCAAGCGCCCGATCGTGGCCAGCCGGTTGCTCAAGACGGTGGACGACCTGGTGATCCGGGCCTATGGTTACACCCCCGAGCTGGTGATCAGCGACCAGGCGGACAGCGAGCAGATCAGCCGGCTGACGGCCGCCGCGGGGGGTCAGGCCGCCGCCGAAGGCGCAAACAGGCCCCGCATCCTGGTGGTGGACGACAGTGAGTCCGTGCGCCAATTGATGGGGGGAAAGCTCAAGCTCTACGGCGCCGAGACGGAGTTTGCAGAAACCGGGGAAAAGGCCCTGGATCTGGCCCATGGAAACCGCTACGACCTGATCTTTCTCGATGTGATGCTCCCCGGGATGGACGGCTACGAGGCCTGCCGCAGGCTCAAGCGGGAGCGGCGGGTCAGCCATCCGGTGGTGATGCTCACCAGCCGCAATTCCCGCATCGACAAGCTCAAGGGTTCGCTGGCGGCGTGCGACGGCTATCTGACCAAGCCGCTGTCCAATGCAGACCTGGAGAGCGTGTTGGCGCGTCATTTGCCCCGCTCTGAAAACCCTAGTGAATAGCGCATTAAGGAGCAGCCAAGACGATGAGTAAAGTATTGATCGTAGACGACTCGGGGGTGGAAATCGCGCGTTTGAGCGAAATCCTCACGCGTGCGGGCCACCATGTAGTCACCGCCGCCTCGGGTAACGAGGCCCTGGCCAAGAGTCGCAGCGAAAAACCCAAACTGATCTTCATGGACGTGGTGATGGAGGACATGGACGGCTTTAGCGCCACCCGCGAGATCCTGGAGCAGGAGGACACCGCGGATATCCCGGTGGTGATGGTGACTAGCAAAAACCAAAAGGCCGACAAGGTATGGGCCCAACTCCAGGGCGCCAAGGGGTTTATCACCAAGCCCTATACCGAAGATCAAATCCTGGAACAATTGAGGCAACTGCTGGGTTGAGGCCATGAGCAGCCTGGAGCCGCACATCCAAACCCTCTCGCGGGTGCTGGGCGCCGTGCCGAACACGGACAGCGCCGGCCTGCGCTTGGCCATTCTCAGCGTGGCTGGCGAGCTGGAGCAATTGCTGACCCAGGTCTCGGACTATCCCCTGGCGCTGGAGCTGGCGGCCTTTGCGGACGGCGTGGTGCAGGCGCTGCCCGAGATGCCCCGCGACCGCCGCGACGAAACCGCGCAGCGCCTGCAACGCCTGGTCGCGGCCTTGCGCGGCCTGATGCGCGAGCCGCCCGCGCCGAGCGCCTTGCGTCAGGTGCGCCACCAGCTGCTGGATTTCGCTTGGCCCGAGCCGCCGTCGGCCAGCCTGTTGGCCGCGGCGGCGGAGCCTGAGCCTGAGCTGGAATCGGCGCTGGACCCGATCACCGAGGAGATCGGTCCGCTGACCGAGGAGTGGGACGGCCCGCAGTGGCCGGACGCGCCGATGCCGATGCCGGAGCCGGAGACCCCAGCGGAGACCGTGTGCTCGCCGTTACCCATAGCGGCGGAAACGGCCGAGTTTTTCGGCCGTCTGGCGGATCGGTTGCTGGCGCGTCAGGATGAGCTGGTGTTGCTGGCCACGGCCCTGCCGGAAAGCGATGACGAGGCCTGGGAGGCCGGGTTGATGGGGTATGACGGGCTGCTGCAACCCTTTGTCGAAATCGTCTCCGCCGTGGGGTATGAGGCCTTGGCCGAGGCCCTGGGCTGGGTCCAAGGCCGCATGGACGCCGGCCAGGGGCTGGACACCCCGGAGGCGCGCGCGCAAATCAGCCTCTCGCTGCTGGAGCTGCCGGATTTTCTGATCCTGCTGTTGCGCCTGCCGGGCGACCCGGAGGCCGTAGCGCCGCTGTGTGAACTGCTGGAAAACGGCGGTTTTATCGACGACTCATCCACCATCGAGCACCTGCGCAGGGCGCTGATCGAACAGCCCGCGGGCCTGGATGTCGGCCCCGCAGGGCTTGCGCAGTTGGAGCTTCTGTTTGCACCAGCGCCCGCCGACCCCGAAGACGCCTGGGGCGAGGGCGCGCCGGCGGCCCAACGCTGGTCCGCCGCACCGGCGCCCGAGCGCGCGACGGCCCCCAGCGACGAAACCCGCGAGCTGATCGAGCTGGCCGTTGCGGGCATTGCCAATCTCCACGAGCAGATGACGCTGCTGGCGAGCGGAATGAACCCCGCTGATCCGCGCTTGGCCAGCGCCTGTGCGGCGGACTATCGCACCATCCTGGGGCATATCGAAGGCTTTGCCGAGGCCCTGGACCTCGGCGCCCTGCTCGGCGTGCTGGAGCAGTTTGATCAACGCCTGGGCGAACCGGACCTTGATCTTCCCCATTGGGAAGCCGCCATGCGCTCGTTTCCCGCGGCCCTGCTGGCCTACCTGCAACGCGCAGGCGACCCGGCGGGGGCCGAGGTGTTGTGGGGGTTTTGTGCGGAGCAAAACCTATTTCCCGAGCTGAGCGCCGAGCAAGAGGCGGTGATCAAAGAACAACTGCTCGCCCAACCGGCCCAGGCCGAACCCGATAGCGACCGCCTGGAGCGCTTGGCCTTTTTGATCGAGGAGCAGCAACTCGGGCTGTTGGAAGACGGCCCGCGCTACGGTGCGGCGGCAGACGAGGCCGCCGAGCCGGGGGCGCAGGCCGCGGGGTTTTCCGCCGAGACGCGGGAACTGCTGGGCATCCTCGCCGCCGGCGTCGCCGACCTCCAGCCCGACCTGATGCGCACCGCCGCGCGCCTACAGCACGCCCCGGAAGCGGATTGCGCCCGCGCCGCCGCCCACTACGCCGACCTGTTACGACGCCTGGACGCGGCGGCGGACACCATCGAATTCACCCCCTTTTGCCAGCTCTGCAAACACCTGGCGCAGGCCATCGAAGGCGCCGAGCACCCGCCCCAGGCGCGGCGGCGCGCCCTCGGCGAGGCCTTAGAGACCCTGCCGGGGCTGCTGCTGGGCTATCTCCAGGCCCCGGATGACGGCCAAGCCGTGGGGCCGCTGTTGCAGCACTTGCAACACCATGACCTGCTCGACGCGGCGCAGCGGGAGGACCTGCAACACGACCTATTGCAGGGGCCGGGCGGACCCGCCGGCGAGCCCCCAAGCCCGCCGACGCTGCGCGCCGAGGAGTTGACCCTGGTCCTGGACCCCACCCTGGACGCCAGCGTAATCGCGAGCTTTCGTGGTGAAGGCCCGCGCTTGGCCGCGCAATTCTCCGCCCAATTGCGGCGCATTCTCGATGGCGACACCGCGGCCGAGACCCTGCGTCGGGCCCAGCGCACCGCCCACACCCTGGCGGGAGCGACCAGTATCTGCGGCATTCGGGGGGTGGCGGTGATCGCCCACGGCCTGGAGGACTTAATGGAGCGCCTCGCCAAGCGCGGGGGGGCGCCGGTCGCGCCGCTGGCGGCGGTGATGCGCGCGGCCGCGGCCGCCCAGGAGGGCGCGCTCGAAGCCGTGTGCTGCGGGGCCGCCTTCGACCGCGCAACCCTTTTGCACGCGGCGCGCGGCGTCGCCGGCTGGGTGGAAGGCCTGCGCCGGGGTCTCGACACCGCGGTGGAAGTGGACGTAGCGGCTTCACCCCTGGCCGGGGCCGAGCCCGACGCCGGCGTAATCGCGGCCCTGCACGCTCATTCGCAGGCGCTAAGCCTGGCCCTGGCCGAGGCCGAACCGCACCTCCAGGCGGCGCTGCACGCCCTCGGGCCCTTCCTGGAGCGGGCGCCGCAGGCGGAGCAAACCCCGGGGTCGTACAATGAACTGTACGCCGCCGGCCTGCGGCTGCTTGAGGGCGTGCGACAGACCGGCGCCCTGGGCGCAAGCCTGGAGCAGGCCCTGCAATCCCGCGCGGCATCGACTGCCCCCCAGGCCGGCGAGCCGCAAGGCCCGGCGGCGGAAGGCGGCAATCGCGCGTGAAACAGCCGGGCATTTATGGTACATATTGCGCTCAAGGGGCGGACGCTTGCCCCCGAGTCGTGTTGACGAACCGAATAAACCTTGGTTGAAACCCGGAGAATTTGGGCAATGGCGGACGAAGATATTTTTCGAGTCATGGTTTGTGGCTTGAGCGATCGAGACCGCATGCTGGTGTCGAGCGCGGCGCGCATATCATCCATTCGTTCCAACAAGTACGAAATCTTCGACGCCTCGAAGGACGATGCCGAGGCGCCGCCGGAAATCTACCTGGTGGACGACACGCCGCCCGGATGGGTCCTGTGGACCGAGCATGCCGAGGCCTGCGACAACCGCCAAGCCCCGGTGCTGGTGCTGGGCGACGGCACCGAGCACGAGCAGCCCCCGGCGCCGCGCCATCAGTTTTTCAAGCGCCCCCTGGTGGCCACCCGCCTGTTGAAGGCATTGGACGAAATGGCCCTCAACTTCTTTCAACATGGGGTGGCGATCAGCGACAATGTAAGCCTGAGTGAAATCACCGCAATCGCGGGAGAGGCGCGCGCGGTGTCCGCCAACAGCAAGCGGGTGTTGGTGGTGGATGACAGCGAATCGGTGCGCAAGCTGATGAGCGTAAAGCTCAATGCCAAGGGGGTGAACACCGATTTTGCGGAAGACGGCGAAACCGCCTTGTCGATGGCGCGTAATAACCGCTACGACCTGATCTTTCTCGATGTCATGCTGCCCGGTATTGACGGCTATGAGGTGTGCCGCCACATGAAGAAGAATCTGGGCGTCAAGGCCAAGATCCTAATGCTGACCAGTCGCTCCTCGCGTATGGACCGACTGCGCGGGAGCCTTTCCACCGCCGACGGCTATCTGGTCAAGCCTTTGAGCGGCGAAGACTTGCGCGAGGTCCTAGCAGAGTATCTTGAGATAAAGGCCTAACGCGGGCCAAGGTTTCAGTGCGCAAAACAGAGGATCCGGGTTTCATGAGCAAGCTTCTAGTGGTAGACGACTCCCCCACCGAGCAGAACTATCTCGCCGACATCCTGAACAAGGCGGGCCACCATGTGGTCAGGGCCTCCTCCGGGCAGGAGGCGATTGCAATGACGCTATCGGAAAGGCCCGAATTGATCTTTATGGACGTGGTGATGGCGGACATGGACGGCTATAACGCCACCCGCGAGATTCTCGATCAGGAGCCCAATCGCGATATCCCGGTGGTCATGGTGACCAGCAAAAACCAGAAAGCTGATAAGGTTTGGGCGCAAATGCAGGGGGCGAAGGGCTACATCGTAAAGCCCTACACCGACGACGACATCCTGGAGCAGCTGCGTAAGCTGCTGTAATGCGGAGCCAGCCATGACCGACGCCTCACCCGTATCGGCGATCGAGAAGCTCAAGCAGGAAGTGCTCGGCGAGAGCGCCGGCCTAATCGCGGGCGCGCCGGACAAGCTAACCGAGAACGACGCGAACGGGGTATTCGTACACGTCTTCACGGTCGGGGGGCAAAGCTATGTGATTCCGGCGGGTACCCCGGCGGTGTTGGTGCAACAGGTCCCGGTGCGGCCCCTGCCGTTTTCCGCGCCCTGGTTCGAAGGCCTGATTCATCACCGCGGTGATTTGGCGCCCCTGTTCGACCTGTGTCGCTTCTTCACCCCGGACAGCAAACCCGGCGCCGGCCGCTATCTAATAGTGATCGGACACGGCGACGACAAGGCGGCCTTGCGCGTCGAAGAGGTCAACGCCATTAAAATGGACGCCTCGCTCACGGACACGGCACGCGGCCGGGGCGATCAAGAGTTCGTCGAACGGGTCTTCGACTTCAAGGGCGACGAGCTTCGGGAACTGAATCTGGAAGGCTTGTTTCGTGCGCTGGCGGGCCGCGGCAGGCTTGAAAATCCGAGGAAAAGCCATGCAAATTAAAGATCTATCGATCTCGGCGAAGCTGACGCTCGCCACCACCAGCGCCATGCTGGCGATCTTCTTCCTGGTCTCGGCCGGGGTGCTGGCGATTACCATCGCCTCCGGCGGCTCGGCGGCGCCGAATACAGGAGGCCCCGACACCGGGGCGCAGGAGCGTTTCCAGAAAAGCGTGCATTCGATTGAAAGCGCCGGGGTGATGTTATCCGCCATCGCCGCCGAGGCCCTGGGCGACAACGGCGCCCTCACCGATGCCGGCGCGCGCCGCCTGGACGCCATGATCGCCGCCGCCAGCAAGGATCCGGAAATCGGTTATGTGGTGGCGACCTCCGCCAACGGCGACATCCTCGCAGGCAATGCCGCCCCCGCCTCCAGCCCCAACTTTCGGCGCTTTCCGATCCTGGTCGAGGAGCAAGAACAGGGCCGTGTGGAGATCGGCCTCACCGCCCCGCTCGGCAGCTTGGCACTGACCGGGCCGGCGCCCGCCGACGCGGCCGGCACGGCCCCCGAGAACAGCAAGGACGCCGCCATCGCCACCATTATCTCCCTGGTGCTGGCCGGCGCGGTGCTAACCGCGATGGTGATTCAGTACGCGATTTACAAAATGACCCAACGCTTTATCAACCGGCCCGCCGAGCGCATCCAGCACGCCCTGTCCGAGATGGAGCGCAAGCGTGACTACTCCAATCGCGTCGAGGCCGAGGCGGATGACGAGCTGGGCATTACGGTGCAGGCCTTCAACCGCGCCCTCGAATTCCTCGACCGCCAAAACAACCAGCTCAACGACTCGGTGATCGACCTGCTGCAGAGCGCCGGCAAGATCAGCGCCTCGCGCGACCTGACCATCAAGGCGCCGGTGCGCGAGGACATCACCGGCCCCCTCGGCGACGCCCTCAACCGCCTGACCAAAGAGACCAGCCGGGTGCTGGAGAAGGTGCAGACCATTGCCCAACAGGTGGCCACCGCGGCGCGCCAAGTGCAGGACCAGGGCGGGCGCGTAGTGGATGTGGCCAACCGTGAACAGGAGCTGATCGAGCACACCTCGCAGCAGCTCTCCGAGGCGATCGAGGCCATCGACAGCATCGCCGAACTGGCGCAGCTGTGTAACGACGCCGCCCAGGAGGCCAAGAGTTCCACTGGCGAGGCGCTCAAATCCGTGGACGACACGGTGCAGGGCATGAACAACATCCGCGACACCATCCAGGAGACCGGCAAGCGCATTAAGCGCCTCGGCGAGCGCTCGCAGGAGATCAGCGGCATCGTCGATATCCTCAACTCCTTCGCCGAGCGCACCCATGTCCTGGCGATTAACGCCAGCATGCAGGCGGTCAACTCCGGCGAACAGGGCAAGGGTTTCGCGGTGGTGGCCCATGAGGTGCAGCGCCTCGCCGACAGCTCGCGCGCCGCCACTTCGCAAATCGCCGACCTGATCGGCAATATCCAGGTCGAGACCGCGGACGCCATTCAAACCGTCAACCAGGCCACCGAAACCGTGACCGAGCAGTCGCGCACGGTCGAATCGGCCGGTGAGCAAATGCGCCTGACCCAGGGCAAGAACGACACCCTAGCCGACTCGGTGCAGCAGATTTTCTCCCGCTCCCAAAGCCAGGCCGCGGCCAATTCGCGCCTGCTGGAGCAGATCGGCTCGATGCGGGCCGGCACCACCGAGACCACCGAGCAAATCGCCGAACAGCGCGAGCAGACCACTCGGCTGACCGGCTTTGCCGACGAGCTTCTGAAGGCGATTCAGCTCTTTAAGTTGCCGAAGCCGGCGGCCCCGGCGCCCGCCAACGCCAGCGACGAAAAGGCCTGACCCCGCGCTTGGCCGATTCCATGAGCACCCCAACCGTCGATACCCAACTGCTCCGCGCCTTGGTGGAAAACCTGATCCATGGCGACGAAGGCTTTGATCGCCTGCGGCTCGACCATGAGGAGACCTTGCGCCAAATCCGCGATGCCGCCGACGAGTCGCCCAAGGCCGGACCCTTGATCGGCTTTATCTGCGCCAATTTGGCGCCGATCTCCGAGCTGCCCGCCGGTGAAAGCAAGAAATTGGCCAAGCGTCTAATGCGGGTGCTCAATCAAGCGAATCAAATCCTGTCCGGCGAGGCCGATGGCTATAGCGCCGACCTGCCCAAGGCCGTTAACGGCGTGTTTTGGCCCGAGCCGCCCAGCTTCGAGATCCGGGTCGAGGAACCCGCGCGTAAGGCGACGAAGAAAAAGGCGGCGAGCAAAAAGAAGCCCGCCCACCCGGGCGGCGGAAACCAAGCGGCGCCCGAAAAGGCGGCCAGCAAGCAGGCCCCCGATCAAAGGCCCGAGCCTGCGGCGGCCCGGCCCGACCAGGCGGAAGCGGACCCGGCCGTCGGCCCCCACGCCACAGACGGGGACCCTCAGGCGCACCCCGACCCTGCGGCGCCAGCCGCCGGGGATCCGCCCGCCGTCCCCCCGGAGGGGGGCGCAGGGACGGACGGCGGCAGAGAAGAACGCAAACCTCTGCCACAGGCGCCGGCGGATGCGGCGACCCAGGCCGGGGCAGAGCCGGAACCGGAACCGGAACCGGAACCGGAACCGGAGCCGGAGCGGGAGCGGGAGCGGGAGCGGGAGCGGGAGCGGGAGCGGGAGCGGGAGCGGGAACCGGAGCCGGAGCCGGAATCGGAATCGGAATCGGAGCGGGAGCGGGAGCGGGAGCGGGAGCGGGTGCCGGAGCGGGTGCCGGAGCGGGAACCGGACCCGGGGCGGGAACCGGACCCGGGGCGGGAACCGGACCCGGGGCCGGCTGGGGAGCCGGACGCGGATGACCTGACGCGCCTCTACGGGCAGTTGGCCGGGCTTGCAGAGCGGGTCGAGCCGGTATTGCTCGACACCTTGCTGGAGCTGATGGAGGCCCCGGATGCCGCCGCTTGGCGGCAGGCCCTGGAGCGGGCCGCCAAGCTGCTGGAGCCGTTCTCCATGATCGCCGAGATGATCGGCTTTCGCGCCTTGCAGCGGCTGGCGGATGCGGCCAGCCAGGGGCTGCTGGAGCAGGAATTCAGCGCGGATGCGGCGCAAAGAGGCGAGCGGGTGCAGGGCTTCGTGGATCTGCCCGGGCTGCTGGCGGAACTCTGCGGCATGCCAGCGGACCCTGAGTCTGTCGGCCAATTCCTCAAGGGCGCGGGTTTCAGCGGTGAAATCGAGGCCATCCAACGCGCCTTTGAGGACAGCAGGGGCCATCTTGCCGAGCTGGCGACCGACGGTCTGCTCGTGCTTGAGGCCGCAGATGCCGCCGGCTTGGTGGAAGAGGCCATCGCCGCGGCAGAGGCGCCGCCCCCGTCCGCAGGCGGGGCTGAAGCGCCAGCCCTGGCGGAAACGGCCCCGGCCGCCACCGCTGAACCGGACACAGCGAGCGAGGCCCAAGCCGCCGCGGAGTCGGCAGCCGTCGCGACGCTCGATCAAGCCGCCGCGCCCCCGTCTTCCGAGTCGCTAAGCCTCCTCTATGCCAGGCTCGCCGCGCTCAGCGAACGGGTCGAGCCGTTTTTGATGGACGCCCTGCTGGACTTGCTGGAGTGCGGCGACGAGGCGGCGTGGCGGGCCGGGCTGCAAACCAGCGCCTCCCTCATCGAGCCGTTTTCCATCGCCGCGGAGATGACCGGGCTCACCGCTTTGGACCAACTATTCAAGGCCCTCGACGAGGCCCTGCGCACCTTGCCCATGCCGCCGGATGAGGCGGTCCGCGGCTCGAAGGTGCAAGGCCTGGCCGACCTGCCCGCGCTACTCACGGCGCTCTTCACGGCCGACCCGCAAGAAGGCCCGGTAGTGGCCGAGGCCCTGCTGGACGCCGTCGGTTATGGGCTGGATCGAGCGGCGATTACGGATGCCATGGCCGAAATGCTCCCCGAGATGGCGGGGCTGGCCGATGATGCGCTGCTCATGCTGGATGCGGCCGGGATCGAGGCGATCGCCGAGCAAGCGATTGCCGCCCTGGAGCAGCCAGCGGCGGCGGCAACCGCGGAGGCGCCGGTCGGCGCAAGCGAAACCCCGCAGCCGGCCACGGGCCGAGCGCCGCCGCCTACAGCCGACGCCCCCCCAGCGCCCCGCGAAACGCCCGCCCTCCCCAGGCAACCGGCGACCGCGCCGACGCCCCCCGAGGCGCCGAGCGCCGAACAGGCCCAGGCGGGCGGCTTCAGCGCAGAGACCCAGGAGCTGCTGGCGATCTTGGCGGCCGGGGTCAGCGACTGCAAGGCCGACATGGAAGGCTTGGGCCGGCAGCTCCTGGAGGCCGATGAGGCGAGCTGGGCCGCGGGGGCGAGGCGCTATGCGAAGCTGTTGCAACGGCTGGTCATGGCCGCCGAGACGATCGAATTCGAGGCGCTTCAACAGGGCGCTTCCCGGCTGGCCGAACGGCTGGCGGCCCAGCCCCTTTCGCCGGCGCCGGAGGCCAAGCAACAACTCTGCGCGAGTCTGATCGAGCTGCCCCAGCGGCTCCTCGATTTCCTCGCCGCGCCGCACCTGGACGAACCCCTATTGGCGCTTTACGCGCTGTTCGAGCAGTCCGGCGCCCTCGACGGCATGGATGACCCGGGCCGCATGGCGTTTCTCGAAGCGCTCAGCCGCGGTCCCGCGGATGCAGAGACGGCCGAGGAGGAGGCGCCGACGGTGACGGCCGCGGATCTGACGCTGACGCCGGATAGCGACGCGGATCATTCGGTGCTGGAGAGCGTGGCCGCCGAGGGTCCGCGGCTGGCCGGCGAGTTCGCGCAACTGCTGCAACGCATTATCGCCGGCGAAGCGGTGGCCGAGAACCTGCGCCACGCCCAGCGCACGGTGCATACCCTCAAGGGTTCGGCCAACATCTGCGGGATCCGCGGCATCGCCAACCTCAGCCATCATTTGGAAGACCTGCTGGAGTATTTGGGCCAGCAGGGCGAGGCCCCGAACGCGACCCTAGCGGCGGTGCTGGTGGACGCCGCCGACGCCCTGGAATCGGCGCTGGAGGTGGTCTTCTCCGGCGAGGAGCACGACCCTAGGGTATTCGGCGCCATCGTGGCCAAGGTGGTGGGCTGGTCCTACGCCATTCGCCATGGGCTCGACGAGCCGGTCGCGGTGGCGCTGGAGGGGGCGGCCGAGCCGGCCGAGGCCGAGGCGAGCGGCGAAACCGCGGCGGCCGAAAAGGGGCCGACCGCCAAGGGCGGGGCGGCCCAGCCCGCGCCCAGCGCCGGCCTGGTGGACGGGCTGCAAAAGCAGATGGGCGAGCTGTCGATCAGCATGACCCAGGCGGAGTCCCGCATCGCCAAGGCCCGGGACGCCCTCGACCACATGGCCGAACAGCATGTGCGCAATTTGCGCAACGTGGAAAAGCTGGAGGAGCTGGCGGACATTCGCGGCCTTGGCACCCGCTTCGGCGGCCTGTCGGCCCCTGGCGCCCAGGCCAAGGCGGCCGAGTACGACCCCCTGGAACTGGAGGAGTACAACGAACTCTACATTACCACCCGCCGCCTGCAAGAGGGCGAGGCGGACGCCCAGGCGCTGGCCGATGGCCTAAACGAGGCGGTCAGGGCGCTGGAAGAGTTGAGCCAAACCCAGCTGCGCCTCAGCCACGAAATGCAGGACCTAATCGCCGCCGCCCGCCGGGTGCCGGTCAGCCAATACATCCCCCGCTTGCAGCGGGTGGTGCGCCAGACCTGTCGCTCCACCGGCAAATCGGCCGAGATGCAGGTGGAGGGCGGCGAGCTGGAGGTGGATAACGAGGTCATGGATAAGCTGCTGCCGGCGCTGCTGCATGTGCTGCGTAACGCCATCGACCACGGCATTGAAGACATCGATCAGCGGCGCGCCGCCGGCAAGCCGGAGGCCGGCGCGCTGAGCCTCGCCTTCAGGCGGGTGGGTAACGCCATTGAGGTGGTCTTTAGCGACGACGGCGCCGGCCTGGATTACCGCAAGGTGCGCGCACGCGCCGAGGCCAATGGCCTGCTCGACCCCGCGGCCGAGGCGGAGCCGCGAGAACTGGCCCTGCTTACCCTAAAACCGGGCTTTTCGACCCGAGAACAGGTCAGCGAGATCTCGGGCCGGGGGGTCGGCATGAACGTGGTGGATGCGGCGATCCGCGACCTCAAGGGGGCGCTCTCCATCGACTCGGAAACCGGCCTGGGTTACACCCTGATCCTGCGCGTGCCCACCTCCACCATCTCCATGTACACCCTGCTGGTGAGCGTCAATGAGACCAGCTTCGCCATTCCGGGCAGCGAGGTGAAGTATGCCGTCGCCTTCGGGGACGGCGAAATCGAAGAACAGGACGGTCAGCGCTTCTTTCGCTACGGCGAGGAACGGTTTCCGTTAGAAGAGCTGGCGGAGTTGACGGGCGCCCGCCGCGGCGCCCGCGCCGCGGAGCGGCCGATCGTGCTCATTGCCTACAGCGACGTGGACGAACGGGCGGTGTTGGCGGATTCGCTCGACGATAGCCGCATGGTGATCGCCAAGAAGCTGGGCGCTTATGTGCCGCCGATCCCCGGCGTGTCGAGCGCCACCATCCTGGGCGACGGCGGCATTGTGCCGATCCTCGAACTGCGCCGATTGTTGCGCCGCGACGGCTTTGACGAATACCTGGGCGCGCACGAAATCAACGATCAGGAGCCGCTCCAGACGGTCCCCGGGGTGCTGATCGTCGATGACTCGCTGAGTATGCGCAAGTCCCTATCCCAATTGGTCGCGGACGGCGGCTGGCGGGCCTTGACCGCGGTCGATGGCCTGGACGCGCTGCGGGTGATCGACGAAGAAATGCCCGACGTGGTGCTGGTGGATATGGAGATGCCGCGCATGAACGGCCTGGAGCTGACTGCCCATTTGCGCAACCATCGCGACGCCCGCCACCTGCCCATTGCAATGATCACCTCCCGCGCCACCGCCAGTCATCGGGAAAAGGCGCTGGAGGCGGGTATCGATCACTACTTCGTCAAGCCCTACAAGGAAGACGAAGTGCTCGAATTCATAGAACAGCGGTTGCATGCACGAGATTCGGGAGGGGAAGAGCATGAGTGAACGCAAATTATGGCGCATCTTGCCGGCGTCCGTGGCGACCGGTTTGTTGCTTTGGATTACCACAGCGGCATGGGGCCAGCAGCAGTATCCCTATGGCTACTACCAGTGGCCGCAACGCACCACAGCGCAACCGGCGCAACCGGCGCAACCGGCGCAAACAGCGCAGCCGGAACCGGCCCAGCCGGAGACCCCCCAGGCCGAATCCGCCCCGGACAGCGCCGCGGCCGCCCCAGTCTCGCCGCCGGGCGACGCCGAGGCGTCCATGCCGGCCTCCCAGTCGGCGGCGGCCGGCCGCAGGCCCGCCGGCATCCAGGTGGTGCAGAGTCGGCTCGGCAAGGTCCTCGCCGATGCCCAGGGCCGCACCCTGTACATCTTCGAACGCGAGACCTCCGGCGTGCCGCTGTGCGAGGGCGAATGCGCCCGGCTCTGGCCGCCCCTATTGTCCGACGGCAGCAGCCCGATGGCGACGCCGTTCTTCGTGGTCCCCCGCGAGGATGGCAGCCGCCAGTGGGCCTGGAACGGCCGCCCCCTGTATCGTTGGATCGGCGATGCCGAGGCGGGTGATGTCACCGGGGATGGCATGAACGGGGTTTGGCACGCGGTGCGCGTGCGCTGAACCATTAAGCCGATGGCGCCACCCGTGGCGCGGCCGCTCACCCCCTTTGGGCGGGGCGCTGGGGGGCTTTGAGGCGCGAGCGCGCAACGCCATTGGCGGATGCAAAGACCAGCGAGGCGGTATTTTCTTTGCTAGAACCCGCCTTAAACTCGATATTGAAACTGTCCGGAGACGGCAAGCTATGACCGGCATGGTAGGCATGACCTTTTACTCTTATCTCGTTTGCAGCGTCGCGGCACTGCTGGCGGTGGTCTATTTCTTCATCCAAATCCCGGCGATGAAGAAAAAGTACCGCGTCCTGGCTTACATGAATATCGGCGTGTGCGCATTTTCGGCGCTGCTGCATTTCTATTATTTCAATGTCATGAACGGGGCCATGCCGGAGGGACTGGACGCCGCCGGGGCCAGCGCCGCGATCTCCTCGCATGCATTGGAGGTGCGTTACTTCTACTGGCTGGTCTGCACCGTGCTGCTGGTGACCATGTTCCCGCTGCTGATCGGGCTCGACAAGGTCGGCGTCAAGTTTCTCGGCCAACTGGCGGCGGCGGATGCCGGCATGATCATTTGCGGCTTTTTCGGTGAAACCTCCATCAATCAGGCCGGGGAGATGACCACCCCGGGGCTGGCGCTGTTCATCATCGGCTGCGCCTTGTGGATCTACATGATCATTACGATCTTCCTGGTACTACGCAAGCTTCCAAGCTCAGAGCTGACCACGCCCCAGCGCGACACCCTGGCCTATATGTTCTTCTTTATCCTCCTCGGCTGGTCCATCTACCCCATCGGCTACTACTTCGTCAGCCATTTCGAGGAGACCGCCGGCGTGGTGCTGCGCGAGTTCACCTTTAATCTCGGCGACATCGTAAACAAGGTCATTTGGGGCCTGATGGTGGTGACCGCGGCGCGCAAGGTGTCGGATATCGAAAAGGCGGCCAAGGCTTGATTCGAGTCGGGATGAACGGTTAGCGGAGGGGCGGACATGGGCGATCCATTGCGCTTGGTGGCGCTGTGCGGCTTTACCGCGATTGAGGTGCGCCTGTTTCACGGCATCTTCCGGGTGTCGGCCACCCGCGAGCAACACTATCGGGCATGGGACGAGGGCAGCGACGACCAGGCGCCGTCCCTGTATTTGGTAAAGCAGGGCAAGCCGCAGGCGTTCGACCTGTGGCAACGCTGGAGCGAGCGTTTTGGCAATCAGGGGGCGCCGATCCTGGAGATCGGCACGCCCGAGTCCGCGGGTTGGACCCGGCTCAGTGAACACGCGGGACGAGAGATCCCCTCGCTCTTAAAGCCCGTGTCCGCCAAGCGGCTGCTCGACACCCTCGACGAATTGCAACCCCAAGAGCGGGAATCCGCCAGCGGGGCGCTGATCAGCGATGACGTTTCGCTCGATGAGATCAACGCCATTGATCGCGAGCTAAACGCCCCCGGCGAGGCCAAAATCGGGCGCGGCAAACGGGTGCTGGTGGTGGACGACAGCGCCTCACTGCGCCTGCAAATGCATATTACGCTGGAAAAGAAACACGGCATGCGCACCGACTTTGCCGCCGATGGCGCCGCTGCGCTGCGCAAGCTTGAACTGCGCAGCTTCGACATCGTGTTTCTCGATGTGATGTTGCCCGATATGGACGGCTTCGAGATCTGCCGGCATATTCGCCGCGAGTTCGGCTCGAAGGTGCCGGTGGTGATGCTCACCAGCCGCAACGGCCGCCGCGATCAACTCATGGGCGTGTTGGTCCAGGTGGACGACTACTTGGTGAAGCCGGTAGCGGCAGGGCGGCTCGAACAGGTCCTGGAAAAACACCTGGCGGGCTGATGCCGCGGCCCGTGGCGTGATCGGGGCCGGCGGAATAGGCCTGCGGGCCGCACCCCGAGCCCGCTATCAGCGCTCACCGCCGCCTTATTCGAGCGCAGGCGCCCCTCCGCCCGCAAATCACCGCCGCCGTGGCCGCCGATTGGCGGCGCAAACCGCGCCCCCCAGCGCTACGGCACTGGAATCGCGCTTTTCTCCGGGGTATGGTTGCATACCCCTTGCCGCGTGGCCGGGGGCCATCGCAAAACCCATGACCGAGGAGGCTGCGCCGTGCGCATTTTGGCACTTTACAACATCAAGGGGGGGGTGGGTAAGACCGCCGGCTCGGTCAACCTCGCTTGGTTGGCGGCGAGCCATGGATACCGAACCCTGCTGTGGGATCTCGACCCCCAGGCAGCCGCCTCGTTCTACTTTCGCATCCAGCCCAAGGTGGCGGGCGGCGGCGAAGAACTCGTCGTCGGTAAAACCAATATCAGCGACATCGTCAAAAGCACTAGCTTCAAAAATCTCGACCTGCTGCCGGCCGATTTCTCCTACCGTAACCTGGACCTGATGCTGGCCGCCGACTCCAAGCCGGCGATGCAGCTCATGCGCCTGCTGCGCCCGCTCTCCAGCCTCTACGACCTGCTGATCCTCGACTGCCCGCCGAGTATCTCGCTGGTGTCGGAAAACATCTTTCGCGCCGCCGATGCGCTGCTGGTGCCGGTGATTCCCACCACCCTCTCGGTGCGCACCTACGAACAGCTACTCGAATTCCTCGCCAACAACCAACTGACGGACCTGGCCCCGACCTTTCCGTACTTCTCCATGGTGGATTTACGCAAACGCTTGCATAAAAGAACCACCGAAAAACTGCCGCAAATGTATCCGGAGATGCTCTCCACCCAAATCCCCAACGCCAGCGATATCGAACGCATGGGCGTCATGCGGGCGCCGGTGGGGGTGTATGCGCCCAATGGCGCGGGCGGCGTCGCCTTCAACAACCTGTGGCAAGAGATTCGCGAAAAACTAGCGCTCTAGCGGGTTTAAACGGTTTTTATGGTTAAATCTACGGAAACCCCAGCGCCCAAGTCATCCCAAACGCCCTGGGATAGCAACCCTTACAGCGAGGCGCCGCGCATTTGCCATGCGCCGGTGGCTGGGTTAATGTCTTTAGCGGCTGTCCGAGAATGGGAACCCTAGCCGGGGGATGCCATTTTGAGGCCGTTTTCCGGTTCATTTGAGGCCAATAGCGGGGCTATTGAACGAAAATGAACGGGAATCCGACCCAAAGGGCATCTCCGCAGTCGCTTCCCCTATTCACCAACCGCCTTTCAGGTTTTCTTCCACCCTAGCACCCTCAGGACTCGCTCATGAAATACCGCTTTCTTTTCGCCGCTTGCCTGCCCCTGATCACCGCCTGCTCCTCGCCCGACCCGGCGGAGCTGGTGGCCGAGCCCCGCGACCGCATCGGCGTCGGGCTCGCCCTGCTCAAGGACTGTGAGCTGGTCAAGCCGCAAGAATACAGCGCCGTGTTCGGCTGGGTGGTCACCTCCACCGAGATCCTGACCGACGGCACCTTCGACCGCAACATCGAGCAAGCCAATGCGTTGCGCAATCAATTCGGTTGCGACTCGGCGGAAGTCAACACCATCGCCTCGCTGACCACCCAGGCCATGGCCATCGACTACCAAAGCCGTCAGACCACGGGGCAAATGCCCGCCCAGCCTGGGGTTGAACCAGCGCCGCCTGAAGTCGCGCCGAAGGCCGCCCCGCCAGTCGCCCTACCGGACGACGGGGCGGCCGACCCAAGCGCCGCCGAAGCGGAAGCACCACTGGCCGAGGCGCCGCCAGAGCCGCCCGCCGAGCCGTCGCCAATGGCCACGGAAACCGCCGCACCCGCGGCGGAAGCCGCTGAAGGCTAATCCGCGATTCCGGCCGCCCGCAGCGGGCGGGATTTGCTATCATTGGGGCCTGTTTTATAACCCAAAGGGGTTGCTTGCAGGCGTGCAAGGGCCTGGCCCCGGTTGATATCGGAGTTTGAGGCTTGAGCCGGGGCCGAGTCGCGCCTCCGCCCGGCTCAGGCCCGGCCTCCCCAAGCAACTTGGCGCCGCTTGCGCCCCGTTCGCGTTATCTAATCCGCCACCGACCACCAACCGAGTTGAAGAAGCGCTATGTTCGATAACCTCTCCGGCCGCCTCAGCGGCATCGTCAACAAGCTGCGCGGCCAGGGTCGCCTGACCGAGGACAACATCAAGGACACCATGCGCGAGGTGCGCATGGCCTTGCTGGAGGCGGACGTAGCCCTGCCGGTGGTGCGCCAGTTCGTGGAGCGGGTGAAGGAAAAGGCCCTGGGCGCGGAGGTGATGAAGAGCCTCACCCCCGGCCAGGCCCTGATTAAGGTCGTGCATGACGAACTCATTCACGTCATGGGCGAGTCCAATGAATCCCTCGACCTGGCCGCCCAGCCCCCTGCGGTGGTGCTAATGGCCGGCCTCCAGGGCTCGGGCAAGACCACCAGCGTGGGCAAGCTGGCCCGCCACCTGCGCGAGCGGCACAAAAAGAACGTCATGGTGGTGAGCTGCGACGTCTACCGCCCCGCGGCCATCGACCAGCTGGAGACCCTGGCCAAGGAGGTGGAGGTCGAATTCTTCCCCAGCCGCACAGACCAAAAGCCGCTGAAGATCGCCAAGGAGGCCCTGAAGGCCGCCAAAAAGGGCCACAAGGACGTGCTGCTGGTGGACACCGCCGGTCGCCTGCATGTGGACGCGGCCATGATGGACGAAATCAAGGAACTCCATCGCGCCATAGACCCGGTGGAGACCCTGTTCGTGGTAGACGCCATGACCGGCCAGGACGCCGCCAACACCGCCAAGGCCTTCCACGACGCCCTGCCCCTGACCGGCGTAATCCTGACCAAGGCCGACGGTGATGCCCGCGGCGGCGCGGCCCTGTCGATTCGCGAAATCACCGGCAAGCCGATCAAGTTCGTGGGCATGGGCGAAAAGAGCGACGCCCTGGAACCCTTCCACCCCGAGCGCATGGCCTCGCGCATCCTCGACATGGGCGACGTGCTGTCGCTGGTAGAGGAGATGCAGGGCAAGGTCGATCAGGAAAAGACCCAGCGCCTGGCCCAGAAATTCCAAAAGGGCAAGGCCTTCGACCTGGAAGACTTCCGCGAGCAACTGGAACAGATGAACAACCTCGGCGGCATCGGCTCGCTAATGGACAAGCTCCCGGGCATGGGCCAAATCCCGGACAAGGTCAAAAGCCAGGTGAACGACAAGGAAATCGGCCGCATGATCGCCATGGTCAACTCCATGACCCCCCAGGAACGCCAGTTCCCCGCAGTGATCAAGGGCTCGCGCAAAAAACGCATCGCCGCCGGCTCCGGCACCCAGGTGCAAGACATCAACCGAATGCTCAAACAGTTCCAGCAGATGCAAAAGGCGATGAAAAAGATGAAAGGCGGCGGCATGGCCAAGATGATGCGCGGCATGCAGGGCCGCTTCCCCGGCGGCGGAGGCGGCATGCCCCCCGGCGGAATGCCCCCGGGCGGCGGAGGCGGCTTTCCGTTCTAAAACCACGCCGTAGGGCGGGTTAGCGGCGCAAACGGGAAAGCCTAGCCGATGTGCGGCCGGTCATGCGCCGCGTAACCCACCATGACCGATGGGATCCGCTTCAGGCCCAAAGCCCGCCGAGGGAAAAGGTCACCTCCTCGAAGGGCGGCTGGCGCACCGGGGCGTCGTCCTTGAGGGTGGAGAGCAATAGCCAATGACCATCCTCCTGGAGCCGAAAGACCTCCAGGATGCGCAGATCCGGATCCACCAGCCAGGCATGGCCTACGCCCTCGCGGGCATAGAGCGGCATCTTCACCGCGCGATCCGCCCGTGCGGTGGAAGGCGAGAGGATTTCGCACACCCAATCGGGGGCCAGCTCGAACCCGGCGGTCTCCGGCAAGGCGGGGAGACGCTCGCGCCGCCAACCGGCCAGATCCGGGACCAGGACATCGCCGGACCAATGCAATTCCGGTTCGTCGAGAATCCACCAACCGCCCGGGCCGCCGATACCTCCGCCATACGCAGCGCCAACGGTATAGCCCAAGAAGGAGTAGGCGAGCGCATGCTTTGGCGCGGGGCGCGGATGCGTGTGCAACCGCCCTTGGAGGATCTCACCGACCAGATTCTCCGGCAGATCAAAAAGATCCTCATAACGGGCTAGGCGCGGAGCGGGCTCGGACACGGACGACCTCCATCGAAAATGGATTGCGACTTCTGGTCACAATGGTAGCATCCTGACGGCAAGGCGAGTTAGCCAAACCAGACCAGCACGCTCGGTTGATCAAGCCGGGTTGCCCCGCTTGACGAATCGGGGCAAGCCAACATCGACCAAAATCAAGAGGCACCCAATGAAAATACTCTGCGAACACAAACCCGCCCCCGCCAAGCTGGAGGTCCAGGGCGTCTACGACTGGCCCGTTTGGGAGAAGGAGGCCTCCGAATTCCCCTGGACCTACGCCGAGCAGGAGACCTGCTACCTCCTCGCAGGCCGGGTGATCGTCACCCCCGACGGCGGCGAGCCCCAGGAATTCAAGCGCGGCGACTACATCACCTTCCCCGCCGGCCTGTCCTGCACCTGGAAGATCCTGGAGCCCATTCGCAAGCATTACCAATTCGGATGAGTTTTTTATAACGCAAAGGGCGCCAAGGAGGGCCGCAAAGGACGCCAAGGGGTTTAGGGTTTTTGGCGAATTGAAGCGTTTGGAGGCTGAGGCTTCAGCCGAACCGAATCCCGACCACAGCCCGCCTAAAGCCCCAACCCAAAGAAAAACAACTTTGCGACCTTTGCGTCCACTCTTCGCGCCCTTGGCGTTATAAACCCACCCTCGACAAAGCCCAAAGCCATGCCCCCAAAAACCCAACAACACACCCCGATGATGCAGCAGTTCCTCCGCATCAAATCGGAGCACCCGGGCCTGC
>JAABTK010000041.1 GCA_011389885.1 Gammaproteobacteria bacterium | reverse complement strand
CTCTTCCCGGTGAGCGAGTCCTCGCCGCACAGGAAGGCGCGCCGCACGCACCGGCTGATGCAGTGGTAGTAAGGCGTTGTTTCCGCATCGATTAGCTGATTTCTGGCTCGGGTCATGGTCTGGATCTCCGCTGCTGCTGGGACGGGTTAGTTCAAGTTTAGCCTATGGGAGGCGTGTATCAAGTTTTTGGGTGTCCTCTTCTTTTTCTTTCTTCTTTCTCTTCTTTCTTCTTCCTCTTCTTTGTCTAGCAGAAGCGAAGCGGGTGTCAAGTATTTGGGTGTCCACTTCTTTCCTTTGTATCAAGTTTTTGGGTGTCCTCTTCTTCCTTCGCTTCTTTATCTTTTTCCTTTTCCTTTTTGTCTCTTCTTTGTCCTCTTCTTTGTTCTTTGTTCGTTTGCCTCTGCGTTCCACAAGCGCCTGGGTTGTTGCCGAAACTTAGGCGCCGCTGTACTAGCGGCCCCGGCGGCGCATCCTTGCGCCCGGCGCGGCGGCGATTCAGCGCGGTCTATCCGACGCCGCGGGCGCATCGGGCTTCGGCTCGGACTGGGTCTGATCGAAGGCGTACCAGTCGATATCCCGGGTCAGGTGCATGACCGCGCCGAGGATCAGGAACAGCCCCAGGGAGCCCGCCAGCAGGGCATAGTCCTGCTGTTGCACCAAGGCCAGCAGGAACAGATAGAGGGCCGCGATGCCGCCGCCCGCGGCCCAGGTCTTGCGCCGGTCCTTCAGGATGCGCTGGGTGTACAGGCTCACCTCCGCCACCACCAGGACCATGGCCAGCAGATAGGCCGTGAGAAAGCCCAGGTGTTCGGCCAGGGACAACAGAAGCAGATAGAACAGGCACAGGGCCAGGCCGAGAAACAGGTATTGCACCGGATGGATGCGCACCTTGCCCAGCACCTCAAACAGCCAAAACCCGAGCAGGGTCAGGGAGATGAACATCAGCTCGTATTTCACGCTGCGGCGGGTCTGGCCGTAGCTGTCCAACGGGTTCACCAGCCGCACCCCCACCGCCGAGGCGGGGATTTGATCCGCGTAGTCGCTGACGCCGGAGACCCAGGCCTGGGGGTAGTTGCGGCTCAAATACGGCACGTCCCAACTGGCCTCGAAGCCGTCTTCGCCCACCTCGCGCTGGGACGGCAGGCGGTTGCCCTGAAAGCTCGGATCGGCCCAATCCGAGCGTATGGTCAGTTCGCTCTGCCGACCCATGGGCGCTAGATTGAGCTGCTCGCTGCCGGCGAGCCCGAAGTTCAGCTCGAACGGGATCTCGTCGCGGCCGTTCAAGCCCGTCACCCGGGCCTGGAAGCCGCCGAGGGACTGACTCAAGGGCCCGGCGCCCGGCGCCAGTTGCACCGCGGCGCCGTTCACACTCAACGCGGCCTGACCGCGAATGCCCTTGGGGTCCGCCACCCCGAGCACCAGCACGGCTTGATCCCAGCGCGGCTGGCGTCCGACCAGCACCGGCTCGGCATCCGCCGGGTCGAAATGGCCGCCCAGTCGGAGCGCGGCGCGATACAACGGAATGCCGTGAATGCCGCGGTAACGGATCTCGGTGGTCACATCCGCCTCGGCCTGAAGGCGGCTCGGCAGTAGGGTCAGGAAGCCCGGACCCGGGGCGCGCCGGTTGCGCCCATTCGCCTGCGCCTCGGGCGGCGCCTCCAGGGGCACCAGCAAGCGCGGGCCGGCCACGGTTTGCGGGCCGCCCCATTTCTGCGTCACCTCCGCCACCGCGCCGCGGTGGGTGGACCAGCGTTCGCTAATCAGGACATCCACCTGCATCACCGGGATTTGCAACAGCAAAATCAATGCGGCAAGGCCCAGCAGGCGGACGAATCGCGGCCCGCCGAGGGCGGTCTTGAGTTGGTTTTTTGCTTCAGCCATGGTATTCGCTCCTTTTGTCGGTCACGGATGACGGTTATTAAGGCCCAGCCGCTGGGCCTCACGCGGGCGCAACTGGCGCGAAATCGCGGCCACTGCCGCCCCCCCCTAGTCTAACGGTTTTCCCCGCATGGATTATGCGGTATGTTCCACCCCACCCACTTTAATCGGACCGACTCAATCAATGAACTATAAAAACCTGCTCTGCGCCTGGTTCGCACTGGCCCCCGCCTTGACCAGCGGCGCGCCGGCGGACAGCGTCTACACCACGCTCTCCCTGGCCCCCGACGAATGCGAACTGGAGCGTATGGACCGCGAGTCCGGCTACTCGGTCAACCGCTGCCGCGGGGCCGGCGGCTATAACCTGCTGGTGGAATACTCTGATGATCGCATGGACGCCACGGTGGAGGCCCCCAACGGCCGCCAGTTCCCGCTGCGGCTGGGCGAGTTGGTAGGCAACGGCTTCAGCACCCTGGGCGACAAGGCCGAATGGCGAATCACCAAACAGGGCGGCCAGATCACGCCCTTTGCGTTAATTGTGCGCTTCAGCCCGGAGGAGGAGCACGGCATTGTGCAGTACCTGACGGTATCCAAGCTCGGCCCCGACGCCGCATGCCTCACCGCGGTGATTCCGCCCCAACGCAAACACAATCAAAAGGCCCGCGAGGCGGCCGCCCTCGCCCCGAACAGCCCCTGCTACGGCGCGCCGCCGCCCCCGCCGGGCCTCGCCCGAATCCGCCGCGAGGCCGAAGCGGGCAGCCCCTCGGCGCAGCGCGAATTGGGCCTGCGCTACCAAAAGGGCCAAGGGGTGACGCAGGACTATCAGGCCGCCCTGACCTGGTATCGCCAGGCCGCCAAACAGGGCTATGACGTGGCGCAAAACGATTTGGGCTATCTGTTCGGCAACGGCGTCGGCGTACCCAAGGATCTGGCCAAGGCCCGGCACTGGTACGGCAAGGCCGCGGCCCAGGGCAATGCAGTGGCGGCGCAAAACCTGAAGGCCATCGGCGCCGCGCCCGAGGCCGCCTGCCCCGACCCGATCCGCACCCGCCAAGGCCTGGCGAGCGCCCATCCGGGCTGGGACGAGGCGGTGGACCAGATGCCCAACTCGCTGTTGTTCGTGAATTTCTTCGAGGGTGCGCCGAGTAACGGCCGCCTGCTCGGCTTCGACCGCTCGGCGGAGCGGGCGCGCTTGAACGAATATTCGGAGGAATGGGAGTTTCCGCCGCGAATGCGCGGGCGGGTTTGGGTATCCTGCGTCTACGCCGACACCGGGGTGAGCCTGATCCGCCGCCTGCCCCCGGCCATGGGCGGCTGTCGCATCACCTACTCCAGTCGCCTCGAGTCCGCGGGCTACCCGACGGTGCTCGAAACCCAGTGTCAATAATTCAGAGGGAGCAAAGACCATGATCAATCTACTCGTAATCGACGATGACCCGGATCTGCTTAGTGTGTTGAGCGGCTACTTCTTGAGCCAGGGCATGCGGGTGTTCGTCGCCAACAACTTCACCGAGGGCATGAAACAGTCGGACCGCAAGCGAATTAACGTCATGATCACCGACTTCAAACTCGGCGATGGCGAGGGCACGGACCTGCTGAGCCATTTTCGCGAGGCCCACCCCGAGGCCAAGCTGATCATGGTCTCGGGCTTCGACGACCCGAACCTGGAAGAGGCCGCCAAGACCCGCGGCGCCGATGTCTTTTTAAAGAAGCCGGTGGATCTGGAATTGCTCACCAACTGGGTGAACAAACTGAGTGGCAAGGAATCCTGATGCACCTGTGCGTTAAGCACGAAAACAGCGGCGGTTAGGGGCGCGGAGGACCGCAGAGGACGCGGAGGAGCAAGGCCTTGGAGGTTGAGGCTTGAGCCGGGTATGGGGTCCCGGGCGGCTTCGCATTGGCGTACACGCCTTGGCGTGTGCGTGTTGGCTCGCACAGCCCGAGTCCAGCTGCGCCTAGGTATCGGAAACAACCCAGGCGCTTTCAGAACGCAGGGCACGCGGAGAGCCGCAACGGGCGCAGAGCGGCGTTTCGATTGAAAGGATCAGCGCCGCACCCGACATCCGCCGCTTCAGCGGCAATGCAATTCGCTTACCCGCCCCCTGTATGACTGCGGGCTCGGTGCGTACACGCCTTGGCCCGGGCGCGTAACCGGAAACCCGCACAGCCCGAGGGCGGTACTCCAGGCGGCTG
The DNA here is from genome assembly GCA_011389885.1 of Gammaproteobacteria bacterium. Taxonomy (GTDB): domain Bacteria; phylum Pseudomonadota; class Gammaproteobacteria; order Chromatiales; family Chromatiaceae; genus JABBTK01. The sequence goes on along the minus strand of JAABTK010000041.1, from coordinate 35,827 downwards.
GGCGAGGCTTCAGCGCCGGGCAGCCGCAAGCCAGCAAAAAACCGCCTCCGCGCGCTCTGCGGTCCTCGGCGCCCTCTGCGTTCCTAGATGGCGGAGTACACGCCTTGGCCTGTGCATGTCGGCGCGCACAGCCCGAGGGCTGTACTCCAACGGCCGGGCGGTGCTGGAGCCCCGGACAGGCATTGCTACGCTGGAGCGAGACACAACCAAGCAAACAAAACCTCCTCTGCGGTCCTCGGCGCCCTTTGCGGTCCTAAATGGCGTTGTCGTTATTTGTGCGCAGGCGCACTAGGCCCCGGCCGAGGGGCCGTTGCTCCAATGCGACACCCCGCGTTGCCCCGGCGGCGGGGCCTCGGCGCCTGCGCTGGCCGGCAGCGACACCTTGATCTCGGTGCCGAATCCCTCGGCGGTGCGCATTTCGATCTCGCCGCCGAGGGTGATGGCGATGAGCTTGGCCGAATAGGCGCCCAGCCCGCTGCCGTCTCGCTTGCCGGCGGTGACGAATTTCTCGAAGAAACCCTGGCGGACCGGCGCGGGCACGGGCGTCGGGTTGCTGATGCGCAGCAACGCCGGCTCGCCGCTCTCCATGGCGATGCGGATTTGCTGATGGGGTTCGCTGGCCTCCACGGCGTTCTTGACCAAATTCGACAGCATGGAGTAGCAAAGCAGCTCCTCGGCCCGCACCCAAAAACGCTGATGCGGCGCCGGCGACTCGCCGTCCAGGCTCAGCACAAGGTTGGCGTGGCCGGCCTCCTCCGCCACCTCCCGCGCCACGCCCAACAGATCCACCGCGGCGGGCTCAAGCTGGTAATCCCCCAGCTCCATGCGGAACATGCATAGAGAGCGATTGATCATCTCCAGCATTTTGTGGCCGGCGCGGCGCTGGGTCGTCAACAACTCGCGCTGGGTCGGCGACAGATCGCCCCCCATCATCAGGATCTGCGTCACCGCCAGCATCGCATTCAGCGGCGACTTGATGTCATGGCGGGCGATCTGATCCATGGTCTCGCGCAACCGCAGCATATTCTCCAGTTCGTTATTGCGCTCGGCCAGCGCCTCGCGCGCCGTTTTCAGCTTTAGCCGCACCTGCACCCGGGCGCGCACGATGGCCGGCCGGAAGGGCTTGACGATGTAGTCCACGGCGCCAATCCGCAGCCCCTTTTCTTCGTCCGCCTCTTCCGAACGGCCGGTGACGAAGATCACCGGAATCTCGCGCGTCTTCACAGCCGCCTTCAGCCGCCGGCAGACCTCATAGCCGTCCATCTTCGGCATCATGATATCCAGCAGGATTAAGTCCGGCTGGGGGTCGGCGAACGCCCGCTGCAAGGCCTGAAGCCCGTCGGCGGCCTCTTCCACCTGGTACTCCGGGGCTAATACCTCGTTCAAAACCAAAAGATTGATCGGTGCATCGTCCACGATCAGGATTCGCGGCCTTTGGTCTGTTGTCACGGCATGTCCTTTTCAAAATCACTGGAAAACTGCGACGCGCCCCCCGGACGCCCCGCCTCCGCCGGCACGAAGGTCTCACGCCCCACCCCAGGCGCGGGCCGCAGGCGCAGGAAATCATTGGCCAGGGCCGCATAGCGGTCGGTCACCAGGCGATCATAGGCCTGCACCAGGTGTTCGATCAATCGGCGCTCCTCGGCCGCCAAGGCGGCGCGCAATTCGGCCTCGAACTGCTCCCGATGCAGCGCCTCATCCACCTCAATGAAGGCCTTATCCACCGCCAACCAAGTCACCGCCGCGGCCACTGCGCCACACACCACCGCCACTGGCCCGCTGGGACTGCACACCGCGGCCCCGCCGGCCCCTGCGGCCAATACGCCCCCGCCCTTCACCGCGCCCTTGGCGCCGGCCTGGGCCAGCAAGGCTACCGCGACCTGAAAGCCTTTTCCGCCCGCCACCTGGGCCACCACCTTTTTCGCCACCACCGCACCCAGCCCCTTGGCCACCACGGTCCCCACGCCGACCGCGGCCAGCGCCGCCGCGGCCTCGCGCCCCAACTCGTCCGCATCCACCGCCATGCGCTCGGCCAACCAGTCATCCAAATCCAAGCGCCCGCGGACCTCGGTCCGCTCTGCAGCTACAGGCGCGGATTGGGCGTGAATCCCGCTCAGTCGATCCAACTCCGCGCTCAAGTCGGCGAAGCCCGCGGCAAGCCCTTGGGCCAGCTCCGCATTCAGCTCGGCGTTCAAGCGATTCAACCGCCCCTCCAGGTCCGCCGGCCCCATCACCATAGCCTCAAAGCGACCCGCCAAATAGCCGCCGAGGTCGCCGCCTATGGCCTTGGCATAGCGGGTGTATTCCCCTTGCAGCGAATAATACCAATCCGCGAACCGCGGCACCTTGGCCGCCGCCGGCGCAAAGGCCCGGGCCGCGCCCTCACGGGCCAGGCGTTCCAGCCGGGCGCGCAGGCTCGCCTGGCGGGCGGCGGCGCGTCTGGCCAAGTGGGGGGCCATTGCGCGCACCGCATCCGGCGACAAGCGACGGCTTTCGCCGTGCAGCACCAATTCGATCAAGCCGCGGGCCGGCTGCGCCTGCGGCTGCGCCGTCTCGGCGGGCGCGGACTCCTCCAGCCGCAGCTGCGCCAGTTGACGGCTCTCGCGCAGGGCCGCATAGCCGGCGACCAGCGCCAGCACCACGATCCCGGCCGCAAAGGCGCCCCAAAACCAAGGCCTGGAGGCGGCGGCGGTCACGCCCGTCCCCCCGGCGACAGGGGTTCGCCTTCGAGCCAGCCGAACAGCTCGCGGGGGCGCACCTGGGTCCCCAGCAACAGGCGACTATAGCCCCACACAAAGGCCATGGACGCGCCCAGAAACAGCAACCAGGCCAGGGGCGCCAGCCACGTCAGCTCAGGCCGCGTCAGCCAGGCTTGGGCCAGCCACCAGCCGCCCGCCTCCAAGGCCCCGTCAAGGCGCGCCAACAACGCCAATTCCGCGCAGTGCAGGTCGGCCCCGGACAGGCCGACATGCAAGGCCTGCACCAAACTGCCGCCGCGAAAGTCCGGATGGGGCGAATAATAGGCCAGGGCCACCAACGCCACCCCGCACAGCAGCGTATTCAAGGGCGCCAACAGCCGCCGCGCCAAGCGCGGGGCGAACCCCGGCCGCAGATGGGGCGCCAGGCGCGCCGCGAGCACACCGGCCAGCAGCCACAGCAACAGCAGATCCGCCAGCAACAGCAACCAATAGCCAGCCGGCCAACGCAGCACCGCCAGCAACAGAATCAGCGCAAACAGGGTGGCCTTCAGCGCCTGCCAGCCCAGCATAAAGACCCCGCCGCGCAGCAGGCGAAACGCCCCGCTAGAGCCCCGCAGATACATCCCCAGCCAAGCCCGGCGCTGTAACAGCGCGTTTTCCAACATGGCCAACAGGATCAACACCGCCACTGGCAATAAAAACGCGGGCAACAGCCAACAGGGGACCTGGGCGTGCAGCGCGTGCCAGCCCCACAGCAGCGCCCAGGCGGCCAGCATGCGTAACAAATCCGTCCCCGAGCTAGCGCGCAACATCCGCCAAGGGTCTCCCGAAAAAACACACCACGATCATCACCTGTTTAAAAGGGGCCGATTGTCGGCTGCTCAGCGCTTGGGCGTAACCCTGGCCCAGCCCGTCATGAACCAAACCCCGAGCAACACCGCCCCGGCGAACACGGCGCCGACGGCCCATTTTGCGCAGGACATCCAAAACCTGACCCGATCATCGCCGCGCTTGCGTTCGATTAAGGCCAACCTGTCGCTCGACTGCTTCGCCGCCGCCTGTTGCAGCATCGACTTGAGTTCGGCCAGCGGCTTGTCCGGGGGCGCGACCAACGGCCTTGCGATCACCCCCTGCAACACCCGCTCAAGCTGCTCCTTGGTCTGCATCTGCTCCAACTGGGTGAGGACCTGCGCCTGCCGGGCCTTGACCTGATCCTCCTCGGCGGCCAGTTGGCCCATCCTGGCCTGGTCGATACGATACGCATCCAACACCAGCAGCGGCGCCATCGCCAGGTAAAACAGACCCAACAGGATACACAGCCAGGACAGACCCTTAATCACCGGGGCCTCCCAACGCCCGCGCAGAAAGACCCCGCCCCAAAAGATCAGGCCGATGCCGAGCAAGGGGATGGCCGACTTCTCGATTAACGCCCCCATCGCCTGCAACTCGGATTGGGGGTTCATGAGTTGCACCGAGTAGCCGATCTCGAAGCCGTCGAGGATCGACAGTAGGAGCAGAAACCAACCGATCCAGCGCAGCGGGATCACGGTGGTCAGCAGGGTATTGATCCGCTGGCCATTGTCCGCCTGCTGCGCACGCAGGCTGTTGTTCGCCGCCACCAACTGCCGCAGCACCTTGCGGGCCTCGGCGCCGCCGTCACCGCCAGCGGCCGATCCCGGCGGCCTCGCCGAGCCGGGCGAGCCGTTGGAATCGAAGCCCTCCGAATCCGCCGCGGAAAAAGGCGGATCGGCGGCGGCCTCGGCCGCGTCGCCTTCGGGCGGAGTCGCGGGCCTTTGCTGGTCAATCTTGCGCTCGGCCTGCGCCCGGCGAAGGCTCTCGAATACCGAGTCGGCGGCCGGCTCGTTCTCGGGGTCGTCCGCAAACCCGGCCAGCGCCTCAAACGGATCTCTCTCGGCCCGGCTTTCGGGGATCTTCATCGCCCGCAGTTGGCTGCTCAAATCCCCCCGGGCGGGCCTGTCGGGCTGCATAACGCCTAGCCCCCGAAACCTGCGACCCGGCCCATCAAGCGACCTTGCCGACAAAGGTGAAGCCGGCGTTGTCCACCGCCTGTGCGATCACCGCGTCGTCGTCCGCACCGTCCACCCGGACCAGGCCGCCGTCGAGTTCGACATTCACCTCGGCCCGGGGGGCCAGTGCCTGAATCGCCTGGGTGACGGCGTTGACGCAGCCGCCGCAGCTCATGCCTTCGACTTTATAGGTTGTGCTCATTCGTTCTCACCTCTGAATGGATTATGTTTGGATTGTACGGCAACGCAGTGGCCGATACGAAGCCCCTAGTACAGCCGCGCCCAAGTATCGCAAACAACCCAGACGCCCTCGCAACGCAGAGCACGCGGAGAACCGCGAGGGCGCAGAGAGGCCTTCCGATTTCATGTTCGCTCCCACAGTCTCCTTGGGAATGCCTGTCTTGCAAGCTTCAGCTTGCCGAATGGCTCGGGAGGCTAGAGCTTGGGGACCAGCGGTGTTGCGCGTTTGACACGCCGTTTGACAAACTGGCAACCCAGGCGCTTTCGGAGTTCCGAGCACACGCAGAACCACACAGCCCGAGGGCTGCACTGCGGGCGGCCAGGCGAGGCTTCAACGGCGGACAGGCATCCCCGCCCCTGAGCGCGGGGGACGGTCAAGCAAGGATTCCTCCGCGCCCGCTGCGGTCCGCTGCACCCTCTGCGTTCTTAAATGGCGTTGTTTCCGTTATTTCTGCGCAGGCCTACTAGCGCAGGTTTTAGCCGCGCCACTGTCGCCGCAACAGCAGCGAGTTGCTCACCACGCTGACCGAGGAGAAGGCCATGGCGGCGCCGGCGATTACCGGGTTCAGCAGGCCCAGGGCCGCGGCCGGGATGGCGATCAGATTATAGATCAGCGCCCAAAACAGGTTTTGCTTAATCTTTTGGTAGATGGAGCGGGACAGGCCCATGGCCTGTTGCACCAACGCCGGATCGGGGCGCATAAGGGTGATGCCGGCGGTGTGCATGGCCACGTCCGTGCCGCCGCCCATGGCGATGCCCACGTCCGCCGCCGCCAGCGCCGGGGCGTCGTTCACGCCGTCGCCCACCATGGCCACCACGCGCCCCTCCGCCCGCAGGCGTTGCACCTCGGCCACCTTATCCTCAGGCAGGGCCTCGGCGCGGACTTGATCGATGCCCAAGGCCGCGGCCACCGCCTGCGCGGTGGACTCTTGATCGCCCGACAGCATTACGCTGCGAATGCCTTGGCGATGGAGTTCGGCGATGGCGGCGGCGGATTCAGGGCGCAAGGGGTCTTCGAGCAGGATGCTGCCGAGGAGGCGGGCCTGCCCTGCGGACGGGTCCGGCGCGGACGCCAGGGGAGGCTCCAACCCAGCGGCGGCCACGAAGACCTGAATGCGGCCCGCATGGCCCGCCTCTGCCAGCGCCTCCAGACCGGGCAGCTCACCGAGCTGCTCGCGCAGAAAGGCCCGATTGCCGATCAGCACCTGGCGCGCCCCCACCCGAGCGCGCACGCCGCGCCCGGCGACCGCGCGCACCGCCTCGGCGCGCGGGAGTTCCAGCCCGTCGGCCGCGGCCTTTTCGCGTATCGCGCGGGCCAGCGGGTGCTCACTGCCCTGCTGCACCGCGGCCGCCAGGCGCAGGATCTCCACCGGGTCTTGGCCGTCGGCGGGCCGGATGGCATGCACCGCCGGCCGGCCCTGGGTGAGGGTGCCGGTCTTGTCGAAGATCACCGTGTCCACCTTGTGGCCCCGCTCCAGGGCCGCGGCGTCCTTAATCAGGATGCCCCGGCGGGCGGCGATGCCGGTGCCCACCATAATGGCGGTGGGGGTGGCCAGGCCCAGGGCGCAGGGGCAGGCGATCACCAGCACCGAGACCGCGGCGATAAAGGCGGTCTCGCCCTGCCCCAGGGCCTGCCAGACGACGAAGGTGAGCACCGCAATGGTCACCACGATGGGCACGAACACCGCCGACACCCGATCCGCCAGGCGCTGAATGTCCGCCTTGTCCGCCTGCGCACTCTCGACGAGTTGAATCACCCTGGAGAGCGTGGACTCGGCCCCCACCGCGGTGGCGCGCAGCCGCAGCATGCCCTCGCCGTTCACCGTGCCGCCGATCACCCGGTCGCCCGCGGCCTTGGCCACCGGCAGGCTCTCGCCGGTGACCATCGACTCGTCCACCTGGGTCTCGCCCTCCAGCACCAGGCCGTCCACCGGCAAGCGCTCGCCGGGGCGCACCACCACCCGATCATCCTGCAACACCGCCTCGGCATCCACATCCACCAGCCCGCCGTCCCGCTCCAGATGGGCCTTGTCCGGGCGCAATTGCGCCAGGGCGCGAATCGCCCGCCCGGCGCTGGAGCGCGCGCGGCGTTCCAGCCACTTGCCCAACAGCACCAGAGTGATCACCATGGCCGAGGCCTCGAAGTACAGGTCGCCGCCGGCGGTGAATAGCACATTCCAGGTGCTCAGCCCCCAGGCGGCGCTGGTGCCCAAGACCACCAGCACGTCCATATTCCCGGCCCCGCCGCGCAGGGACTTATAGGCCCCTTGGTAGAAGCGCAGCCCGATCCAAAATTGCACCGGGGTGGCGAGCAGAAACTGCACCCAGCCGGGCAGCATCCAGTGGCTGCCAAAAAGCATGCCGACCATGGGCAGGGCCAGCGGCAAGGTCAGGCCCACGGCGATGGCCAGGCGTTGGCGCTCGCGGCGCTGTTGGCGCTCGGCCCGGGCCTCCTGCTCGGCCCGCACCTCGGCCGCGGCCTTACGCGGCGAGGCCTCGAAACCGGCCTTTTTCACCGCCTCGATCAGGCGCGCCTCGTCCGCGGCGCCGGGGACAATGCGCACCTGCGCCCGCTCGGTGGCGATGTTTACGCGCGCCTCGGTCACGCCATCGAGGCGCGACAGCACCTTCTCCAGCCGCGCCGAGCAGGCGGCGCAGGTCATGCCCCGAATGTCCAGCTCCACCAGCCGCGTCGGCACCTGGAAGCCGGCCTTGCGCACCGCCTCCGCCACCGCGTCCGCGCCGGTGGCGTGGTCGCCGAAGCGCAGGCGCGCGGCCTCGCCGGCCAGGCTGACATTGGCCTCCTCCACCCCGGGCAGCCGCCCCAGCACCTTTTCCAGGCGCGTGGAGCAGGCGGCGCAGGTCATGCCTTCGATCGGAAAGTCCAGAAACTGCTTGCGGGGCTCGGCCATAAGGTTTCCTAAATGCGCATTCGCATTGACATCATCAGGGAAAGGGTGTTTTGTTGCCGTTTCGGTAGCCTCATACTTTGGGGCGGGCCGAGCGATGAAAAGGCCCCAGCAGCAGGCATTGATCGGGCCGGAGTTGGTTTCGGCCGGCTTCGTCCGCACTTTGTCCAGCCAATTCGTACCACAAACCACCGCGCAGGCCGGCATTATGACCCGCGACCCAAACCCTATGCAGCGCAATATCAGCCGGCCGCCGCCCTGCATGAATCGTTTCGCCCCCTGGTGACCCCATGCCATTTCAAGGCCCCTACCCCAACTCGGACGAACCCGAAAAGATCGGCGTACTCTTCACCAACCTCGGCACCCCGGACGCCGCCGAAACCGCCGCCGTGCGCCGCTACTTGGCGGAATTCCTGTGGGATCCGCGCGTGGTGGAGGCCCCGCGCCTGATCTGGTGGGCGGTGCTCAACGGCGTCATCCTCAACACCCGGCCGCGCAAGTCGGCGGCCGCCTACCGCAAGGTCTGGACCGAACGCGGCTCGCCGCTGCTCTCCATGACCCTGGACCAGGCCAAGGCGCTGGAGGAGGCCTTGCAGAACCGCACCAGCGAGCCGCTGATGGTGGTCCCCGCGATGCGCTACGGCACGCCCTCCATCGCCGCGGGGTTGGAGAAACTGCGCCTGGCCAACGCGCGCAAGATCATCGTGCTGCCGGCCTATCCGCAATACTCGGCCAGCACCACCGCCTCGACCCTGGACGCGGTGAGCGCCACCCTGCGCACCTGGCGCTGGATTCCCGAACTTTGCTTCATCAACGAATACCACGCTCAGCCGGGGTACATCGCGGCCCTGGCGGCCAGCATTCGGGAATACTGGGGGCGCCACGGCGAGCCGGATCGGCTGCTGATCTCCTTTCATGGCATCCCCAAGGACTACGCCGACAAGGGCGACCCCTATCCAAACCACTGCTGCGCCACCGCGCACCTGCTCAGCGCGGCGCTGGGGCTGTCCGCCGACCGCTGGAAGCTGACCTTTCAATCCCGCCTCGGCAAGGCCGAATGGCTGCGCCCCTATACCGACGAAACCCTGGTCGAATGGGGCCGGGAGGGCCTGGGCAAGGTGCATGTGATCTGCCCCGGGTTCTCCGCCGATTGCCTGGAAACCCTGGAAGAGATCGCCGGCGAAAACCGCGAAAACTTCCAACAAGCGGGCGGAGGGGAGTACCATTACATTCCAGCGTTGAATGACCGCCCCGATCACATACAGGCCCTCGCGGACCTGGTGCTCAACCGCATCGGCCCCGCGCCGGCCGGCTCCAGCGGCAGCGCCTGAAACACGCGCTTGGGCGCAATACAATAACTCAGACGTGAGTTACCTTAATGAACAGACTCTGCATACCCTTGGTCCTAGGCTTTTTATTGCCGCTCCCGGCCAGCGCCGCCAACTACTGGACCGGCAACCTGCAAGACGGCGACGTGGTGCGCGTCGAGCGTGACACCCAGAAGGCCAAGGTCTTCAGAGACCAGGGCTCGGCCGCGCTGTGGGACGGCGTGCATCGACTCGAAGACGGCTCGGTGATCATCGTGCGCGACGGGGTGGTGGTCAGCGGCGGTAAGCGCCCGCTGCGGCCCGAGACCGTGGAGCCGCCGGAGCAATCGGAGGGCGAAGATCAAGCGCTCCCCTTCGGCCCCGAGGATCCGGCCTGCGTGAACCTAGTGATCAAGGTCTGCGGTTTCGACGGCCAGTGCAACGCGGCCGAGGCCTGCTCCCCGGCGCGACAACTGCTGAAACTGGAAAAAGAAGAGGCCATGCAGCACAGCAACAAGGGCTACAATGAGACCGCCCGCCACTGCCTGGAGGCGCTGGAGGACGAAAGCTTCTTCAAGCCCTGCGCGGGCAGCGCGGCCGCCCCGCCAAGCGAATGCCGCAAGCTGGCGGACCTGGTCTGCGGCCCCAATGGCGAGTGCAGCGACAGCCGCGCCTGCTCCCCGGCCCGCCAGTTGCTGGATATGGAACAAGAAGAGATCGGCATGCGCCTGCGACGAGAAAACCGGCAGCTCGACTCCGCCAAGCGCTGCATCGAGGCCATGGCGCGCAGCGACTTCTTCGCGCCCTGCACGCCGGACCCCGCGCCGGCCCCAGCCGAAACCGACCCATCCGCCCAAGATTGAGTTCAACCGAGACCCAAGACCCCATGCCCGAGCCATTCGAGTATCAGCCGCCCGCCGATTTACTGCAAGGCCGCACCATCCTAGTCACCGGCGCCGCCAACGGCATCGGCCGCGAGGCCGCCCTGAGCTTCGCCGCCCATGGCGCCACTGTGGTGCTGCTGGGGCGCACCCTGGCCAAGCTGGAGGCGGTGTACGATGAAATCGAAGCGGCGGGGCATCCCCAACCGGCCATCTACCCGCTGAACCTCGAAGGCGCCAGCCCCAAAGACTACGAAGACATGGCGGACAAGCTGGCACAGGAATTCGGCGCCCTGCACGGCCTGTTGCACAACGCCGCCGAGCTGCGCCTGCTGAGCCGCATCGACGACTACGACATCCAAACCTGGTATCAGGTGATGCAGGTCAACCTCAACGCCCCCTTCATGCTCACCCAGGCCTGCCTGCCGCTGTTGCGCCAGGCCGACACCGCCTCGGTGCTGTTCACCTCGGACACCGTCGGGCGCCGGGGACAGGCCTATTGGGGGGCCTACGGCGTATCCAAGTTCGGCCTAGAGGGGCTGATGCAGATCCTGGCCGAAGAGACCGAAAACAGCACCGCCATCCGCGTCAATAGTGTCGCCCCCGGCCCCACCCGCAGCCGCCTGCGCGCCATCGCCTTCCCCGGCGAGGATCCGGCCACGCTCAAAACGCCGGCGGACCTCATGCCGCTGTACCTATGGCTGATGGGGGCGGACAGTCAAGGGATCACGGGGCGGGCCATTGATGCCGACAAGTTTGCAGCTAGAAGCTAGAAGCTTGAAATTCGCATAATCCACGAAATCAAAACCCTTCATGCTCCTGCTGTTCAACAAGCCCTACGGCGTGCTCACCCAGTTTCGCGGCGGCGACGGCCGCCCCACCCTGGCGAACCATATCCCGCTGCCCGGGGTCTATCCCGCCGGGCGGCTGGATCGCGACAGCGAGGGCCTGCTGCTGCTCACCGACGACGGCAAGCTGCAACACCGCCTCACCGACCCGCGCCACCAGACCTGGAAGACCTACTGGGCGCAGGTGGAGGGCGAGCCCGAAGCGGCCGCACTGGAGCGCCTGCGCCACGGCCTGGAACTGAACGACGGCCCCACCCTGCCGGCCCTGGCCCGACGCATGAACGAGCCCGCGATCTGGCCCCGCGACCCGCCCGTGCGCTACCGCGCCCGGATCCCCGCGGCTTGGCTTGAAATCCGCATCTGCGAGGGCCGCAACCGCCAGGTGCGGCGCATGACCGCCGCTATCGGCCACCCCACCCTGCGCCTGGTGCGCAGCACCGTCGGCCGCTGGCGGTTGGGCGCGCTGCAACCCGGCCAGTGGCGCCGGATCAACGCCCCGCAAGCGCCCGCGCCAGCCACCCCTCGCAGGCCCAAAAGGAGCCGCGCATGACCTGGAAACCCCGCGTCACCGTGGCCGCGATCATTCAAGACCCCCAACGGCGGTTCTTGCTGGTGGAAGAGGCCATTCAGGGCCGCATGGTCCTCAATCAGCCCGCCGGCCACCTGGAGGCGAACGAGTCCCTAACGCAGGCGGTGATCCGCGAGGCGCTGGAAGAAACCGCCCGCACCTTCCGGCCCGAAGGCCTAGTGGGCGTATATCGCTGGCAGGTCCCGCCGGCCGGCGACACCTATCTGCGCTTCGTGTTCCATGGCGCGGCGGGCGAGCAACAGCCGGGCCGCGACCTGGATCCCGATATCCATCGCACGCTGTGGCTAAGCCATGAACAACTCATCGCCGAAGCGGCGCGCCTGCGCAGCCCGCTGGTGCTCGCCTGCCTGAACGACTTTCGCAGCGGCCAACGCCACCCGCTGGAGCTGCTGCACGAGGCGGCCCCTTGAGCACCCCGGGCCGGCCCGCGGAGCCCGCCCGCCACCTCATCGTCGGCCTCTCCGGCGGCGTGGACTCGGCGGTGGCCGCGCTCAAGCTGGTACAGGCCGGGCATCGGGTGGAGGGCCTGTTTATGAAGAACTGGGAAGAGGACGACGACGCCGAATACTGCTCCGCCGCCGAAGACCTAAAAGACGCCGAGGCGGTGGCCGCACGGCTCGCGATCCCGTTGCACAAGGTCAACTTCTCCGCCGAATACTGGGACCGCGTCTTCGAACACTTCCTGGCCGAATACCGCGCCGGCCGCACCCCCAACCCCGACATCCTGTGCAATCGCGAAATCAAATTCCGCGCCTTCCTCGACCATGCCCTGGGGCTGGGCGCCGACGCCATCGCCACCGGCCACTACGCCCGCACCACCACAGAGGCCGACGGCGTGCACCTGCGCCGCTGCGCGGACGAAAACAAGGACCAAACCTATTTCCTGTATCAACTCAATCAGCACCAGTTGGCCCATGCGGTGTTTCCCTTGGGCGACCTCACTAAGAATCAGGTGCGCGAGATCGCGCGGGCGCAGGGCCTTGCCAATTACGCCAAAAAGGACAGCACCGGCATTTGCTTCATCGGCGAACGCAACTTCCGCGCCTTCCTCCAACGCTACCTGCCCGCCCAGCCCGGCCCCATCCGCACCCCGGAGGGCGAGGTGATCGGCGAACACCACGGCCTGATGTACTACACCCTGGGCCAGCGCAAGGGGCTGGGCATCGGCGGCGTGACCGACGCCGACGAGCGCCCCTGGTTCGTGGTGGACAAGGACCTCGCGGAGAACCGCCTGATCGTGGCCCAAGGGCACCAGCATCCGCTACTCCTGAAGGCCTATTTGTCCGCCGCTCAACTCCATTGGACCCTTGCGCCCCCCGAGCCCGGCCCCTATTTGGCCCGCGTGCGCCATCGTCAGCCCCTGCAGGCCTGCGAGATCGTAGAATTCGACGCCGCAGGCGGCTGTTTGGTCCATTTCGAGCGGCCCCAGCGAGCCGTCACCCCCGGGCAATCCATCGTCTTTTATCGCGCTGACGACTGCCTCGGCGGCGGCGTCATCCAGACCGCCGGCAACCACCCCGAGGAAATGGCGTAAGCCACGCCCCCTATGACTGAAACGCACACCACCCTAAACCCCGAGCAGCAACGCACCCTGGCCCTGGCCGCGGTATTCCAGGCCGCAACCCTGGTGCAGGCCGCGGCCTACGGCAAAGACACCGACCCCGAAGCGCTGGAGACCTCGATCTATAGCCTGTTCCAACTCGAGGTTCCCAGCGTAGCCGCCGTATTCGGCGACATCGAGGGCCTGGAGACCGGGCTGCGCCGCCTCCACGACACCCTGCATAACGCCCCGGGCCGGGACCGTGAGATCAGCCGCTATGTGATCGCCCTGCTGCACTTGGAGCGCAAGCTCGAAAAGCGCACCCAGCTGCTGGACAAGATCGGCAGCGAGATCGACCGCGCCCAAGAGCGACTGGCGCACTTCGACCTGCTGCACGCCAACATCCTGGCCCAACTCGCAAGCCTCTACAGCGAAACCATCAGCACCCTCAAGCCGCGCATCATGGTCAACGGCGACCCCTACAAACTCCAGGACACGGACAACGCCAACCGCATCCGCGCCCTGCTGCTAGCCGGCATTCGGGCCGCCATGCTGTGGTATCAACTAGGCGGCAGCCGGCTGCACCTGCTGACCCGGCGCGGCGCCCTATCGAAGACCGCGCGCCAACTCATTGATCAAATCGAAGAACGCGCCGAGCCGACCCCGCCGGAGACCGCGAATAGCGCAGACAAAAACTAGCGCGCCTGGGCCTAAGTGTCGGAAACAACCCAGGCGCTCGCGGAACGCAGAGCACGCGGAGAACCGCAGAGGGCGCAGAGAAGAAAAGGTTTTTCTTAGCGCCCTTTGCGTCTTGGCGAGAGCGGGCCGTCGGCGCCGATCGACTCGTGCCAGGAATAGGCTGCGCCGAGGAACGAGGCGCATCGCTTGGGCGCGTGCGGGACCGAGGCGAAGCGGGCCATTGAACCGCGAGTGGACGCGCATACTCACCGCGCTACAGACGGAACCCGGCGCGCCTTGCGGGGCGCGACTAGACCATGATGCGGTCCCGCCCCACACCGGGGAAGGAACCCTTCATGCAACCAACCGCCCATGAGCAGCGCCCCAGTTTTTAACCAAAACCCCCTCCGCGCCCTTTGCGGTCCTCGGTACCCTCTGCGGTCCTAAACGCCGTTGTTTCCGATACTTGTGCGCGGCTGTACTAGCGCGCCTGGTCGCAAATAGCGGAAAAAGCGGCGCTTAGGAATGCGGTAACCGCTCGGAGCCCGAACTTTAGTCCGGTATAGACCCGGCCGCTGGAATACAGCCCTCGGGCTGTGCGGGCCGGTGCGCACACGCCAAGGCGTGTACTCCAAGGCGAATCTCGGGGGCCCGGGCTTGAGTCCGGTATGGACCGACGCGTACCCTGCTTTGCGAAAGCCCCCGAGACCCGATTATTCGCAACACTTAGGCACAACTGCACTGGAACCGCCATGCCCAGCAACGTCTTCGTCTACGGCACCCTGATGGCGCCGCAAATCATCGCCGCGGTCATCGGCCGCGAACCTGCGAGCGAACCCGCCGTACTCGCCGGCTACCGCCGCAGCTGCCTTGAGGGTGAACTCTACCCCGGCATCCGCCCCGACCCCCAGGCCCGCGTTCAGGGCCTGCTCTATCGCCATCTCCAGGATCAGGAACTCCACAGCCTCGACCGCTTCGAAGGCGATCTATACCGCCGCTCAGCAGTCACCATCGACCTCCAAGACCGCCCCTCGCTCCAAGCCGAGGCCTACATCGTTCGCCCCCAACACCGCCACCGACTGACCGACGACCCTTGGGACTACGCGGCGTTTGAACAACGCTTTCTGGAGCGTTTCGTGACCCAATACCGCGGCTTTGCCCGCTGACCCTTCGCCCGCCACTCGATGGCCGGGCAGGCTGAATCAGTGACCAACCACCCGCCACCGGCCGCCGAAGTTTTTAGCAATAGGCCTCCCGCAGCGCGCTCTGCGGGCCTCTGCGTGCCCAAGAGTCGTTGTTTCCGTTATTGACGCCCAGGCGTACTGGCGACCGCCTCCTATAACCTCAAAGAACCCCCGGCATTAAATCGATCCAAATACCCCTTCAGAACACGGGGCCCGGCTTAAGGCCGCCTTAAGGTTGCGCCCGTAGACTCGGTTGCCAGATCCATCGAGAGGTATTCCGCCATGATCATCAACCGACGCCGGGCGCCGATTCCCACCTGCTTGAGCCTGCTGCGATCCCCGAGCGAGGGGCGGGCGGACGTGGAGCGGTTTATTCAGGTCTGCTTTGCCCGCGCCTGGGGTGCGCAGGTGACCGAGTTCCTGCCTTGGCTGGCCGCGTTGCGCGACGATTCGGGGGAGCTTTTGGGGGCCATGGGCATGCGCCAGGCGGAGATGGGGCCGCTGTTTTTGGAGCAATACCTAGACGCCCCGGTGGAGGGCGTACTGTCCGCCCGCGCCGGGGCGCCGGTGGGGCGCGGCGGGATCGCCGAGGTGGGCAATTTGGCGGCGATGGTTCCCGGCGGCGGGCGTTGGCTGATGACCGCGATGACCGGTTGTCTGCACGCGGCGGGGCGCGAGTGGGTGGTGTTCACCGGCGGCGCCGAGTTGCAGAACGCCTGCCACCGGCTTGGTCTCTACCCCCTGGTGCTGGGGCCGGCGGATCCCGCGCGATTGATGCCCTCGGACACGGATTGGGGGCGCTACTACGACCAGCGCCCGGTGGTGATGGCGGGGCGGGTGAGCGAGGCCTTTGAGGTTCTGAGTGAGCTGTTTAGCGTCGAATGCGCCCTGCACGCGCTGTGGGACGCGGCGGGCCGGGTCGGCGCGGAGTTCTGATCGATGTTGAGCGCGGCCCTTGAACGCCAGGCCCGAGAGCGGCCCGATGCACTCGCGCTGATCGCGCAGGATCGGCGCCTGGATTACCTTGGCTTGCAACGCGCGGTGCGGGAGACCGCCGAGCGTCTGCGCCGGCGTCGGGTCTCGGTGCTGGCCCTGGCCTTGCCCAATGGGCTGCCCTGGGTGGTGCTGGACCTGGCGGCCCTGGAGGCGGGCATCGCGTTGGTGCCGATTCCGCCCTTTTTCACCCCGGCTCAGGCCGCCCATTGCCTGCGCCAGAGCGCGGCGGATGCCCTGCTCACGCTGCCGGGCGCGCCCCATCCCGGCGGCCTTGCGCCCCAGGCCCAGCCCTTCGAGCTGTCGGGGGCCGAACTGGCCTGGCTCGACCTGCCGGGCGGTGCATCGCCCATTCCTGAGGGCATTGCCAAGGTCACCTTCACCTCCGGCACCACCGGCGCGCCCAAGGGGGTGATGCTGGAGGCGGCGGCGATGCAGCGGGTGGCCGCAGAGCTGGCACAGGCCGCGGCGCTCGGTCCCGGCGAGCGTCACTGCTGCATCTCGCCGTTGGCGATCCTGCTGGAGAATGTCGGCGGGGTTTATGCGCCGCTGTTGCAGGGGCTCACCGTGGTGCTGCCCGATGCCGCCGCCGCGGGGCTGCGCGGTGCGGCCGGGTTGGACCCCCAGCGCCTGGCCGAAACGCTGACCGACACCCGCGCGGCCAGTGCGATCCTCTCGCCCGCGATGCTGCACGGCCTGCTGCATGCTGGGCTGCAACCCGGGGCCCTGCGCTTTCTGGCCGTGGGCGGGGCCAAGCTGTCGCCCAAGTTGTTGGAGCAGGCGCAGGCCCAGGGTCTGCCGGTGTTCGAGGGCTATGGGCTCTCGGAGTGCGCCTCGGTGGTGACCCTGAATCGGCCCGGGGCGAATCGTCCGGGATCGGTGGGCCGCCCGTTGCCCCAATGCCAGGTGCGAATCGACGCCAGCGGCGAGGTGCTGGTGCGCGGGCGGCTGTTCCGCGGTTATTTGGGCGCACCCGCGCCGCAGTTGGAGGACGGCTGGTGGCGGACCGGGGACCTGGGGCGGTTCGATGCCGATGGGTTTCTGTATCTCGACGGCCGGCGCAAGAACCTGATCGTGACCGCATTCAGCCGCAACCTGTCGCCGGAATGGGTGGAGCAGGAACTGTTGCTGGAGCCGGCCATCGCCCAGGCGGCCCTGTTCGGCGACGGCAGGCCCTGGAATCTCGCCTTGGTGACGCCCGCGCCGGGGGCCGCACCGGCGCAGGTGGAGGCGGCGCTGGCACGGGTGAACGCCGAGCTGCCCGATTATGCGCGGGTGGGCGGTTGGCTGGCGACCGAACAACCCTTCGGCCCCCGCAACGGCCTGCTGACGGCCACCGGACGGCTGCGGCGGCAGGCCATTTTCGAGCGCTACCGCGAGGCCATCGAAGGGGCCTACGCCGAGCGCCATCATCAACCACCGGAGGCAACCGCATGAGCGATTTTTTCCACCGCTTGCAGGCGCAGACCGCGGGCGAACGCCAGCAACTGCTGGAAATCCCTTTCATCGTACAAGGGACTCGCGGGGCGCTGGCGCTGCCGAGCTATCTGGCCTTTCTGACCCAGGCCTACCACCACGTCAAACACACCACGCCGCTGCTGATGAGCTGCGGCGGTCGCATCCCCCCCGCGATGGAATGGCTGCGGGACGCCATGGCGCACTATATCGAAGAAGAGTTGGGGCATCAGGAATGGATCTTGAACGACATCCGCGCCTGCGGCGGCGACCCCGAGGCGGTGCGCCACGGCGAGCCGGATCTGCCCGCGGAGCTGATGATCGCCTATGCCTACGACCTGATCCAGCGGCGTAATCCGGTGGGCTTTTTGGGCATGGTGGTGGTGCTCGAAGGCACCAGCATACGGCTGGCGTTGCAGGCCGCGGATAACCTACAGGCCGGGCTCGGCCTGCCCGACGAGGCCTTCAGCTACCTGCGCAGTCACGGGGCCCTGGACCAAGACCATATAAGTTTTTATGCGGGGCTGGTGAACCGCTTGCAGGACGCAGGCCAGCAGCGCCTCCTAATCCATACGGCCAAGGCCTTCTACAAGCTCTACGGCGACGTATTCCGAGGCCTGCCGTTGATCGCCGCCGAGCCCGGCGCGGGGGTGTCCGATGTCGCTTAACGGCCAGCGGATCATCGTCACCGGGGCCGCCGGCGGCATCGGCAGCCGCGTGGCCCGCGGGTTGGCGGCCAAGGGGGCTGGTCTCGCCCTGCTGGACCACGACGCCCAGGCCTTGGCGCCCTTGGCCGCCGAGATCGCCGCGCTCGGCGGCGTGGTCGAGGCCCGGCCCGCGGATCTGCTGGACGACCAGGCGCGCGAGACCGCCGTCGCGGGCGCGGTGCAGGCCCTGGGCGGTCTGGATATGCTGGTGAACATCGCCGGCCTGCTCAGCTTTGGCCCCTTTGAGGCGGAGGATCCGGGCCGTCTGGATGCCCTGCTGCGGCTCAACCTGGGCGCGCCCATGCAACTGACCCGCTCGGTGCTGCCGGGGCTGTTGCGGCAGGGCTCGGGGCGCATTGTCAACGTGGGCTCCACCTTCGGCTCCATCGGCTTCGCCTGGTTTACCGCCTATTCCGCCAGCAAGGCCGGCCTGCGCGGCTTTTCCGAGGCCCTGCGCCGGGAGTTGGACGGCAGCGGCGTGGCGGTGACCTATGTGGCCCCGCGGGCGGTGAAGACGCCCCTGAACACCGACGCCATCAAGCGAATGGCCGAGAAAGTAGGAATGAACATGGACGATCCCGACTGGGTGGCCGCACGCATCGTGGAGGCCATCGAAAAGGGGCGCAAGGACGTCTACTTGGGTTTTCCCGAGTCCCTGTTCGTGCGTATTAACGCCATTCTGCCGCGCCTGACGGACGCCGCCCTGCGCCAACAAAACCGAGTGATGGAGGGCTTCGCCCGCGGCGAATAGGACCGGCGCGAGGCGACTTCAGTGAGCGCGCGCCTGGTCGTGTCACGCATTCAAATTCAAACCGAAACCGGAGAAAGAACCATGCGTATTCGAGATGCCTTGCCAGCCTGGTTGCTGATCGGCGGCCTGCTGGGTTCTCCCGTATTGTCCGCCGCGGACCGGAGCCTGTCCGTCGGCGATCTGCAACGCGAGTGGGCGCACGCCAAATACCTGCTGCCCCAAGAAAAAAGGGGCGCGGCGCTGGAGCAGCTCGCCGCTGCCGCACGGGCCGCCGGCGAGGCCGATCCGGGCCGTGCCGAGCCGTTGATTTGGGAGGCGATCATCCTCTCCACCCAGGCTGGCGAAGAAGGCGGCCTGGGCGCGCTGGGGTTGGTGAAACAGGCCCGCGATCGGCTATTGGAGGCCGAAAAGCTCGACCCCGAGGCCCTGAACGGCTCGGTCTACACCAGCCTCGGCAGCCTGTATTATCAGGTGCCGGGCTGGCCCATCGGTTTCGGTGACGACGACAAGGCCGAGGCGTATCTGAAAAAGGCCCTGGCGCTGAACCCCGACGGCATCGACCCCAACTACTTCTACGCGGATTACCTGCTCGACGAGGGCCAGGCGGAAGAGGCCATCCGCTACTTCGAACAGGCCCTAAAGGCCGCGCCGCGCCCGGGACGCGAAATCGCCGACCGCGGACGCCAAGGAGAGATTCAGGCCGGGTTGCTGAAGGCGCGCAAGGAGGCTGGGGGTGGTTCTGGGTTTTGATGAGTGCTGAGGGCTGAGGGCTAGCACAGCTGCTCACAAATAACGGAAACAACCGTGGGAGCGGATTGCATCCGCGATAACCGCCTCTGATCCGGCGCAAACGCCCGGGTCAAGCCGCTGGCGCGGCTGATCGCGGCTTGCTCGTCCCCACGCTCCAGCGTGGGGACGCATGCCCGTCGCTCCTGCGCCGCTGCTGAGCTAAGCCCAGGCGGAGAAAGCCTCATCCGGCCCCTTTTCCCGGCGCAGATTCCGCTCCAGCGGGGAGAGTTTGAAGTTTGTACTAGTACGCCTGCGCCTGAGTATCGGAAACAACCCAGGCGCTCTCGGAACGCAGAGCACGCGGAGAACCGCAGAGGGCGCAGAGAAAAAAAGGTTTTTTCTTAGCGCCCTTTGCGTCTTGGCGAGAGAGGACCTTCGGCGCTGATCGACTCGTGCCAGGAATAGGATGCGCCGAGGCACGAGGCGCATCGCCTGCACTCGTGCGGGAGCGAGGCAAAATGGGCCATTGAACCGCGAATGGACGCGCATAAACGCGAATACTCACGTCGCTACAGGCGGAGCCTGACACGCCTTAGGGGGACGCGACTAGACCATGATGCGGTCCCGCACCGGGGCGGAAAGCCTTCATGCAACCAACCGCCCATGGGCGAGGTTTTAACCAAAAACCTCCTCCGCGCCTTCTGCGGTCCTCGATACCCTCTGCGTTCCTAAATGGTGTTGTTTCCGTTATTTGTGCGCAGGCGCACTAGGTGCTGGGGGGCCGCTCGTTTGCGCCTCTTTTGCGGTTTTTTCGGTTTTTGATCTGGGTGTTAAGAGTATGCGACTACTGTTGGTGGAGGACGATGAGCTGATCGGCGACGGTTTGCAGGTGGGGTTGACCCAGGCCGGTTATCGGGTGGATTGGGTGACCGACGGCTCGCATGCGGATCAGGCGTTGCAGAACGAGGGCTTCGACCTGCTGGTGTTGGATTTGGGGTTGCCCGGCGAGGACGGCATGGCGGTCTTGGCCAAGCTGCGCCGCCGCGGCGATGCCCTGCCGGTGCTGATTCTTACCGCCCGGGATACGGTGTCGGACCGTGTTCAGGGGTTGGATGGCGGCGCGGATGACTACTTGGTCAAGCCGTTCAATCTCGACGAGCTTACGGCCCGCCTGCGGGCCATCCAGCGTCGCCGCGACGGCGGTCGCGCGGATCCGCTGATCCGCCATGGCGACCTGGAGCTGGACCCCGCGGCCAAGCGCGTAACCCTGGCCGGAGCGCCGGTGGAACTCACCGCCCGCGAGCTGGCCATCCTGGAGGCCCTGCTCGTGCGCATAGGCAAGGTGCAGAGCCGTGAGCGTCTGGAAGAGGCCCTTTACGGCTGGGATGAAGGCGTGGAAAGCAACGCCATTGAGGTCTACATCCACCACCTGCGCAAGAAGCTCGGCAAGGATCTGATTCGGACCTTGCGCGGGGTGGGTTATATGATCCCGCAGGAAGACTGAATGCTCGCCCGCTTTCGTTCCTCTTCGCTGCGGCGACGGCTGCTGCTGTTGCTGCTCAGCCTGATCGCCCTGGTTTGGGGGGCGGCGGGCTACCGCGTGTGGGAAGAGACCCATCACGAGGTGGAGGAGGTGTTTGACGTCAATCTGGCCCAGACCGCCCGCCTGCTGCTGACCCTGGCCCGGCACGAACTGGAGGAGATCGCCGAGGACCCCGGCGAGATCGACCAACTTCGGGATTTGGAGGAGGTGGGCGGGACGCACCACCCCTACGAGCACAAAATCGCCTTTCGGATCTACGACAGCCACGGCAACAGCCTGCTGGGCTCGCCCGGGGCGCCGCCCGCGCTGGACTTGGCCCCGAACGACGAGTTCGTGGATCGAAAGATCGACGGCGAACACTGGCGCCTGTTCGGCCTGCGGGAGGATTTCGGTGCGGTCAAGGTGGGCATGCGCATCGATATTCGGGACGAGGTCGTGGACTATGTGCTCGCATCCACCCTTTGGCCCATGCCCTTGGGGCTAGTGTTGGTGGCGTTCTTGGTGTGGTGGGCGGTGGGGCGCGGCCTACGGCCCTTGGGTCGGGTGGCCGGCGAGCTGGGCCGGCGCGACGCCGGTGATCTGCAAGGCGTGCGCACCGAGCCGGTGCCCGCCGAGGTGCGCCCCTTGGTCGATGCCCTGAACGAGCTGCTCGGCCGCCTGCAGCGCGCCTTCGAAAACGAGCGCCGCTTCACCGCCGACGCCTCTCACGAACTGCGCACGCCCCTGGCCGCCATCCGCATCCAGGCCCAGGTGGCGGCCCAGGCCGAAGACCCCGCCCAGCGGACCCGGGCCCTGGAAAAGATCACCCGCGGGGTGGATCGCGCCACGCATTTGGTGGAACAACTGCTGGCCCTGGCGCGGGCGGACGCCCAGCAAGCGGGCCAGATTCACGACAAGCAGGCCGACCTCGGCCGGGTGGCCCGCGGCGCGTTGGAAGAGGTGATGCCGCTGGCCCTGGAGCGGTCCGTGGAACTGGGGCTGGACGCCCCCGAGGGCCGCGGACTCCAAGTTCGGGGCGATCCGGGTTCTCTGTCCATCCTGGTGCGCAACCTCGCGGACAACGCCGTCCGCTACACCCCTGAGGGCGGACGGGTGCGGGTTGCGCTGGCCGTGCAAGGGGGTGCGGTCGTGCTGAGCGTGGAAGACTCCGGCCCCGGCATCCCCGAGGCCGAACGCGCGGCCATGTTCGAGCGCTTTCGAAGGCGCAACCAGCAGGCCGCCAGCGGCAGCGGCCTGGGGCTTTCCATTGTGGAGCGCATCGCCCGCCTGCACACCGCCCAGCTCACCCTAGGTCAGGGCGCGGACGGGCGCGGCCTGCGGGTGGAGGCGGTGTTTGCCGCCGCCCCGCCCGAGAAGAGATAACGCCGAGCCCGTGCAGGCCAGCCGGCTTATCGCCGGTCCCCGCGCTGGGGCGCAACACCAACCAGCCAAAATACCTCCGCGTTCCTCCGCGCCCTTTGCGTTCCCAAATGGCGTTGTTTCCGTTATTTGCGCACAGGCGTTAGGGTCCGAAAAGCACGCCGGAGGCCGCGTTTCCGCTATCCGGCGGCGGAACCCGGGTATAGGGGTTGCAGGCGGTTCAGATCCGTTTTTTTCGCCCCATCCTCCGCTTCCAAGCCCTTTACCGCGGCCCAAAACCCCTGGCCTTGCCAGGCGTCCCGTTGGCCTTGGGACGCGTAGAGGATGCGCTCTAGGGCGCGGATTTCCGTCGCCGCCGGTTTGTCTTCGGTGCGTCCGGCCACGGCTCCGAGGGAACGCGGCGGACCCTCCGGCCAAAGCGCCTCGGCCCAAGACAGCAGGGCCTCCGCAGTGGCCTTGGGGTCATTGGACAAGGCCGCGGCTTTGAGTTCGGCCTTCAGCCGCCCGACGGCCGCGGGCTTCGGGGCCGCCTGCGGTTTGGCGGCGCCGCCGTTGGCCCGAACGCTGCGCCACCAGGCGAGCAGCGTAATCAGCCAGCCCGCGCCCAGGCCCAGGGCCAGCCAGGGCCAGAGTCCGGGGTCCGTCACCGTCTTTGCCAGGCCTGCCTCCGCAGCCTTCGGCGGCGCCGTTCGGTCGCCCCCCGGCGCGTCTTCCAGGCTAGGCGGCGCGACCGGCGCCGGTTGGTTCAACGCCGGCAGCACGCGGATGGTCTGCGCCGCCACCCGCGCCACCTCGGGTTGATCGGTCTCGGTGTTCCACCAACGCACCTCCACCGCCGGCAGCTCGAACTCCCCGGCCTTGGCCGGCACCATGGCGATCCGTTCCTGGCGGATGCCGGTGACGCCGTCGGCGTTCTCCCGATCCTTCAGCTCCGGCTGGTCCGGGTACTGCTTGAGGCCCTGCGGCAGGTCGGAACGAATCGCCGGCAATTGCGCCGAGGTCAGGCCGTCCGCCAGCAGCATTAGGGTGCGGGTCACCGGCTCGCCCACCCGAAACTCCGGCTGGCCCGAGGGCCAGGCCTCGACCAGTTGCAGGTTCTCGCTCGGCAGCCAGGCCTCCCGCCCCCAGCTATCCGGCGCCGGCCTCACCTCCAGCGCCAACGCCTCGCTGCGCAGTCGCTTCACCTCGCCCCGGCGCATGATGCCGCCGAACGGAAACACGCTGCTGGAGCGGGAATTCGCCCCCATTAGCTCGCCCTGAAACACGAAGGGCTCAAACTCCAGCTTGCCGCTGGCCTGCGGAAACACCAAATAGCGCCGCTCGGTCACCCGATAGCGGCGGCCGCCCTGCATCTTAGTGAAGTCCTGATCTTCCCCCAGCCTCTTCACCACAGCGTTCGGGTCACTCGCCCGCGGCGGCGTTAAGGTGGCCTCGCCCAGGTCCTGGGCGCGATAGATGCGAATGCTCAACACCGCCTGCTGTTGCACATAGACGCGCTCGGGCGTCAGCGCCACCTCCAAAAACAGATCACCGCGGTCTTCGCCGCCGCCTTGATCCGGCGGCGGGGCCTCCAACACCTTCAAGTCCAGCGGATTGCTCTGCACCGCGCCGAAGGACACCGGCGGGATGCGAATCGCCCCCGCCCGCTTGGCCATCACCTGCAAATCGATGGAGACCTTTCGCTCCATGCGCCCGTTCACCCGGCTGATATTGGTGCTCTGACTACTGCCGAGGATCTCCAAATCCTCGCGCAAGGGCGACAAATCCGGCTGCCCCAACTCCTGCGCACTCTCGAAGCTGAGCTGAAAGGACTCATTCAACTGCACCGGATTGCGCGACACAGTCGCCTGCACCCCCGCCGCTTGGGCGACCTGGACGCTCAGCATAAGCAAGAGCCCAATCAGCCCAAGTAGAGGGATGCTTCGAAAACGGAGATTCGGCACATTCATCGCTCTTCCCGGTGTCATTTAAAACGTCAAGTTCACAAAAGAGGCGTAAAAGACGCCAACACGATATTCGCTGTTAGTTCGCCAACAAGCGGCCAAGTTCAACCCAAACCCGATACGCCCCGCTGCCGGCGCTAGGCGCCAAGCCCTCAGCACCAACCCCCGGTTTATAGCAAAGGCCCGCCCAGCCGGGCAAGGCCTAGCATGAAGCGTTGGCGCGCGCTCCAGCGTTTGCTGGCGGCGCGGTCGAAGGCGTCCGAGGCGGCGCACAGGCGTTCGAATTCGTGGTGCAGGGTCTCGCCCAGGTCTTGCGCATAGACGAGCAGGCTGACCTCGAAGTTGAGGCGGAAACTGCGCTCGTCCATGTTGGCCGAGCCGACCGCGGCCCAGCCGCCGTCGATCACCACCACCTTGGAATGCAGCATGCCGTGGGGGTATTCGTAGATTTCCACCCCGGCGGCGACCAATTCGGCGTAATAGCTGCGTGCGGCCCATAGGGAAAAGCGCTGATCGGTGCGGGACGGGATCAGCAAGCGCACCCGCACGCCGCGATAGACCGCACTCTGCAGGGCCAGCAACAGGGCGTCGTCGGGGATGAAATAGGGGGTGGCAATGGCAATCTCGGTCTCGGCCGAGGCGAACAGGGCGTGGAACATCAGCTGCACCACACGCACACTTAGATCCGGCCCGGAGGGCACCAATTGCAGCACGGCGTCACCCGCAGGCGCCGCCGGGGGCGGGAAATAGCGCTCGCCGATGAGTTCCCGCCCGCTGGCATAGTGCCAGTCTTCGAGGAAGATTTCCTGCAACTCCTGCACCATGGGCCCCTCGATCTCCAATTGGGTGTCGCGCCACACGCCCAGCTCCCGATCCAGCCCGGCGTACTCGTCGCCCACGTTCTGGCTGCCGGTGAAGGCGATGCAACCGTCCACCACCACGATCTTACGGTGATTGCGGAAGTTCATGCGCCAGCGCCCGCGCCACGGAATGATGGGCATGAAGTGAACCACCTCGACCCCGGCCCGGCGCAGGCGGGGAAACAATCCGCCGGCCAAGCTCATGGAGCCGATAAAGTCGGTGAGCAAGCGGCAGGCCACGCCGGCCCGGGCGCGCTCGATCAAGATCTCCGCAATGCGGCGCCCGGTGCGGTCGCCGCGGAACAAATAGAATTCGAGGTGAATATGGTCCCGCGCGCCCCTGAGCGCCTGCTCCAGGTCATCAAAGGCCTGCCGGCCGTCCAGGTGGATGCGCACCCGATGGCTGTCCTGCGGATAGTGTTTGGCCACGTTGCCGATCAGCCGCGCCACCCGCGCCTGGGACGCACGCAGCCGCGGCGCGGCGGCGCGGCCCACGCCGTGACCGACCATCTCCATGCGTTCCCGCCGCCGCCGCCGCCGCTTGCGCAGCCGGCGCAGCCGCGGCTCGCCGATCAACAAAAACAGCGCCACGCCGATGAAAGGCATTACCACGAAGGCCAGGATCCAGGCCAGCATGGCCCGCGGCTCCCGCGGATGGCGCAGCACCCAGGCCGTGGCCAAGGCGATCACCAGCAGGTCGAGCAGCAGGATTAGCGGAAAGTGCGCGGAATCGATCACAAGGGTTCGGCTCTCTCAATCATGGCGTAAGCATACAACATCCCCACGTCAACCCAAGGTTGATATACTCCCAACGCAACGCATCTATCCATCACACTTGGTGCAACAAGGAATCCCATGAGCCATTTCCGCATCGGTCGCCTGGCGGCCCTCGCCCTGTGCATCGCAGCAGCGCCGAGCTGGTCTAAGGACGCCCCCGAGACCGTAGAACTCGAAATCAGCGGCCTCGGCAATCAGGTGCTGCCGGGCGAGCTGTTAAGCAATGTGCGGGCCGCCCTGAGCATCGGCAAAGAACCCTGCGACGCGCCCCGCTGGCGTCTGCGGCGGCGCTTCGAGCAAATCGACGCCGAGGCGGCGCGCGCCCTCAAGGCCCTGGGCCGCTACCACCCCGAGTTCGACAAGCGGTACGAAAAGACCGCGGACTGCTGGCGGGTGCATCTGGAGGTAAAGCCGGGGTCGCCGGTCAAGGTCGAGGCGGTGGAGGTGGAGGTGCGGGGCGCCGCCAAGTCGGATCCGCCGTTTCGCCGCGGGCTCGACGACCTGCCGCTGAAGCCCGGCGACACCCTGCATCACGGCCGCTACGAGGCGATCAAGACAAGCTTGGTGCGGGCGGCGGCGGAACGGGGCTATTTCGACGCCGCCTTTTGCGGCCGCCGCCTGGCGGTGGACCCGGACCGCAACCAGGCGCGCATCGAGCTGTGCTTCGACTCGGGGCCGCGCTACGCCGTGTCCGAAATCCGCCTCGATCAAGCGGCCTATGACGAAGACCTGATCCGCCACTTCTTCGACCTCAAAAGCGGCGAACCCTACGCCAGCGCCCGCATTCAGGAAGACTTCCGCAGCCTCTCCGACAGCGGCTATTTCAGTCGCGTGGACATCCGCCCGCTGGTGGATCAGCGCGCACAGGGGCAACTGCCGGTGGAGATCCGCTTGACCCCGGAGCCGAAGCACCACTACGAGGCCAGCGCGGGCTACTCCACCGACACCGGCCCGCGCCTGTCCGCGGCCTATAAAAACCGCCGGGTGAACCGCCGCGGCCACCGCCTCGGGGCGCGCCTGAGCCTATCCCAGGTGACCAACGAACTGGGCGCCGACTACCGCATCCCGTTATTCATCGAGCCTTGGCAAAACCTGACCTTCAGCACCGGCTATCGGCGCGAAGAGACCGACCACGCCCAAAGCGACCTGTTCACCATCGGCTCGCGCCTCAGCCGCACCCGCCAAGACTGGAGCGAGACCTGGTCGCTGGACATCCAGCGCGAACGCTCCGACCTGGAACAGACCCTATGGAGCACCCTCGTCATCCCCGGCGTGAGCTGGGGCCGCACCCAGGCCGACGACCTGATACGCCCCACCCATGGCGAGAAAATCCACCTCGGACTCAAGGCCGCACACGACGCGCTGCTTTCCGACACCAGCTTCTTCCAGCTCCACACCAGCGGCAAGTGGGTGCGCGAGCTGGGACCCGGCCTGGTGATCGGCCGCGTGGAACTGGGGGCCACCTGGGCCGATGAATTCACCGAGATCCCGACCTCCATTCGCTTCTTCGCCGGCGGCGACCAAAGCGTGCGCGGCTACGACTACAACGCCTTGGGTCCGCGATCCGCCGATGGCGACGTCATCGGCGGGCGTTACCTCACCGCGGTCAGCCTCGAATACGAACACCCGTTCACCGAATCCTGGGGCGGCGCGGCCTTCGTGGACAGCGGCAACGCCTTCAATTCCTTCAGCGAGGGCTTGAAGACCGGCGCCGGCCTCGGCGCCCGCTGGTATTCCCCGGTGGGTCCCTTGCGTATCGACTTCGCCGTCCCCACGGATCGGTCCGAGGACGATTTCCGCATTCACATCTCCTTGGGGGCGATTTTTTGAGACTGCGCCGACTGTTTTTCCTGTGGTTGCCGCTAACCGTGCTGGGGCTGGGCGCGGCGGCGGCCGGCCTGCTCGGCTGGGTGGTGTTTCACCCCGACGGCAGCCGCTGGGCTGTGCGCCAAGGGCTGGCCTACGCGCCGATGCAGGCCTCTACGGGCGCCGTGGAGGGCAGCCTGTGGCGGGGGCTGACCCTGCACCAGGTCAAGGTCTCCGATACCGACTGGTCGCTGCAGGCCCGCCGCCTGGCCTGGGGCTGGGACCTGCAAGCCCTGCGCGGCGGGCGCTTGCACCTGACCCGCCTAGAGGGCGAAGGCCTCCGCGTGACCACGGCGGCGGCGCCCGCAGTCGATGAGCCGCCGATGGAGATCCCCGAGCGCATCGAACTGCCGTTGAGCATCCGCCTCGACCGCCTGCTGGTGCAAGACCTACAGGTCTTTCAGGGCGACGCCTTGGCGGTCGAGCTGGAGCGCATCGCCGGCGCCTTGGAGGCCGGCGACGACCGCCTGCGCATCGAATCGCTGGAGGCGGTCGCCCCCACCGGCGAGGTGACGCTATCGGGCCAAGCCGCGCTGACCCGCCCCTTCCCGTTCGACGCCCGCGCCGCCTGGTCCGGGCCGCTGCCCGAACTCGGCGACGGCCGCGGCGAGGCGCAAATCAGCGGCGACATGCAGGCCATCGAACTCGATCATCAACTCACCGCGCCACTGGAATTGAACACCCGCGGGCGGATCGAACTCTCGCCCCTGAAGCTGGACTTGCAGGGCCACTGGCCGCTGCTGCGTTGGCCCTTGGCGGAACAGGAACCGCTACTGGTGCAGGCCAAAAACGCAAGCTACCGCCTGCAAGGCCCCTTGGACGCCCTAGCCATCGAATTGCAGAGCGAACTCAGCGGCCGCGACCTGCCGCCGGCGGCACTGCACTTTAAGGGCGAGCTGCACACCCAGGAACTGGCCATCCGCAGCCTGCAACTCAAGGCCCTCGAAGGCCGCCTGACCGCCTCCGGCCGGCTCGGCTGGGCCAAGCGGGTGAACTGGGACCTCCGCCTGGAGGGCGCAGGCCTGCGCCCCGGTGTGCAATGGCCGGACTGGCCGGGCGAACTCGACCTTCAGGCCCAGGTGAGCGGGGCCCTGGAAGAACACGGCCCGGCGGTCAGTGCGGACCTGCAATCCCTCAGCGGCGTCCTGCGCGGCCATCCGCTGTCCCTCTCCGGCGGTGCGGACTACCGCGCAGAAGCGGTGCGTTTGCGTGATTTTGTGTTGCTGAGCGGGGAGAATCGGGTGCAGGCGGACGGGCCGGCGTTTCCCGAGATGGACCTGAAACTGACCCTAAACACCCCCGACCTGAGCGCCTTTGCGCCCCAGCTCTCCGGCGCCGCCGAGGGCGATCTGCGACTCCAGGGCACGCCCCAGGCCCCGCAGTTGAACGGGGCCTTGAGCGGCCAACAAATCGCCTATGCCGACTACCGCCTGGAGTCGGCCGAAATCACCCTGCACTGGCCCGGCGGCGACCGCCGCGAAACCGGCAACCATCTCAAACTCACCGGCGTGGATTTGGCCGGACAGCAATGGCAGCGCGTGGAGCTGATTTTGCTCGGCGGTCCGCAACAGCATGAACTCGAACTGGAAACCGAAGGCGGTCCGGCGGACCTGCAATTAGCGGCCGCCGGGGCCCTGGCTGAGCAGCGCTGGCGGGGCCAGCTGACCCGCCTCGCCCTGCTGGCGGGGCCTTGGGGCGACTGGCAAACCACCGAGGCCGTCACCCTGGACCTGAGCGCCCAACGCGCCCAGTGGTCGGCGCTCTGCCTGTCGGCCGGCAAGCCGGCGGGACGCCTCTGCACCCAGGGCGCGTGGAACGCCGACAGCGGCCTCGACGCCAGCGTCGAGGCGGCGGACCTGGATCTGCAACACCTGGCCCCGGTAATGCCCGCCGAAACCGCCCTTGAAGGCGCCTTGAACGGCCGCATCACCGCCCGCGGTCAGGGCGACGACTTACAGGCCGAAGGCCGCATCGCGGCCGGCGACGGCCGGGTGTTGCTGCCGCCGATGGAAAACCTGCCGCGCCGCGTCGGCTACAGCAACGCCGCGGCGGAATTCACCTTCGCCGCCGGCAAGCTCGAAGCCAGCGCCGGCATCAGCCTGCCCCAGGGCGGGCAAGCGGATGCGCGGCTGGTGCTGGGGCCATTGCAAGAGGACGCCACCGCACTCAGCGGCCGCATCGACATGAGCTTCCCCGACCTCGACTTGATTCGCGGTTTCGTGCCGCAGGCCCGCTTCCAACAAGGCAGCCTGGCGCTGAACGCGGACTTAGGCGGCACCCTGCAACAGCCCGAAATCGTGGGCGAACTGCGGCTGAAAGACGGCGACCTGGAGGTGGAAAGACTGGGCGCGCGCTTTCGGGATCTGCAATTCAGCGCCCGCAACCAGGGCCGAGAGGCGCTGACGCTGAGCGCCAGCGCCCGCTCGGGCGAGGGCTCGCTGCAACTCGATGGCAGCGTCCAACTCGATGCCGAAAAGCACTTTCCGCTGGATCTGAAGATTCAGGGTCAGGACTTCCAGGTCGTCCAGACCACCGAGGCCCAGGCCCAGGCCTCGCCCGACATTCGCATCCAGGGCGACACCCGGCAAATGCAAATCTCCGGCGCCTTGCGCATCCCCGAGGCCACGGTGGAAATCAAGGAATTGCCCCAAGGCACGGTGACGGTGTCCGAAGACGAGGTGATCGTAGGCCGCACCGCCGACCGCGAACCGCCCCCCGAGCCCGCCCCCACGCCCCTGCGCGGCGAGCTGGAAGTGGCGCTGGGCGAGGCGGTGCGCTTTAGCGGCTTCGGCCTGCAAACCCGCCTCACGGGCTCCATGGGCGTGCGCTTCACCCCGCAGGGGACCGAGGCCCAAGGGGCGATTTTGCTAAAAGACGGGCACTACGAGGCCTACGGCCAAGACCTGGCCATCGAACAGGGACGGTTCCTATTCACCGGGCCGCCGGAAAACCCCAGTCTCGACATCCGCGCCATGCGGCTGTCGGACGACCAAACCGTAAAGGCCTATCTGCGGGTCTACGGCACCGCCCAAGCGCCCCAAACCGACGTCTACGCCGAGCCGTCGATGTCCAAGGTGCAAGCCCTGTCCTACCTGCTCACCGGCCACGGCACCGATCACGAATCCGACATCAACCTGCTGGAGGCGGCGGCCAGTCTCGGCCTGGACAAAACCCAGCCGGCCCTGACCGCCATCGCCGGCACCACCGGCCTGGACAGGCTGCAAGTGACCACCGGCTCGACCCTGGACGAAGCCGCGCTGGAGGGCGGCAAGTACCTCAACCCCAACCTCTACGTCAGCTACTCGCAAAACCTGTTCACCAACCAGGGCGCCCTGTCGCTAAAGTATCGCCTTAGCGATCATTTGAGCGTCGAGACCAAGAGCGGCGAAAGCCAGTCCGTAGACCTGATTTACTCGATCGAAAAGGATTGAGCGTTATAATCCGGCTATGAACCACCGTCAAAAAACCCCGCGCCTGCCCGCCGAATGGGAACCGCAGCGCGCCATCATGCTCACCTGGCCGCACCCCGACACGGACTGGGCCGATCTGCTGGAGACCGTAGAGGGCCTCTATCTGCGCCTGGCGGAGGAAATCACCCGCCGCCAGGACCTGCTGCTGGTCTGCCCCGACGCCCTGTGCCAGCGCAAACTCGCCGAGCGCCTGCAGACCCAGGGCATCCCCCTGCGGCGGGTGTTCTTCGCCCAGGCCTCGGGCAACGACACCTGGACCCGCGACCACGGCCCGGTGACCGTGCTCGAAGGCGACCAAGCCGTACTCACCGACTTCCGCTTCAACGGCTGGGGCGGCAAGCACGCATCCGCCCTCGATGACGCCATCACCCGCGGCCTGCACGAGGCCGGCGTATTCGACGACACCCCCATGCGCTCGCCCCAACTGGTGCTCGAAGGCGGGGCGCTGGAAACCGACGGTCGCAACACCCTGCTCACCACGCGCAGCGCGGTGCTCGACCCCAAGCGCAACCCCGGCCTGAACGCCGGCGAAATGGAACGCCGTTTCGCCGAGCTGTTGGGCATTCAGCGGGTGCTTTGGCTCGACCACGGCCGCTTGAGCGGCGACGACACCGACGGCCACATCGACACCCTGGCCCGCTTCGCCGACCCCGAGACCATCCTTTACGCCACCGCCCACGACCACGACCCGGACGCCGCCGAGCTGCGCGCAATGGCGGCCGAACTGGAGGCCTTTCGCAGCGCCGACGGCCGCCCCTATCGCCTCGTCCCCTTGCCGCCCATCGAGCCGATTTACGACCCCGCGGACGGCCGCCGCCTGCCCGCCTCCTACGCCAACTTCCTGATCATTAACGGCGCCGTGCTGGCGCCCATCTACGGCGACGCCGCCGACGAACAGGCCCTCCGCACCCTGACCGCATGCTTTGCGCAACGCACCGTAACGCCGCTGGATTGCCGCGCCCTTATCACCCAACACGGCAGCCTGCACTGCATCACCATGCAGCTCCCGCAGGCGCTGCCCTTGACCCGCCAGGAGCCCGCTTAAACCCATGCCCGCCCGGCCCCCTTTGCGCGCCGCATTGTTGCAGCACGCCTGCACCCCGGACCCCAGCCGCAACCGCCCCGTGATCGAGGCGCTGATCCGTCAGGCCGCGGCCGAGGGGGCCGAGCTGGTGATGCTCCAGGAACTGCACAACACCCACTATTTCTGCCACTGCGAAGACCCGGCCTACTTCGACCTGGCCGAGCCCATCCCCGGCCCCTCCACGCAACACCTGGGCGCCTTGGCGAAGGCCCTCAACGTGGTCATCGTCGCCTCCCTGTTCGAGCGCCGCGCACCCGGGCTCTACCACAACACCGCAGTGGTGTTGGAGCGCGACGGCGCCCTGCTCGGCCGCTACCGCAAAATGCATATCCCGGACGACCCCGGCTACTATGAAAAATTCTACTTCACCCCGGGCGACCTCGGCTTTCAGCCCATCGACACCAGCCTCGGCCGCCTGGGCCTGCTGGTGTGCTGGGATCAATGGTACCCCGAGGCCGCCCGCCTGATGGCCCTGGCCGGGGCCGAGCTACTGCTCTACCCCACCGCCATCGGCTGGGACCCCGCCGACGGCGCCGACCAACAGGCCCGCCAGCTCGACGCCTGGATCACCGTGCAGCGCGGCCACGCCATCGCCAACGGCCTGCCGCTATTGGCCTGCAACCGCACCGGCCACGAGCCCGACCCAGCGGGCCTGACCCCAGGCGCCGAGTTTTGGGGCCACTCCTTCGCCTGCGGCCCCCAGGGGGAATTCCTGGCCCGCGCCGGGGCGCAGGCGCAAATCCTCCACTGCGCAATCGACCGCACCCGCTGCGAGGCCGTGCGCCGCATTTGGCCCTTCTTTCGCGACCGCCGCATCGACGCCTATCAGGCCCTGCGGCTGCGCTATGCGGACCATCCCCGGCCGCCGCAAGCCGCAAACGATTGACCGCATCCCCGGGCTGGGTTACTTTTTAGCCATTGGCGCAAAAGCAGATACCGAATCACGCAGGATTCGGGCTCGCCAACCAGGCGCGGCAAGCCGCGCATGGCGCGCCCTGTAACGCCTGTAGCAACACCGTTGGCGGGCGCAAACACCAGCGAGGCGGCCTGTTCCTGGACGGAAACCGCCTTATATCTTCATTGCATAAGCCTTAATTCAGAGAGTGCCGTGTCCGAAAAAGCGGAAAAAAAACCCAGCTTCGAAGAGGCCCTAAGCGAATTGGAACGCCTTGTGGACGCCATGGAAAAAGGCGATGTCTCGCTCGAAGAATCCCTTCAGTCCTTCGAGCGCGGCGTGCAACTCACTCGCACCTGCCAAGAGGCCCTCAAACAGGCCGAACAAAAGGTGCAAATCCTGTCCCAACGCTTTCCCGACGCCGAACTGGACCCCTTCGATAGTGACGACTAGCATTCCCCTGAAGGCATACCTCAAGGCCTGTCAGGACCGCGTCGAAGGCGCCTTAGCGCACTGGCTGCCAGCGGCCGCCATCGCCCCCCAACGCCTGCACCAAGCCATGCGCTACGCCGTGCTAGGCGGCGGCAAGCGGGTGCGGCCGGTGCTGGTGTACGCCGCCGGACGCGCCCTCGGCGTAGCGCCCGAGCGCCTCGACGCCGCCGCCGCCGCGGTGGAGATGATCCACGCCTACTCGCTGATCCACGACGACCTGCCGGCGATGGACGACGACGACCTGCGCCGCGGCCGGCCCTCCTGTCACAAGGCCTTCGACGAGGCCACCGCCATCCTCGCCGGCGACGCCCTGCAAACCCTCGCCTTTCAGGCCCTGTGCCGTGATCCGGCCCTGGCGGTGGATGCCGAAACCCGGCTGGCCATGGTGGACAGCCTGGCGCTGGCCAGCGGCTCCCGCGGCATGGCCGGCGGTCAGGCCCTGGACCTCGCCGCCACCGGCCAAGCCATCGACCTGCCCCAGTTGGAGAACATGCATATCCACAAAACCGGGGCGCTGATTCGGGCCAGCGTGCGGCTCGGCGTACTCGCCGCCGAACCCCCCGGGGCGCAGGCGCAACGCCTGGACCACTACGCCAAATGCATCGGCCTCGCGTTTCAGGTCAAGGACGACATCCTGGACGTGGAGAGCGACACCCAGACCCTGGGCAAGACCGGCGGCAAGGACCAGGCCCAAGACAAGCCCACCTACCCCGCCCTGCTGGGCCTGGAGGCCTCGCGCGAAATGGCCGCGCGCCTGCGCGACGACGCGCTGCAAAGCCTGAAAGGGCTGGACGAGCGCGCCGACCCGTTGCGCGAGCTGGCGGCGTATATCGTCTCCCGCCCGCACTGAGGCCCCGCTTTGGCCCATTTCGTCAATCCCCGAACCGGCGCGCCATATCGGGCCTGGAATCGGGCCTCTTAACGGCTTTTCTTCACTCTCGGAGTTCCGCTGCGATGCATACCCCAATCCTGCACACCCTCACCCTGCTGCTCGCCCTAGGCGTCGCCGCGCCCGTCACGGCGCAAGACCTCTGGGATCAGGCCAAGCGCTCCGCCGGCGAAATGTGGGAAACCACCAAACAAGGCGCCTCCGAGGCCGCGGACTGGACCGGCGCAAAGCTCGAAGAAGGCTGGGAGGCCAGCAAAAAGGGCGCCTCGGAGGCGGCCGACTGGACGGACGAAAAAACCGCAGGCGGCTGGAGCGCCACCAAGGAAGGCGCGGCCGAGCTATGGGAGACCACCAAGGAAGGCGCCGCCGAGGCCGCGGACTGGACCGCCGAAAAGAGCCGCGAGAACTGGGAGGCCATCAAAAAAGGCTTTGACGAAGACGCCACCACCGAAGACATCTACCAAGCCCGCCTGGCCCGTCTCGAACGCCGCCACCAAGCCGAGCGGAAAGAGCAGCAACGGCGTGAACAGGCCGCGTTCGAAGAATGGGAGCAGCATGCCAAGGAAGATCAGGAATACCTCAACACCCTCACCGAGGCCGAACGCAAGGCCTGGCGGCAACAGCGCGGGCGCGAAAAACAGGCCCTGGAACAACGCATCGAAGAAGAGCGCCAGGCCATGCAGCGGCGCCAGGAAACCGAGCGCGAAACCCTGAAACGGCAGTACCAGGCGGCGCGCGAGCGCACACAGGCCGCCCAGGGCGCACGCGAAATCTAGCCCGGCCCGAAAAAGCGCCTCAAACTAACGTGGGAGCGGATCGCATCCGCGATGCCCCCGCCTAAGCCGCGGGAGCGGATTGCATCCGCGATGCCCCCGCCTAAGCCGCGGGAGCGGATTGCATCCGCGATAACCCCGCCTAAGCCGCGGGAGCGGATTGCATCCGCGATGCCCCCGCCTAAGCCGCGGGAGCGGATAGCATCCGCGATAACCCCGCCTAAGCCGCGGGAGCGGATAGCATCCGCGATGCCCCCGCCTAAGCCGCGGGAGCGGATAGCATCCGCGATAACCCCGCCTAAGCCGTGGGAGCGGATAGCATCCGCGATGCCCCCGCCT
>JAABTK010000040.1 GCA_011389885.1 Gammaproteobacteria bacterium | reverse complement strand
TCAAGGTGGCCGGAACGATGATCAAGGCCGTTGAGGCTTTTCTTGGGGGCTATGCGGGGGAGGGGGTGACGATTATGGCAACTGGCCTGAGTGTCGGGAGCGAAGCGACCGAAACGAAGGTCCAGTTGACCATTTTGTTATACGATTTTTTCGATTTTATAGGCACTTAGCTTTGTCCTTTCTTGCCCAGTACCAAGAATTACTTCTACTCGCTCATGACAATAGAATCGGTAAACTTCTTCTCCTATTATCACTCCGCTCATTGATAAATTGGAATCAGGGTCTACCTCTCCGGAATATTTTTTACTATCTTTTCTATTCACCAGCTTCCATGTGTTAGCTTCTTCTGAGGCACGGACAATAGAACCTTCCAGTACAATGTCTTCATCAAGTAGATCATTTCTTTGGCGGCATAGTTCTCCTAGCTGCTTGGCAATTTCTACATCTAACTTGCTGCACTCCGATCTAAGCATATTTGGCGATGCCCACGTATGTGTTATAGGACACGAATGAATCTCTACAAACTCAACAAGCTTGATGATACTATTTGCAGTATGTCCTTTTACATCCTGAAGCATCGCAATAGCATCGGTTGGATTTTTCGCTAACTCTATAAACTGGTTAAGCCTAGAGTAAGCTTCAGATAATAGTGCATTATCTCCAAATAAATCACTATGATATGAACTTTTTACATGGACCGTAAATGAACCATGAGAAAAACCAAATACATCAACATCAAAAGGTGCTGTATTTTTATCTATCTTAATACTATTCTCTTTAGCAGAAAGCCTAGCTAAATGCTTCAAAGCATTTTGATAAAGCGACAAAAACTCTGATAGCTTATTTAATTTGATTTTAGCTTCATCTACTGCCTCACTCACTGACAAGCCAACAAATTAAACAGGAGCATTATGCGTTAAAGCTTGATTGGCAACTTCATCATTAGAAAAAGTTAGGCCAGCCTCAGGGAGGTATTCTAAAGGGCACTTTGTTAGTGATTCATTGCCTTGAATAAATCTCTCCCCATCAATATATACATACATAAAAGTATTTAATTCGGGATTCTCAAAAACTGTTTTTAAGTCAACTCTTCCGTCTATTAGTTCTTCTTTTCTTTTAGTTGATATTGGGGTTGATAAATATTTTGGGCCTTCCTCACCTTCAGATACAACCATGCATGCCATATTGCAATCAACAGCATCCTTCGCAATAAAAACCTGCGGATAATCATAGTACAGTAATATATTTACTGGATTTAGAGGTTTCACTGATATCGCCCTATGAAATCAACTCAGACATAGCCAAAGGATCAAAGTCTAACGCTCTCCACCAAGAGTAATGATATTTATCTTGGCCGCTTTTTTGTATTTTACCAGAAGAGCTAACTAACATAATAGACGCAATCTTCTTGTTTGAATGTAATTTCAATTTTCTCAAGTTATCACATGATTCAATTTCTGAAAACACTGAAACCGATCGCGCCCTGCACTCTGGTGCATTAAATTTCTTATTCGGCCATATCTTTCTATGGGACCAAAAATCTTTGCACGAAATTCTTGGGGCATCAATTAGTCTATAATACACATCACCTTGGGGCCTTGCGGCCTTCTCAGGTGGGCAATTTTCTGGTAGCTCTTCAAACCACATAATATCTATCCAGTAAAGAATTCCGTTTTCGTCGCATAACAGTGAACTAGTGTGACGCCACACTAAGCCCGCATTAGGCCGATGCGGCCTAATCCAATGGGCACGTAAGACGTAGGGCAAAAGCCCCCGCTCGAAACCGAGCGGCCGTGGTGAATATGCCGCCTCTGCATATTACCATGTCTCCACTAAGCGTTCAAGTCGTAACAACCCGAGAACAGGTTTCCAATGCTCACCCCCACCCACCTCATAACCGCCCAAACCGCCTACCTCGGCGGCTGCATCGCCGTAGGCCACCCGCCAGCCCTCGCCGAGGCGCTGGTGGCCATGGCCGCAGGGATCGCCCCGGATCTGGACCACCGGCAGGGCTTGATCGGGCGCTATGTCCCGGTGATCTCCGGCCCGCTCGAACACTGGTTCGGTCACCGGACCTTCACCCATAGCCTGATCCTGCAACTGGCGGTGCTGATCCCCGCCTTCCTCTGGTTGCCCTTCGGGTACGCCCTGGCCCTGCTGGCGGGGCTGGTGTCGCATTCGGTGGCGGACATGATGACCGAGAGCGAGGTGTGCTGGTTCTGGCCGTCGCGGGTCCGTTGTGTGTTGCCCGGGAACGACCGCTATCGGGTGTCGCTGATGAGCTGGGGGAAGCTGTCGTTTCTGGTGCTGATGGCGGGGGCGGGGCTTGGCTTCCAGGCCGTGGCCCAGCTCAACGCGGGAACGGCGGGGCTGATCCGCACGGCCATCGGCTCCATCGCCGCCGCCCGCGAGCAGTACGACGCGGAGAAGGGGGCGACGGCCTACCGGCTGCGCATCGAGGGGCGGGACAACCGGACCTTTGCCACCATCGAGGGCGAATATCCGGTGGTCGGCGAGTGGCAGAGCGCGGGTTTCCTTAAACGGAGGTGCGCGATTTGCTGGGCCACTCGGCGATCAAAATGACCGAGCGATATGCCCACCTAGCGCCCGAAAACCTACGCGCGGCCGTGGCCCGCCTGGAGGACGGCGAGTCACGATCTGGTCACGCTGAGGATTCGAGGGGGGTTGTCGGTATCGATTCGAAGCCCGTAGGCGTTTGAATCTAGGAAGTGAATTTGGTGCCCAGGGACAGAATCGAACTGCCGACACGGGGATTTTCAGTCCCCTGCTCTACCGACTGAGCTACCTGGGCAAACGAAGGCGATATTAAATAGCAAAAGCGTTCGGGCGTCAAGCGGTTTTTGGCGGATCAGGTGCGGTATTCGGCGTTGATTTTGACATAGTCGAAGGACAGGTCGCAGGTGAGGACGGTGGCCTGGGCCTCGCCGCGGCCGAGGCGGACGCGGATCTTGAAGGTGTCTCGGGCCATCACGCGGGCGCCGGCCTGTTCGCTGTAGTCGGCGGCGCGGCCGCCGTGGCGGACGATGTTGACGTCGTCGAGCCAGATGCCTACCTGCTCGATGTCGAGGTCGGCGAGGCCGGCGCGGCCGACGGCGGCGAGGATGCGGCCCCAGTTGGGGTCGGAGGCGAAGGCTGCGGTCTTGACCAGCGGCGAGTGGGCGATGGTGAAGCCGACGCGGCGGGCCTCTTGGGGGTCGGCGGCCTGCTCCACCTGGATTTCGATCAGTTTGGTGGCGCCTTCGCCGTCGCGCACGATGGCGCGGGCGAGGTCCATGCAGAGTTCCAGCACGGCGGCGGCGAAGCGGGCGTAGTCTTCGCTCTGGGGGGCGTCGATGGTGATGCCGCCGGCGCCGCTGGCGACCAGCACACAGGCGTCGTTGGTGGAGGTGTCGCCGTCGATGGTGATGGCGTTGAAGGAGGGCTCTACCGCCTGTTGCAGGCACTGTTGCAAGAGTTCGCGAGGCATGCGCACGTCGCTGGCGAGGTAGGCGAGCAGGGTGGCCATATCGGGGCGGATCATGCCCGAGCCCTTGGCCATGCCGGTGATCACGGCCTGGCGCGGCCCGAATTGCAGCGTGCGGGAGAGGAGCTTGGGCACGGTGTCGGTGGTCATGATGGCGCGGGCGGCGGTCTCCCAGCCCTGTTCGCTGAGGGCGGTGAGGGCCTTGGGGGCGCCGGCGGCGAGGCGATTGATCGGCAACGGCTCGCCGATGACGCCGGTGGAGAACGGCAGCACCTGTTCGGGCCGGCAGCCGCGCAGGGCGGCCAGGGTGCGGCAGGTCTCGCGGGCGGCGTGCAGGCCCGCGGCGCCGGTGCCGGCGTTGGCGTTGCCGGCGTTGATCACCAGGTAGCGCGGGGCGCTGTGCGCGAGGTGCTCGCGGGCGACGGTGACGGGGGCGGCGCAAAAGGCGTTGCGGGTGAATACGGCGGCGGTGGCGGCGCCTTCGGCGAGTTCCATCACCACGAGGTCGTTGCGGCCCTGGTAGCGGATTTCGGCGGCGGCGGCGCCGAGCTGGATGCCGGGCACGGGCCGGTGTTGCAACTCGGGTTCGGTTTTGGGCATGGCAGTGCTCAGCTGATGCGGCCGTGGCAGTGTTTGTATTTCTTGCCCGAGCCGCAGGGGCAGGGTTCGTTGCGTCCGACCTTGCGATCATTGCGCACGAAGGGGCGGCGATCTTCGTCCTCGGGCCTGGGCTCGGGGGCGCCGACTTCGGACAGGCCGTGGAATTCTTCGTGCTTGAATTGGAATTCTTCCGGCTCTTCGCGCTCGGGCAGGGGCATGTCTTCGCGTGAGCGCACTTGCAGGCGCGCTAGGCCGACGGCCACTTCGTGCTTGATGCTTTCGAGCATCTCGGCGAACATCTCGAAGGCCTCGCGTTTGTATTCCTGTTTGGGGTTCTTTTGCGCGTAGCCCCGCAGGTGGATGCCCTGGCGCAGGTAGTCCATGGCCGCGAGGTGTTCTTTCCAGGCCTGGTCGAGGATTTGCAGCATTACGGCCTTTTCGTAGGTGCGCAGGTTTTCGGCCCCGACTAGGGATTCCTTGTCTTGGTAGTCCTGGCTCATTTGGTCGAGGATGCGCTGGCGCAGGGTCTCTTCGTGCAGGTCGTGGTCTTGGTCGAGCCACTGCTGGAGCGGATAGTTGACGCCGAACTCTTGCTCCAGGTCTTTTTCCAGGCCGGGCACGTCCCATTGCTCTTCCATGCTTTGGGGCGGGATGTGGCGGCTGATGACGCCGTTGACCACGTCGTGGCGAATGGATTGGATGGTGTCGGAGATGTCTTCCACTTCCATCAGTTCGTCGCGCTGCTGGTAGACCACCTTGCGTTGGTCGTTGGCCACGTCGTCGAATTCGAGCAACTGTTTGCGGATATCGAAGTTGCGCCCTTCCACCTTGCGTTGGGCGTTGGCGATGGCCTTGGTGACCCAGGGGTGTTCGATGGCCTCGCCCTCCTCCATGCCCATTTTCTGCATCATGTTGCCCACCTTCTCGGAGGCGAAGATGCGCATCAGGCTGTCTTCTAGCGACAGGTAGAAGCGGGTGGAGCCGGGGTCGCCCTGGCGCCCGGAGCGGCCGCGGAGCTGGTTGTCGATGCGCCGGGATTCGTGGCGCTCGGTGCCGATGACGTGGAGGCCGCCGGCCTCGAGCACCTGCTGGTGGAGCTGGCGCCATTCTGCCTTGATGCGTTCGCCGCCGCTGCTGTGCTGGCTCTCGCCCTGGACCTCGATGTCGTGGTCGGGGTTGCCGCCGAGCACGATGTCGGTGCCGCGGCCGGCCATGTTGGTGGCGATGGTCACCGTGCCCGGCTGCCCGGCCTCGGCGATGACGCCGGCCTCGCGCTCGTGTTGTTTGGCGTTGAGCACGTTGTGGGGGATCTGTTCGCGGTTCAGCAGCCCGGCCACCAGCTCGGAGGTTTCGATGGAGGCGGTGCCCACGAGCACCGGCTGGCCGCGCTGCACGCAGTCGCGGATGTCTTCGAGGATGGCGTCGTATTTCTCGCTCCCGGTGAGGTAGACGAGGTCGCCCATGTCCTTGCGGATCATGGGCTGGTTGGTGGGGATCACCACCACTTCGAGGCCATAGATCTGCTGGAATTCGTAGGCCTCGGTGTCGGCGGTGCCGGTCATGCCGGAGAGCTTGTTGTAGAGCCGAAAGTAGTTCTGAAAGGTGATTGAGGCCAGGGTCTGGTTTTCGTTCTGAATCTCGACCTTTTCCTTGGCCTCCACCGCTTGGTGCAGGCCCTCGGACCAACGCCGCCCGGGCATGGTGCGGCCGGTGAATTCGTCCACGATGACGATTTGGCCGTCACGCACGATGTAGTCCACGTTGCGCTGAAACAGCACATGCGCCCGCAGTGCGGCGTAGACGTGATGCATGAGCATGATGTTGGCGGCGTCGTAGAGGGATTGGCCCTCGGTCAGCAGGCCCATTTCGGCGAGCTTGTCTTCGATCTTTTGGTGGCCGTCCTCGCTGAGGTAGACCTGGCGGCCCTTTTCGTCCACGTTGTAGTCGCCGGGGCCGAATTCTTCGCCGCCGTCGGTGGGCTCCAGCTTTTCCTGGCGGACCAGGCCGGGGATCACCTCGTTGATGCGGGTGTAGAGTTCGGAGCTGTCTTCGGCCGGGCCGGAGATGATCAGCGGGGTGCGGGCCTCGTCGATGAGGATGGAGTCGACCTCGTCGATGATGGCAAAGTTGCGTTTGCGCTGCACCCGCTGCTCGGGGCTGAAGGCCATGTTGTCGCGCAGGTAGTCGAAACCGTATTCGTTGTTGGTGCCGTAGGTGATGTCGCAGGCGTAAGCCTCGCGGCGGGGGACCGGGCGCATGTGCGGATAGCCGCCGGCGGCGCCGTCGTAGTCGAGCTCGAAGCGGAACGAGGATTGATCCGGGCCGAGACCGCCGGAGGATTGAATCACGCCGATGCTCAGGCCGAGGAAGTCGTAGATGCGCCCCATCCAGGAGGCGTCACGCCGGGCCAGGTAGTCGTTGACGGTGATCACATGCACGCCGTCGCCCGGCAAGGCGTTGAGGTAGGCGGCCAGGGTGGCCACCAGGGTCTTGCCCTCGCCGGTGCGCATCTCGGCGATCTTGCCCGAGTGGAGCACCATGCCGCCGACCAGCTGGACGTCGAAGTGGCGCATCTCCAACACGCGCAGACCGGCCTCGCGCACTACGGCGAAGGCCTCGTCGAGGAGACCGTCGAGGGCCGCACCCTGTTGCAGGCGGTCGCGGAACTCGTCGGTCTTGGCCCGCAATTGGTCGTCGCTCAGCGCCTGGATCTGTTCCTCCAGGGCGCTGATTTTCTCCA
This sequence comes from Gammaproteobacteria bacterium, assembly GCA_011389885.1. Classification (GTDB taxonomy): domain Bacteria; phylum Pseudomonadota; class Gammaproteobacteria; order Chromatiales; family Chromatiaceae; genus JABBTK01. The sequence continues at coordinate 33,116 of JAABTK010000040.1, read as the reverse complement.
CTTGCTTGCGCAGACGCTTAACCAGCCGCTCGTTACGGCTACCAAAGACCTTCCTGATAAACTGACTGACCATGCAAAAGCATCCCTAAAGGTTCTGGGGTGGGAGAGGGTTCGGAAAAACGCCATGATACCCCATCAGAGCGGGGCAACGCACACCGCCCGACAACAGTCGCACGGCGGCCGGGGCCATTGATCCGGGATCGCGCCCGCCGCCAGGCGGACGGGGCGGGTTTGGGGCGCAGGCGCTGGGCGGGTTCGGGGCCGCAGCAGCCGGCGCTTGAGCGGCCGCGAGGCGCCTCAATCGACTTCGGACATGTAGGCCGCGGGGTCCACATTCTCGCCATTGAGGGCCACCTCGAAATGCACATGCGGCCCGGTGGAGCGCCCGGTGCTGCCGACCAGCGCGATGGAGTCGCCCTTGTCCACTACATCGCCCCGCTTCACCAACAGCTTGGCGTTGTGGCCATAGCGGGTGACGAAGCCGTTGCCGTGGCGGATTTCAAGGTATTTGCCGTAGCCGGTGCGGGCGCCCGCGGCGGTGACCACGCCGGAAGCCGCGGCCTTGACCTCGGAGTCGGCCTTGGCGGCGATATCGACGCCGTTATGGAAAGAGCGCTCGCCGGTGAAGGGGTCGTTGCGATAGCCGAAGGCAGAGGACACCCAGCCGCCGTCCACCGGAAAGCCGCCGGGGCGCACGTCCTGGGCGAGAAAGCGGTTCATCAGCAGGTCTTCGAGCAGTTCCAGTTTGCGTTCGCGATCCTTTAACAGGCGACCCAAGCGGTCCATATCGCGCAGAAAACCCACCAAATCGGTGTCTTCGTGCAGCGCCGGACGCTGTTGCGGACCGCCCTGGGCCGGCGGCAGCTCGAAGTTGAACTCTTCGGCATCGAGCCGGCCCAGCCTGACCAGCCGATCGCCTAGGGCGTTGAGCCGCAGCAGGTGCGACTGCATCTCCCCTAGGCGCATGGCCAAGGCGTCCAGATGTTGTTGGGTTCGCGAGCGGGCTTCGTTTAAACTCGCACGCTGATCTTCGATGTGGGCGTCCACGCGGCGGGTCGCCTCCACGCCGATGCCGCCTTTGGCGGTATGCATGCCGCGATCATAGCCGTACCAATAGCCCGCGCCCACCGAGGAGGCGAGCACCAGGGCCGCGACAATCAAGGCTTTTCCGAGGGAAATGCCGAAATGGCCTGCCAGGCTCGGCATGCCGGATAACAGCAGTATCTTCATCGATGGTTCCCCGATTCGTTCATTATTGGCTCAACCGGATTCCCTATCACAGTGCGCAAGAAATTCTGTAAAGCATCGAAACTGCTGGGCGCGGATCGGCGACTTGATGCGCTGCTAAAGCGGCTCGACCAGCTTGGGCCGCTGCTCGATGCGGTGCGGCAGGCCCTGCCCGCGGACTGCGCCCGGCATTGCCTAGCGGCCGTTCCGCATGGCGAGCGCCTGCATTTGGTCGTGCGTTCCCCGGCCTGGGGCAGCCGCATCCGCTATTTTGGCCCGCAACTGCTGCAAACGCTGCGCCACGCGGGCTGGCGCTTTAGCGAGATTCGGTTGCGGGTGGCCGCCGCAGAGGCCCCGCAGGGCGAGGCGCGGGTGCGGCGGGCGCGGCCGATCTCGGACGACACCGCGCGGCTGCTCGCTCGCGTGGCCGATGACCTGCCCGACTCGGAGCTGAGCGACGCCCTGGAGCGCCTGCGCCGAACCGCGCTGCGTCGCCGGCGGGACTAGCCCCGCAGCAGGTCCGATTTCGGATCCCGTCAGACCGCGCGAATGGGCTTCATGTAGGAAATCGGCGGCGTATCGGCCTCGTCGAAGCTGACCTCCTCCCAGGCCGTGCGGTCAGCCAACAAGGCCTTGAGCAGGCGGTTGTTAAGGCCGTGGCCTGATTTGTGGCCGCTAAAGGCGCCAATCAGGCTGTGCCCTAGCAGGTAGAGGTCGCCGATTGCGTCCAGGATCTTGTGCTTTACGAATTCGTCCTCGTAGCGCAGGCCGTCTTCGTTCAGCACCCGATAATCGTCCACCACCACTGCGTTGTCCATGCTCCCGCCCAAGGCGAGGTTGTTGGAGCGCAAGCGCTCGATGTCGCGCAGGAAGCCGAAGGTTCGCGCCCGACTGATCTCTTTGACAAAGGAAATCGAGGAAAAATCCACCGTAGCGGAGCGGGCGCGTTCGCGGAAGGCGGGGTGGTCGAAGTCGATGGAGAAGGAGACCTTGAAGCCGTCGAAGGGGGCGAAGGCCGCGCGCTTGTCTTCGTCCTCCACCGCCAGCTCGCGTTTGATGCGAATGAAGCGCTTGGCGGCGTTCTGCTCTTCCACCCCGGCGGATTGGATGAGGAACACGAAGGGCCCGGCGCTGCCGTCCATAATCGGCACCTCGGGGGCGCTGACGTCCACATAGGCGTTGTCTATGCCGAGCCCGGCGAAGGCGGATAGCAGATGCTCCACGGTGGAGATCTTGCAGTCGCCCTGTTCCAGGGTGGTGGAGAGCAAGGTGTCGCCCACGTTCTCGGGGCTGGCCTTGATTTCCACCGGCGGATCGAGATCGATGCGGCGGAATATGATGCCGGTGTCCGGCGCTGCCGGCCGCAGGGTCAGGTAGACCTTTTCGCCGGTATGCAGACCTACGCCAGTGGCGCGTATAACGTTTTTCAGCGTGCGCTGTTTGATCATTGGACCTTTTCCCCTCCTGCCCAGACTAAAAACCGCACAGACAGCCCACGGCCGGGAGGCCCGTTCGGGGTCCCAGCGGGTATCGGGTTTGCCGCGCGTCTTTCGTGGGCGCCAGATGCGCCCCATTATAGGCCCGGTTTCAGCCCCGGGCTCGTTATTTTTCTGCCTATTATCCGCGTTTTGGTTACGCTTGCCTGACGAGCGCGGCGCAGGGTGTTGCCTCAATCGGCCTGACGACGCAGAAAGGCCGGTATGTCGAGGTAGTCCATTTCCTTTTCGTCCTTGTCTTTGCCGCCGGCGTAGGCCTTCTTCCTACGCTCGGCGCCGGTGTCGCGCTCGCGCGCGGCCGGTCGTTCGGCGGCCCGGTAGTCATGGGCGGGACGCGAGGCCTCGCGGCGCTCGGCGTCCGATTTCACCAACCGCACCCGGGCGGTTTCGTCAATTTCCTCCTCTTCCAGCATTTCGCCGCTGCCGAGACCGGTGGCCACCACGGTCACCCGCAGTTCGTCCTGCATCTCGGGGTCCACCACGGTGCCCACGACCACGGTGGCATCGCCGGCGGCCACGGCCTTCACCGTGTTGCCGACTTCGTCGAATTCGCCGATGGAGAGGTCCAGACCGGCGGTGATGTTGACCAGGATGCCGCGGGCGCCGGCGATGCTGATGTCTTCCAGCAACGGGCTGTTGATGGCGTCTTCCGCCGCTACCCGGGCGCGATTTTCGCCTTTGGCGGTGCCGGTGCCCATCATCGCGATGCCCATGTCTTTCATCACCGTGCGCACGTCGGCGAAGTCCACGTTGATCAAGCCGGGCCGGGTGATCAGTTCGGCAATGCCCTGCACCGCGTCGAGCAATACGTCGTTGGCGGCGTTGAAGGCGTTGACCAAGGACATCTCTTTGCCCAACACTGGTAGCAGCTTTTCGTTGGGAATGGTGATCAGCGAGTCCACATGGTTGGCCAGGTCCTCGATGCCGTTGGTGGCCACCTGCATGCGGCGCGCGCCCTCGAAGGGGAAGGGCTTGGTAACCACCGCCACCGTGAGGATGCCCATTTCCTTCGCCACCTCGGCCACCACCGGGGCGGCCCCGGTGCCGGTGCCGCCGCCCATGCCGGCGGTGATGAAGACCATGTCGGCCCCGTCGAGGGCCTCTTGGATGCGATCCCGATCCTCCATCGCGGCGTCACGCCCGATATCCGGGTTGGCCCCGGCGCCCAGGCCTTTGGTCACGTTGGACCCGAGCTGCAACAGGGTGCGCACTCGGTTGGTCTTCAGCGCCTGGGCATCGGTGTTGGCGCAGATAAAATCCACGCCTTCGATATTGGCGTCCATCATGTGGTTGACCGCGTTGCCGCCGCCGCCACCGACACCAATGACTTTGATTACCGCGTTTTGTGTGTATGCGTCCATCAGCTCGAACATGTTGATTCCTCCCCATCGGACCTATGAGACGGCACTGCCGCCCGGTTCCGAGTTCTCATAAACAGAAACCCTACATCAAAAACCGCCGTGAAACCAGTTTTTCATGCGCACCCAAACCGCTTGCAGCCCATGGTAACCCGTAAAATCCTGCATTCGGGAATAGCGGGCCTTGCGGGCGAATAACAACAGCCCCACGCCGGTGGCGTAGATCGGATTGCGGATCACCTCGCTCAATCCGTTCACATGCTGGGGCACGCCGAGGCGCACCGGCATGTGGAAGACTTCTTCGGCCAAGTCCACCAGGCCTTCCATCTTGGCGCTGCCGCCGGTCAGCACCACGCCGGCGGCGATCAGATCCTCGAAGCCGCTGCGCCGCAATTCGGCCTGAATCAGCGTCAGCAGCTCCTCGTAACGCGGCTCCACCACCTCGGCCAGGGTCTGGCGCGAGAGCCGCCGCGGCGGCCGATCGCCAATACTGGGGACCTCGATGGTCTCGTCGTTGGCGGCCAGTTGGGTCAGCGCGCAGGCGTACTTGATCTTGATCTGTTCCGCGTGCTGGGTGGGCGTGCGCAGCGCCACCGCAATGTCGTTGGTCACCTGATCGCCGGCGATGGGGATCACCCCGGTGTGGCGAATGGCGCCCTCGGTGAACACCGCGATGTCGGTGGTGCCGCCGCCGATGTCCACCAGACAGACCCCGAGTTCCTTTTCATCCTCGGTCAGCACCGCGTAGCTGGAACTCAACTGCTCCAGGATCAGGTCGTCCACCTCCAGCCCGCAACGGCGCACGCATTTGACGATGTTCTGCGCCGCGCTCACCGCGCCGGTGACCATGTGGACCCGCGCCTCCAGCCGCACCCCGGACATCCCCACCGGCTCTTTGATGCCGTCCTGATTGTCGATAATGAACTCCTGGGGCAGGATGTGCAGGATGCGCTGATCGGCCGGGATCGCCACCGCGCGGGCGGCGTCGATCACCCGATCCACATCGCCCACGGTGACCTCGCGGTCCTTGATCGGCACGATGCCGTGGGAGTTCAGGCTGCGGATATGGCTGCCTGCGATGCCCGCATGCACGCCGTGGATCTCACAGCCGGCCATTAGCTCCGCCTCCTCCACCGCGCGCTGAATGGATTGCACGGTGGATTCGATGTTCACCACCACGCCCTTTTTCAGCCCCCGCGAGGGGTGGGCGCCGATGCCCACGATCTCGATTTCGTCATCCTCGCGCAGCTCGCCGACGATCGCCACCACCTTGGAGGTGCCGATGTCCAGCCCCACGATCAAATTGCGTTCCGGTCTCTTGGTCATGCCGCCTGCACACCCCTCGGCCCGGCGTCCCAGGCCTGGCGCTCGAGCGCCCCGGCGGCCTCGGGCCGACTCACCGCGAGGCCGTTGGCGTAGCGCAAATCCACCATCAGCAGCGGCCCCGAGCGGCGCTCGCGCAGCACCGGGTAGACCCGGATCAGGCGCTGCAAACGGCCGTCGAACTCATGCCGGCCGAGGCGCACGTCGAGGGCGTCGCCAGCGGCGTCGCGCAGGTGCAGGCTCCAGGCCCCGCGGCGGTCCATGCCCATGGCCTCGATCCGCAGCCCGGCCGCGTCGAGCCGGTCGCGAATCGCCAAATAGCGGGCGGCGATCTCGCCGGCGCTGTCGCGGGGTCCGTCCAGCCGCGGCAAGGCGCGCGAAATCTCGCCCTGGCGGGGAAAGAACAGGCGCCCGTTCGCGGTGATGATGCCGCCGTCTCCCCACCGGGCCAGCGGGGTTTGCTCGGCCACCGTGAGCACCAAGGTGTCCGGCCAGACCCGCCGCACCGCCACTGTGCGCACCCAGGCCAACCCTTCGGCGGCCTCGCGCACGGCCTGCATGTCCACGGTGAAAAAGCCCTCTTGCACATGCGCCGCCACCGCGGCCTCGAGGTCGCCGCGGCGCAGGTGTTGTAGTTGGCCGTCGATCCCCACCACCCGCAGCGGCAGCACCGCCGGGCCTTGATATTGCAGCCAGACCCAGACTGCGGAGCCGGTGGCCGCCGCCAGCAGGCCCAGGCTGAGCAGCCGAAACAGCAGCCGCGGCATGCCGATCCGCGGCAGCAACTGGGTTGGCTTTCGCTTCAGGCGCTCCATCGGTCCTCCAAGGTCGCGGCGAGAATCGCCCACACCAGTTGATCGTAATCCAAACCGGCCTCACGGGCGGCCATCGGCAGCAGGCTGTGGTCGGTCATGCCGGGAATGGTGTTGACCTCGATCAGCCACGGTCGGGCCTCGGCATCGAGCAGCAGATCGACCCGCCCCCAGCCCCCGCCGTCGATGGCGGCGAAGGCCTCCAGGGCCAGTGCGCGGACCGCCGCCTCCTGTGTTTCGCCCAGGCCGCAGGGGCACCGATACAGGGTGCTATTGTCTTGGTATTTCGCGGCATAATCAAACAATTCGTGCGAAGTCTCGACCTCGATCACAGGCAGCGCCCGCGGGCCGAGGATGGCCACCGTGTATTCCCGGCCTTGGATCCATTTTTCGACCAAAACCGCGGCATCCAAGGCCCGCGCCGCGCGCCAAGCGGCGGCCAATTGCGCGCCATCGTTGACCCGCCGAATGCCGATGCTCGACCCCTCGTGGGCGGGTTTGACGATCAGCGGAAAGCCCAGGCCGGCGGCATCCGCCAAGCGATCCTCGTGCAGCACCAGCCGACTGGCCGGCGTCGGCAGACCGGCCCCCTGCCACACCAGCTTGGTGCGGTATTTATCCATTCCAAGCGCCGAGCCCAGCACGCCGCTGCCGGTGTACGGCAGGCCGAGGCCCTCCAGCGCGCCCTGCATGGTTCCGTCCTCGCCGCCGCGACCGTGGAGGGCCACAAATACGCGGTCGAATCCGCCGCCGCTCAGGCGCCGCAACGCCTCCGCCCCGGTCACGTCCAGGCCCTCGGCCTGCACCCCTTGGCGCCGCAGGGCCGCGAGCACGCCGGCCCCGCTGTTGAGGGACACCTCGCGCTCGGCCGAGGCGCCGCCATAGAGCACCGCGACCCGGCCGAAATCCGCCGCCCGCAGGGTCATGTCGAACCCCCGGGCTCGCCCACGATGCGCACCTCGGTCTGCAGGGCGATGCCGAATCGCTCCAGCACCCGCGCCTGCACCCGTTGGATCAGGGCCTCGATATCCGCCGCCGCGGCCGCGCCGGGGTTTACTATGAAATTCGCATGCTTTTCCGATACCAGGGCCCCGCCTAGGCGCTCGCCCTTTAGGCCCGCGGCCTCGATCAGGCGCGCCGCATAATCCCCCGGCGGGTTGCGAAACACCGACCCGCAACTGGCCTGACCGATGGGCTGGGTGCGGTTGCGGCGCTCCAGCAGGCTGCGCACGCGGCGCCGGCCGGCGGCGGGATCGCCGGCTTGCAGCTCAAGCTCGGCCGCCGTGAACCACTCGCCGGCCGGACCCCGCACGCGCCGATAGCCGATCTCGAAGTCCGCCCGCGGCCGTTGGCGCTCGACCCCGGCGCGATCCAGGGTCCAGACCCGGCGCACCAAGGCCCAGGTTTCGCCGCCGAAGGCCCCGGCATTCATCGCTAGGGCCCCGCCCATGGAGCCCGGAATGCCGGCCAGGAACTCGGCCCCGGTCAGGCCGCTGCGGTAGGCCAGGCGCGCCGCTTGGGCGCAACGCGCCCCGGCCTCGACGTAGAGGCCGGCCGCGCTGCGCTCGCTGCGGTCCAGACCGCCCTGGGTGAAGATCACGGTGCCGGCAAAGCCGCCGTCGCGCACCAGCAGATTACTCCCCAGGCCGAGCCACAGCAGCGGCTCCTCGGGTCCCAGCGCGGCCAGGTGTCGGGCCAGGTCCCGGCGGTCGGCGGGGCGAAAGAAGCGCGCCGCCGGGCCGCCCACCCGCCAGGTGGTGTAGCCCGCCAGCGGCACCCGGGGTCGCAGCTCGCCCAGGGCCGTGGCGCCGGCCTTTTTCACCGCCGTCGCCATCAGGCCGCACCGCCCTCGGGGGCCAGCGCACGGGCGCCCAATTGCGCGGGCAGCTCGCGCGCGGCTTGGCCGATGTTGCCCGCGCCCAGGGTCAATAGGATGTCGCCGTCACGCAATACGCCGCCGAGCACGCCGCCAAGCTCGGACAGGGATTGTACGAAGATCGGGTCCACTTGCCCGCGCGCCCGCACCGCGCGACTCAGGGTGCGCCCGTCGGCCCCCGGCAGCGGCTCCTCGCCAGCGGCGTAGACCTCGGTGAGCACCAGCACATCGGCGGCCGAAAGCTCGCGCACGAAGTCCTCGAACTGCTCCAGGGTGCGGCTGTAGCGGTGGGGCTGAAACACCAGCACCAGGCGCCGATCCGACCAGCCGTCGCGCACCGCTTGCAGGGTGGCGGCCACTTCCCGCGGGTGGTGGCCGTAGTCGTCCACGATCATCACCGCGCGGCCATCGATGTGAAAGTCGCCGATTAACTGAAAGCGCCGGCCGATGCCTTCGAAGCGCTCTAGGCCGCGGGCGATCACCGCGTCGGAGAGCCCCAGTTCGCGGGCGATGGCCACCGCCGCCAGGGCGTTGAGCACATTGTGCCGCCCGGGCAGGTTGAGGGTGAAACGCGGGGTCTCCAGCTCGCCCCGCACCCGCAGCGAGAAGCTGGTGCAGGCCCCGCGCTGCACGATGTCCACCGCGCGAAAGTCGGCCTCGGCCCCGCTGCCATAGGTAACGAAGGGGCGCGAGATTTGGGCTTGCAGCGAGCGCACCTCGGGGTCGTCCACGCACAGCGCCGCCTCGCCGTAGAACGGCAGGTGATGCAGGAACTCCAAAAAGGTCTCCCGCAGGCGGCCGAAGTCGCCGTCGTAGGCGCCCATGTGGTCGCGGTCGATATTGGTCACCACCGCCATCATCGGCTGTAGATACAGAAAGGAGGCGTCGCTCTCGTCCGCCTCCGCCACCAGGAACTCGCCGGCCCCGAGGCGGGCGTTGGCCCCGGCGCTGTTGAGCCGGCCGCCGATCACGAAGGTGGGGTCGAGGCCGCCTTCGGCCAATAGGCTGGCGATCAGGCTGGTGGTGGTGGTCTTGCCATGGGTGCCGGCCACCGCGATGCCGAAGCGAAAGCGCATCAGCTCCGCCAGCATCTCGGCCCGCGGGACGATGGGCACGCGGGCGTTGCGCGCGGCCTCCACCTCGGGGTTGTCGCGCTTCACCGCGCTGGAGGTCACCACCGCGTCGGCCCCGAAGATGTTCTCACCGGCGTGCCCGATTACGATCTCCGCCCCTTGCTCGCGCAAGCGCCGCACATTGGCGCTCTCCTGCACGTCGGAGCCGCTGATGCGATACCCCAAATTGATCATCACCTCGGCGATGCCGCTCATGCCGGAGCCGCCGATGCCCACGAAGTGGATATGCCGAATCCGCCCCATGGCGCCGTTGGTGTAACGCAGATTGGTTGGCTCGCCCGCCATCAGACCAAGGCCTCCTGAACGATTCGCGCCACCGTCTCGGTGGCCAAGGGCCGGGCCGCAGAGCGCGCGGCAAAGGCCATGGCCCGCACCCGGTTACGGTTCTCGCAATGCGGCCGCAGCAGGTCGGCCAGCGACTCGGGGGTCAGTTCATGCTGCGGCAAGAGCAGCGCCGCGCCCGCCTTTACCAGGTGCTCCGCATTGCGGGTTTGGTGGTCGTCCACCGCATGGGGAAAGGGCACCAGGATCGAGCCCACGCCGGCCGCCGCCAGCTCGGAAACGGTCAAGGCGCCGGCGCGACACAACACCAGGTCGGCCCAGCCATAGGCCTCGGCCACGTTGCCGATGAAGGGCGAAACCTCGGCGCGGACCTTGGCCGCTTCGTAGGCCGCGGCGGTGGCCTCCTCCTTGCCGCAGCCGGCCTGATGAATCACCAGCGGGCGGCGCTCCGGCGCGATCAGCGCCAACGCCCGCGGCGCGCTTTGGTTGAGCGCCTGGGCGCCCTGAGAGCCGCCGGTGATCAACAAGCGCAACGGACCCTCCCGCCCGTGCATGCGCGCCTCGGGGCCGGGCAGATCCAGGATTTCACGCCGCACCGGGTTGCCCACGGTTTGCACCCGGGGGCGCTGGGTGAAGCTGCCCGGAAAGGCCTCCAGCACACGTTGGGCGATGCGCGCCAGGATCCGATTGGTCAAACCGGGGATGGCGTTCTGCTCGTGAACCAGCACCGGCACGCCCTGCATCCAGGCCGCCACCCCGCCCGGCCCCGAGACGAAACCGCCCAAGCCCAGCACCAAGCGCGGCTGCACCTGCCGAATCACCGCCCGCGCCTGCCACACCGCCCGGCCCACATCATGCGGGGCCGCCAGCCAGCGCCGCAGCCCCTTGCCGCGCAGGCCGCTGATTTCGATGCCATGGAAGGGAAAGGCCGCATCCCGCACCAACGGCTCCTCGAAGCCCCCGCGCACGCCGAGCCAATGCACCTCCATTTCCTGGCGTTGTAGCGCCTCGGCCACCGCCAGGGCGGGAAACACATGCCCGCCGGTGCCGCCGGCCATCACCATCACCCGCGCGACCATGCCTTGCCTCCACGCTTTGCCGTCCCGATCACCATTCGGTTGTCCCGATCCACCCGCAGCACCAGCGCCAACATTGCGCACGCCATAATAATGCTATTGCCGCCGAAGCTCAGCAGCGGCAACGTCAAGCCCTTGGTGGGCAACAACCCCACATTCACCCCCACATTGACCAGCGTCTGCAACGCCAGCCACAGGCCCACGCCCTGGGCCAAAAAGCCTTCGAACCAGCGCTGCTGCGCCATCGCGCGCACCCCGATGGCGAAGCATCGCTGCACCACCACCGCCAGCAGGACCGCCACCAACACAATCCCCAGCAGGCCCATTTCCTCGCCGATCACCGCGAGCACGAAGTCCGTATGCGCCTCGGGCAGATAGTATTGCTTCTGAATGCCGTTGCCCAACCCGACGCCGAACCATTCACCCCGCCCGATGGCGATCAGGGCCTGACTGAGTTGATAGCCGCTGCTGGTCACATGCTCCCAGGGGTCGAGAAAGGCGGTCACCCGCTCCCAGCGATAAGGCGAATACACCACGGCCGCGCCCATGCCCAGGGTCACCACCGCAAACAGACCGAAAAACTGCCGCAGGGGCGCGCCGCCGAGGAACAACAGCCCCAAGGCCGTGGCCAGGACCACCGCGCTGGCGCCAAAGTCCGGCTCCAGCAAGATCAAGCCGCAGGCCGCGCCGACCCAGAACAGCGGGATCAAAAACACCCGCGTGCTGCGGTAGATCTCCTCCCGCCAACGGGCCAAATAGGCGGCCACAAACAGAATCGCCGCCAGCTTCATCAGCTCCGAACTCTGCAAGCTGAAGGACGCGGTGACCTGCAACCAGCGCCGGGCCCCGTTCACCTCCTTGCCCCAACCCGGAATCAGCACCGCAATCAACAACAGCAGCGCGATGCCGAATAAAGGCGCGCTCAGGCGCCGCCACCAGTCCGGGGGCAATATAAACGCTACCGCCGCCCCGCCCAAGCCCAGGCCGATGGTCAGCAAATGCCGCTTGGCGAACACAAAGGGCGCGTCCGGATGCAGGTGCAGGGAGGCCGAGGTCACCACCACCAACCCTAACCCCAGCAGGGCAAAGGTCGCGCCCAGGAACACATAGTCCAGCTCCGGGGCCCGCAGCGCCCAAAAGCTCGCCTGGCGGCCGGATTGCAAGGCCAGTTGGCTCATTGGGTCAGCTTTCCCACCAAGCGCACGAAACGTTCCCCGCGGTCTTCGTAATTGCGGAACATATCAAAGCTGGCGCAGGCCGGGGACAACAGCACCCGGTCGCCGGCCTGGGACAGCTCGGCGGCCAGGGCCACCGCCTCTTCCAGCGAGGTCGCCAGTTGCAAGGGGGCCGCCCCGCGCAGCGCCTGCTCGATGCAGGGGGCGTCGCGGCCGATTAACACCACGGCCCGCGCGGTGCGCTCCACCACCGGCCGCAGGGCGGAGAAATCCGCGCCCTTGCAATCACCGCCGGCGATCAATACGGTCTTGCCCGCATCGCCCTCAAAGCCCTCCAGCCCGGCGATGGCGGCCCCGACGTTGGTGCCCTTGGAGTCGTTGTACCAACGCACCCCGCCCTGTTCACCCACGAATTGGGTGCGGTGGGGCAGGCCGCGAAAACGCCGCAAGGCCGCCAGCATGGGCTCCATTTCGAGCCCCAGGGCACTGCCCAGCGCCAATGCCGCCAAGCCGTTGAGCAGGTTATGCCGGCCGGCGATGCGCAGCTCGTCGGCGGCGAGCAAGGGGCGATCGCCCTGCATCATCCACCACCGACCGTCACGCGACGCCAGTCCGAAATCCGCCTCGCCCGACGGGGCCTGAAGGCTGAATCCGAGGTCGCCCGCGGCCGCCACCCCGGCCATGGCGCGCACCCGCGGATCGTCGCGATTGAAGACCCGGCGCCGGGCGCGGCGGTAGATCCGCGACTTAATCGCCGCGTAGTTGGCCAAATCGCCGTGGCGGTCCAAATGATCCGCCGCCACGTTCAGCACCACCGCCGCCTCCGGGGCCAAGGATTCCACCGTTTCGAGTTGAAAGCTGGACAGTTCGAGCACATAAAGCTCCGCCGCGGGGTCGAGCAGGTCCAGCGCCGGCCGCCCCAGGTTGCCGCCGACTCGCACCTCGCGCCCCGCCTGCTGCGCCATTTCCCCCAGCAATGTGGTGACGGTGCTCTTGCCGTTAGAGCCGGTGATGGCCGCCACCGGCGCGCGCACGGCGCGGGCGAACAGCTCCACGTCGCCGAGCACCGGGATGCCGCGCGCGCGCGCGGCCTGCACCTGCGGCTCGTCCGCCGCCACCCCGGGGGACAGCACCAATTGGTCCGCGGCCAGGAACACCGCCTCATCAAAGCCGCCAAGAAACAGCGCCGCGTCCGGGCACTGTTCCCGCAGCGCCTCCAGGCCGGGCGGATCCTGGCGGCTGTCGATCACCGCCGTGGGCGCCCCTAGCGCCGTCAGGTAACGGGCGCAGGACAGGCCGGTCTTGCCCAGCCCCACCACCAGGGTCTTGCCGCTGCCTGCTGGCTGCTCTTGTATTGCCATCGCCGGTTGAACCATAGACGTTTTCCTTAGCGAATCTTCAAGCTCGCCAAACCGATCAAAACCATAATCACGGTGGCGATCCAAAACCGTACGATTACCCGCGGCTCGGGCCAGCCCTTCAGCTCGAAGTGATGGTGCAGCGGGGCCATGCGAAAGATGCGCCGCCCGGTGAGTTTGAACGAGGCCACCTGGAGGATCACCGATACGGTCTCCAGCACGAACACCCCGCCCATAATCAGCAGCACCAGCTCCTGACGCACCGCCACCGCCACAATCCCCAAGGCCGCGCCCAGGGCCAAGGCCCCCACGTCACCCATGAACACCTGCGCCGGATAGGCGTTGAACCACAGAAAACCCAAGCCCGCGCCCACCAGGGCGGCGCAAAACACCGCCACCTCGCCGACCCCGGATAGGTGCGGAATCAGCAGGTATTCGGCGATCACCGCATGCCCGGAGACGTAGGCGAAAATGCCCAGGGCGCCGGCCACCAACACCGTGGGCATAATGGCCAGGCCGTCGAGCCCGTCGGTGAGGTTCACCGCATTGCTCGAACCGACGATCACGAGGTAGCTCCAGAGCACGAACCAGGGTCCGAGATCGATCACCAGGCCCTTGAAAAACGGCACCAGCAATTGCGTCTCGTGGCTGCTTTGGGCGGTTTGAAACAGCACCAGCGCGGCCCCCAGGCCGATCACGGACTGCCAGAAATACTTGTAGCGGGCGGCCAGACCTCGGGAGTTCTTCAACACCAGTTTCTTGTAATCGTCGTAAAACCCCACCACCCCGAACAGCAGCGTGGTCATCAGCACCACCCAGATATAGCGGTTGCCGAGATCGCCCCACAGCAAGGTGCTGACGCTGACCGCCACCAGCAACAGCGCCCCGCCCATGGTGGGCGTGCCGGCCTTGGAGAGGTGGCTCTGCGGGCCGTCGTCGCGCACGCTCTGGCCGATTTGATGGAAGGTGAGGCGCCGAATCATCACCGGCCCCACCAGGAAGGAGATGAGCAGCGCGGTAAGCACGCCCAAAATGGAGCGCAGGGTCAGGTATTGAAAGACATGAAAGCCCGGGTCGAAGCGGGCCAGGTATTCCGCCAGGAAAAGCAGCATCTCAGCCCGCCTCCGCTTGTTGGAGGGCCTGAATGACCCGCTCCATCCGCGCCCGGCGCGAACCCTTCACCAGCACCCGATCGCCGGCGCGCATGCGCTGTTCCAGGGCCGCGATCAACGCCGCCGGCTCGGCATGGCATTCCGCCGCGGGGCCGAAGGCCGCGGCCGCGGCGCAGGCCTCGGCGGTGACGTATAACCCGTCAATGCCCTGTTCCCGCGCATAGGCGCCGATCTCGGCGTAGAAGCCCTGGCCTTGCGGACCCATTTCGGCCAATTCGCCGAGCACCAGGAAACGCCGACCGGGGGCGGTGCCGAGCAGGTCGATGGCGGCCAGCACCGAATCGGGGTTGGCGTTGTAACTGTCGTCGATCAGGCCGACGCCGTGGCGCCCCGGCAGCGGATCCAGGCGCCCCTTGAGCGGCCGCAATGCGGCCAGCCCGGCGCCGATGGCCGCCGCTGGAATGCCGGCGGCATGGGCCGCGGCCGCCGCGGCCAGGGCGTTGCGGCGGTTATGCGCGCCGCCCAGGTGCAGCTTTATATCCAGCGTCTCGGCCGGCAAGTGCAGCCGAAAGCGCGAGCTGAAACCGTCCGCATCCCATTCCACGCCGGTCTCGGTCTCATCCAAACGCACATCCGCGCCCTCGCCGAGGCCGAAGGTCAGGACCCGGCAATGCGCCCCCTGTTGCCGCCACAGGTGGACCCAGGGCGCGTCGGCGTCGAACACGAACAGCCCCTGCGGCCCCAGGCCTTGGGCGATTTCCGCCTTGGCCCGGGCGACCCCTTCCAGGGAGCCGAAGCCCTCCAGGTGGGCGCGTCCGGCATTGATCAGCAGTGCCACGTCGGGCCGCGTCAAGGCGGTCAGGTAGGCGATTTCGCCAGCGTGGTTGGCCCCCATCTCGACCGCCGCATAGGCCTCGTCTTGCAGCCGCAGCAGGGTCAGGGGGACGCCGATGTCGTTATTCAAATTGCCGCCGGTGGCCAGGGTCTTGCCGACTTGGCCGAGGATCGCGGCCAGCATCTCCTTGACCGTGGTCTTGCCGTTGCTGCCGGTGATGGCGACGACCTGCGCCGCGCTGCGCCGCCGCCACGTCGCGCCCAGGCGACCCAAGGCCAGGCGGCTGTCCGGGACCGCCAGCAGCGGCATTGGGCAGCGGCTTTCGCGCTCCACCAGCGCGCCTGCGGCACCCGCGCCGCGGGCCGCCTCCAGGTGGTCGTGGCCGTCGAAGTTGGGGCCTTTTAGGGCCACGAACAGATCGCCGGCGCGCAAGGTCCGGGTGTCGGTGGAGACCGAGCGGATCCAGGCCTCGGGGCCGATGTGCCGCGCCCCAATGGCGGCGGCGGCATGGGAAAAGCTCAGCTCGGTCATGCGCGGCCTCGCTCAAAGCAGGCCTGGACCTGCTCGCGGTCGCTGAACGGCAGCACCAGGTCGCCCGTCTGTTGCGTGGTCTCATGGCCCTTGCCGGCAATCAACACCAGGTCTTCGGCGGCCGCCGCCGCCAGGGTCTGTTCGATGGCGCGGCCGCGGTTGCGCTCCACCCGGGCCTGTTCCGGGGCGGGCATGCCGCCGCGGATGGCGTCGATAATGGCCGCGCCGTCCTCACTGCGCGGGTTGTCGTCGGTCAGCACCACTTGGTCCGCCAGGGCCTGCGCTGCGGCGCCCATGAGCGGGCGCTTGGCGCGGTCGCGGTCGCCGCCGCAGCCGAACAGGCACCACAGCCGGCCGCGGCAGTGGGGGCGCAGATCACGCAGGGCCTTTTCCAGCGCGTCCGGGGTATGCGCGTAGTCCACTACCGCGAGCGGATGGCCCGCGGCGGCGAAGGGCTCCATGCGACCGGGCACGGTGCGCAGGCGACTCAGGTCCGCCAGCGCATCCGCCAAAGGGCGCCCGTGCTGCAACAGCACGCTCAGCACCAGCAGCAGGTTTTCGGCGTTAAAGCGCCCCAGCAACGGGGCCTCGAACTCGCCGTCGCCGCAATGGGTCTGCACCGCGATGCGCAGGCCAGCGGGCAGGATGCCGATCTCGGTGGCCGCCGCCCAGCCGGCCAAGCGCGCCCGTTGCGCCGCCGCGGGCTTGCCGATGCCATAACCCAGCAGGGCTGGCCCCGGCCGCTGCGCGGCCAGCTCGTCGAGCAGTTCCAGGCCCAGCGGGTCGTCCAGGTTCAACACCGCCGCCTGCAAGCCGGGGCGATGGAACAGGCGCTTTTTGGCCGCGCCGTAGGCCGCCATATCGCCGTGATAGTCCAAATGGTCATGGCTGAAATTGGTCAGGGCCGCGGTGCGGAAAAGCACCGCGTCGGCGCGCCCTTGCTCCAACGCATGAGAGGACACCTCCAGGGCCGCACCGCTGGCGCCCTGGTCGCGGAACCCGGCCAGGATGCGTTGCAGCTCCACCGGGTCCGGGGTGGTGTGCGCGGTGCGCTGCAAGACCCCGGGGACCCCATGCCCCAGAGTCCCCGCCACGCGCCAGCGTTGGCCCAGGGCCTGGGCCAGAAAATGACTGCAACTGGTCTTGCCGTTGGTGCCGGTGATGCCGACCAGCTCCAGCGCGCGGCTGGGCTCGCCGAAGAAGCGCGCGGCAATCGCCCCGGCCTGGCGTCGCAGCCCCGCCACCGGGAAGAAGGCGATGCCATGGCGCTGTTGGAGCATGGCCGCCTGCTCGGCGCGGAACCGCAAGTCCGGCTCAAAGGCCACCGCCGCGGGCTGGCGCCGCAGCGCCTGTTGCAGGAAATCCAGGCCATGGGCGCGGACGCCGCTGCACGCCAGAAACAGGCCGCCCGGTTCGAGCCGCCGGCTGTCGATCGACAGGCCCTGCACCGCTCGGTCGAGCCCCGGCGGCAGCTCCGCCCAACCGCGCAAAAGCGCCGCCAGGGAGCGGGTTGGGGGGACCTGGGGCAGGGCCGTCATCGGACCTCCCCGAGGGCCGCAAGCTGGATTTCGTGGTGATCGGTCGCGTCGGGCGCGATATTCCAAAACCGCAGCGCCCCCTGCATCACCTTGGCGAACACCGGGGCCGCCACCTCACCGCCGTAGTATTGGTCGCCCCGCGGCTCGTCCACCATCACCACCATCGCAAAGCGCGGGGCGCTTGCCGGCGCCAGGCCGGCGAACACGGCCATATGGCGGTCTTCGGCGTAGCCGCCGGGCACGCTCTTTTTCACCGTGCCGGTCTTGCCGGCCACCCGGTACCCCGGCACCGCAGCCAGCGAGGCCGTGCCCTCGGCGGACACCACGTCTTCGAGCATCCGCCGCACCTGAATCGCCGTTTCAGGGCTGAGCACGCGCCGCCCGCCGACGGGTTCCGACTGCTTGAGCAGGCTGACCGGGTAGATCATGCCGTCATTGGCCAGCGCCGAGTAGGCGCGCGCCAATTGCATCGGCGACACCGCCAGTCCATAGCCGAAGGACAGCGTGGCATGGGATATCTTGGCCCAATCCAGGTAGTGCGGCAGGTAACCGGCGGTTTCGTTGGGGAAGGCCGTGCCCGGGGCCTCATCCAGCCCCAGGGCGGCAAGGAAGCTCCATAGCTCTTGCGGGGGAATCTCCAGCGCGATCTGGCTGATGCCGACGTTGGACGACTTGCGCAGCACCGCGCGCACGTCGATCAGGCCGTAGTTGCGGTGGTCGCGCACCGTGTGCCGGCCCACCATCATCCAGCCGGGCGCGGTGTCGAGCAGGGTGTCGGGGGTGATTAGGCCGCGCTCCAGGGCCAGTGCCACGGTGAAGGGCTTCATGGCGGAGCCGGGCTCGAAACGGTCGATTACCGCACGATTGCGCAGGCGCGCCCCCAGGTCCTCGCGGTCGCCATTGGGGTTGAACGCGGGCTGGTTGACCAGGGCCAACACCTCGCCGGTCTGTACATCGAGCAGCGCCAGTGAGCCCGAAACCGCGCGGTGACGGATCACCGCCTCCTTGAGTTCGCGGTAGGCGAGGTGTTGCAGCCGCCGGTCCAGACTCAGCACCAGGTCTTTGCCACTGCGCGGGGCCGCCAGGTGGTCCACGTCGATCACATTCGCCGCGCCGTCTTTGATCACCCGTTTACGTCCGGGCTCGCCGCGCAGGTGGTTCTCGTAGCTCAGCTCCAGGCCCTCTTGGCCGATGTCGTCGATGTCGGTAAAACCGAGTACATGGGCGAACACCTCGCCGCTGGGGTAGAAGCGGCGGTATTCGCGCAACAGATCCAGCCCCTCCAGCTTGTGCTGACGAATCAATTGGCGCACGCGCTCGGCGACCGCGGGGGCCACCCGCCGCCGCAAATAGATGAAGGAGCGGTCGGCCTGGTCGGCAAGCTGGGCCGCGAGTTCCGCCGGCGGTATTTCCAGGGCGCGGGCCAACTCGGCGAGCACCGCGGGTCCCGCCTGCAAGCGCCGGGGGTTGGCCGCCACCGACTCCACCGGCGCACTGACCGCCAAGGGGTCGCCGCGCCGATCGGTGATAATGCCCCGGTGGGCCGGGATCTCCTGCACCCGCAAGTGGCGCCGGTCCCCCTCTTGGCGCAGGAAGCCGACCTCCACCGTGGTGCGATAGGCCGCGCCGCCGATGAACACCATGGCCATCAGCGACAACAGGGTCAGCACGAAGCCCCGGCGTGCGGCATAGTGCGGCGTACCCGCGCGCTCACGCCGCAGTTGCCGTTGCGCCCTCTTTTGCCGTTTCTTTGCCATTTCACCTCGGGTCGATGACCACGATCTCCGCCGCCGACGGCGCATGCATGTCGAGCCGTTCCCGGGCGTGCCTTTCGATCAGCCCATGAACCGCCCAGGTGCTCTGTTCCAGGCGCAGATTGCGCCACTCCCGGTCTAGCCGGTCCCGCTGCTTGCGCAGCTCTTCCAATTCCACAAACAGGCGCCGCGACTCGAACTCCGCATGCACCACCGCCATCGCGGAGCCGAGCACCGCCAGCCCCAGCAACGCGAACGAAACCAATTGCCGCCAGCTCATGGGCGCTTTTCCGCCACCCGCAACACCGCACTGCGGGCGCGCGGATTGGCCGCCACCTCTGCCGCCGAGGCCTGCACCGCCCGCCCCGCCAGGGTAACCTCGCGGCGGATCATGGAATCCGGCAGCGGCAACCCCTTGGGGGCCTGGCCCACGCTTTTCTCGCGCATAAAGCGCTTCACCCGCCGGTCCTCCAGCGAGTGGAAACTGATCACCGCCAAGCGCCCGCCCGGGGCCAGCAGCGCGAGGCTGCCGGCCAGGGCGCGGTCCAATTCCTCCAGCTCGCCGTTGACCCGAATTCGAATCGCCTGAAAGGCGCGCGTGGCGGGGTGCTTGCCCGGCTCCCATTTGGGGTTCGCCTGCGCCACCACCGCGGCTAGGTGGGCGGTGGTGTGAATGGGGCGTTGCGAGCGCTCCTCGATGAGGGCGCGGGCGATGCGCTTGGCGAAGCGCTCCTCGCCGAATTCCTTCAGCACGCGCGCGATCTCTTTTTCCTCGGCCGCCGCCAGCCAGTCCGCCGCGGTGGCCCCGCCACTGCGATTCATCCGCATATCCAGCGGCCCGTCGCGCAAAAAACTGAAACCGCGCTCGGCGTCGTCGAGCTGCGGCGAAGACACCCCCAAATCGAGCAGGATGCCATCCACGCGGCCCAAGGCCCCAAACCCCTGCGCCGCCGCGGGAAGTTCGGAAAAGGCCCGATGCACGATACTGAAGCGCGGGTCGTCGCCATGGGTGCGCACCGCCCAATCCACCGCCGCGGCGTCGCGGTCGAGCGCGATCAGGCGCCCCGCAGGCCCGAGGCGCCGCAAAATGCCCTCGCTGTGGCCGCCGCGGCCATAGGTGCCATCTATATAGAGGCCATCGGGGCGCAGCGCCAATGCCGCCAGGGTCTCCTGCAACAGCACCGGCCGATGCCCCGAATCGACGGCGTCCGCGGGCGCGCTCATCAAAGCGACAGGCTTTCGAGGTCCGCGGGCAGGTCCAGCGCCTCCAGGTCCGTTTCTGCGAGCCAAGTGTCGCGCTGGGCGTTCCAGCGACCTTCGTCCCACAATTCAAATTTGGCCCCCTGCCCGATCAGCACCGCCTGGCGCTCCAGGCCGGCGAAGTCGCGCAGCGGCGCGGGCAGCAGCACCCGCCCATGGGCGTCCATCTCCACCTCCGTAGCATGCCCCACCAACAGGCGCTGCAAGCGCCGCGCCGCCTTGTTGAAGGACGGCAGCCGCATCAGCTTGCGCTCGATCTCCTGCCACTCGGGGAACGGATAGATCAGCAGGCAGCGGTCCGGGTCGATGGTCACCACCAATTGCGAGGCGCAACTCTCCACCAACCGCTCGCGGTAGCGCGTCGGCATGGCGAAACGCCCCTTGGTATCCACCGTTAGTTTGTTGACCCCGCGAAACACGCCCCACCCCGTTTTGCCAGCCGCACCGACAACTTCCCCTTTTATCCACTTTCCACCACTTAAAACCATCATAGGAACCGCGGTGCCTTATTGTCAAGCGAAAAGACCCGGCACGGGCCGAGAACGACCTTTATTTACAGGAGGTTAAGCAAAGGGGACGGAAAGTGAGGAAAAGGGCCGCCGTCCCCAGCGCGCCCGGGCGCAAGAAACGGAAACAACGGCCCCTAGGAACGCAGAGGGCGCGGAGGACCGCAGAGGGCGCAGGGGTTTTTTTGGTTAAAACCGGGGCGCCCATGGGCAGTTGGTTGCATGAAGCCCCCCCCGGTGCGGGGCGGGAGCGCATCATGGTCTAATCGCGCCCCCCCGAGGCGTGTCAGCTTCCGCCTGTAGAAAAGTGGGTATTCGCGTCCATTCGCGGTTCAATGGCCCGCCTCGTCGCGGTCCCGCACGACCCCGGGCGATGCGCCCCGTTGCGCGGCGCAGCCTATTCCTGGCACGCGTCGATTGGCGCCGAAGGTTCTCTCGCCAAGACGCAAAGGGCGCAAAGAAAAAACCTTTTCTTCTCTGAGCTTATAGCAAAAAACGGGCCAGCATTCGATGCCGGGGACCAAAGCCGAAAACAGGGGGATTCTGCGCTCGAATAATGGCCCGATTTCGACCGCCGAGGTCGCCGCCCCAGGGCGGGGCGACGCTTAGGGCGCATGCGGGGGAACACGCGGGATTAGGTGGGAGCCGGCCTGTAAGCCGGGTTCTGTCGAGAATGGTCATTCATCTGCGATGCGCGTCGCCGCGCACCTGAAGCGACCTACCCGGGAACCGCGCGGACCACGCGTGACGGCGAGCCGTCTGTTCCCCTATTTGGTCTTGCTCCGGATGGGGTTTACCCTGCCGCCGCTGTTGCCAGCGACGCGGTGCGCTCTTACCGCACCATTTCACCCTTACCGAATCGGCCCGCCAAGGCCGGCCGATCAGGCGGTATATTTTCTGTGGCACTTTCCGTAGGCTTACGCCTCCCAGGCATTACCTGGCATCCTGTCCTATGGAGCCCGGACTTTCCTCCATCCCCGCAGGGACAGCGACCATTCAGCCGACTCCCGAAAAAGCGGGCGCGCACCGCGCGCCGGGTTCAGCGCTCAAGCATAACACAATCCGGGCTGCGGCCGTCGCCGAAACACCATTTCAGGTCCGCGGCCTCGCGGCCCAGCCACAGCCCGCCGCTGCGGGTCAGCGGGTCCGCCACCTCGGGCGGGCAGGCGGTGCGCCCTGCCTGCCCGGTCCGGGGGTCGCGCCGCACCAGCTCGCAGCTCGCACCCTTGACCTCTAAATAGGCCAGCACCTCGCCCGCGGGGCCGGCCGCGGGGTGGGAGCGGCTCGCACCGGCGACCGCCTCGGGCAGCAGGGCGCTCACCCCCATTTGCGGCCAGGCCGGATCGAAAAAGCTCAAGTCCCTCCGGCCGTCGGCGGTCTGTTCGTCGAACAACACCAGGCGCGGATTGAAGCCGAAGGCCGGATGGGCGGCATGGCCGAGCCCGTACTCCGCCGCTTGACGCGGGATTCGGCTTAAGGTGCGAGATTGGATATCGAACAGAAACACGTCGTTTAGGTCGTTGCGGTCGTCGGCAACTAGGTCGGAGGCCGCAGAGACAAAGGCCGCCAGGGTCCCGTCGCCATCGATGCGCGGCTGGCTGCTGGGGGCATTGCCGGCGGCCCCGGTGCGGCCCAGGCTCAATAGCGTGATGTCATCCGCGGCCACGGAGTAGAGGTACACGTCGGACACCCCGTTTTGGTCATAGGGGCTGAGCGGGGCCTCGCTGGCGAACACCCAGTGCCGGCCTTGGGCGTCCGCGTAGGCCGCCGCGACCTCGGCGCCAAGTCGGGCCAAATGCCGGCGCAGCCCAGCGGGCAACCCCGCGGCGGCGACCCGGCGCGGGGCCTGAACCCGGACCGGCCGTGCAGCCGGGGGCGCCTCAATCGGGCCACGGGCCTGCGCTGCGGGCTGAGCGAGACGGGCCAGCGGCCGGGCCGCCGCCGAACAGCCCAGCACCGAGGCGCTAAACCGGCCCCCGGCCTCGGCGTGGAAACCGGGCATCAGGCGCACCGTGGAATCGGCCACAAAATGCACATCGCTAGCGGCGTTGGCGCCGCCGACGATCTTCACCCCACCCGCGGTGTGAAGCGCGGCGCCTCTCAACACCAGCGCCTGATCGGCAAGCCGCGAGTCGGAAACCACCACTTTCGAATGGTCATTGAGGCAGGCCTGGTCCTCCGTGCGGGCGCGGGGCACCGCCGGCAGGCAGTTTTCCACCTCCACTAGGTAGCCATCCGCGGTGCTGCGCAGGGCATGAAAGGCGCAATACCGGCCCACGCCCTGGAAGAAAGCGACCGAACCGGTCAATTGAGATTTATCGGCCTGGCCTTCCACCCGCCTGCACTGCGCCCCTTGCAACACCAGATCGTCGCCGCCGCCGTCAGAGACCGACCAGTGAACCAGGCTGGCGCTGCACGCATCGCGCGTCCCCGTGACCCGGTCGGTGACATACAGCCGAACCTGATTCGCCACCACCGGCGACGGCGCTTGGGTGTCGAGCCGCATCACCTCGCTCAAGGTGCCGTCGGCCTCGACCAGCGCCAGCTCCAAGCCATAGGGCTCCGTCAACCCGGCCAGCGCCGTGCCGAACGCTATGGTACGGGTAGAATCAAGGCTGCCGCTTTTATCCGGCCCCGAATTGCCGGCGGCATCGAACACCCGATAGCGATAACCCTGCCCCGCCGCGGCGCCGCCGATCTGCGCGCTCTGCGGACGCCCTATATCGCCTATAGACACGCTGTAGCTGCTGGGCTGAACGGGGTCGCTCGCCACTGCCGTTTGTTCCTTGCTGCCCGTGCCGGTCTTGAGGTCGGCATTGGGTTCGGCGACGGCCCCCGCTTCTCCCCGGCGGAAGGTATAGGTCGCCAGCTTTGGCAGGGCCTGCAAGTCCTTCGACTCGTAATGCGCGTGCAAATCCGGCAGGCCTTCGGGATGCCGAAACAGGGCCAGCTCCACCAGCCCCGCCCCCGGGCACCCTAAGCCGAAGTATTGAGTGTTCGAGCCCACAGCGTCCTTCGAGAGGGCGGTACACCCCCGCCCGTAGTCATGGGTTACGATATCAAAACGACTACCGGGGCTATTGATGTCGGCGGCAGCCAGGCCTGTGGTGTCCTCGCCCACCGTCAGCAACGGCGCGCCGTCAAACGAAACATCCAGCTCAGCGAAGCCATCCCCCTTCGCCAAGGTGCTGGAAAACGCCGCGCCGGCCTCCCCGGCCGCGTTGACCAGTCGCAGCCCCCAGGTCACTGGCCCGTCCGCAAGGGCGCCGATATCCAGGGTCAGCTTTTCGTCAGCGGCCCGCACCCGGATGGTATCCTGTTCGCTCGCGGCCCCGGCGGCGGCGGTGAGCACCGCGTCCGCCCCGACCTCGGCCCCGGCCAAGGTCAAATGCAAGGTGCTTGCGCCGTCAGTGGTCTCGATCCAACTCTTGTTGACCCAGTAGCCCGACGGCGCCGCCGCGACCACGGCAGGAAGGCTTTGCAAAAGGACCGGCAAAAGGGCAAGAATAGCGACGAAGTGTGATGAAGTTGGCAACATGCGGCAAGCTCGTTTCGGTATCCGTCTGGCCCAGGGAGAGGCGAAGTCCGTTGATGCGCCTCTTAAACGGCTGTCTGAGAATGGAATAACGGCCCCTATTCCCGGACAGCCTCTAAGGCGATTGCGGCCAAAGAGCCGACCGCCGCGCAGGTGTTTGCGCCCGCCAACGGCGTGGCGGCAACCATGACCAAGCGCGCTATGCGCCGGTTGCCGTGCGTTGTTGGCGGTCCCAACTCCTGCGCGATCCGGCGCCTTCTTTTCCGCCCATCGCCTGAGTACCTAACAGGATACTATAGCAATTTCGCTCAAACCACTATTTTATCTGAAAATTTGATATGAAGAATTTCCTGAGAAACGTTCAGGTCGCATGCGCCGTGCTGCTCTTGCTGGACCCCCGCCCCGAGCTGGCCGCCGCCCCCGAGGCCGCCCAAAGGTCTATCGCCCCCCTGGAGGCCGTCTGGCGGGACGGCACGCGACTGCGTCGGCTGGAGCGCCAGGCCGATCGGGCGGCCGTGCTCTGGGGGCGCGAGGCCCCGGCCGTGCGCCAGCGCATCCGGCAACACCTGCTGCATCGGCTTTCGGGGCTGCGCGTGGAACAAAAATCGGACTACCTGTGGCTGGTGCGACTGCCCTCAGGCGGCTTGGGGCCGCAGCGGATTCGCCGGCTGCTGGAAGATGCCGGGTTGCTGGAGGCGCGCAAGGTGCGGCCAGTGTACGCCCGTGCGGGCGATGACGCCCCCTATTTGGACAGCGGTGAAATCGTGGTGCAATTCCGCGCCGAGGCGGCGCCGACTGACCCCAAGGCCTGGGCCCGGGAACAGGGACTCGAATGGGTGCGCACCCTCGCCCCAGGGCATGGCTTTCATCTGCTGGCCTGTAACGCCGACCCGGATTGCCCGCAGCAGGCCCAGGCCCTGGCCGCCCGGCCGGAGGTCCTGCTGGCCTATCCCGATTGGGTGAGGCCCCGCGCCTCCAAGGCCCAAACCCGCGACTTCATGGCCGATCCGCTATTCTCGCAACAGTGGTATTTGCAAAACCAGGGCCAGAGCGGCGGTCGCCCGCGGGCCGACATCACCGCCCCAGCGGCCTGGGATCTGGTAGGCGGCGGGCGGGATCATGTCGTGGTCGTGGTGGACACCGGGGTGGAAACCGCGCACCCGGACTTGGCGCCAAACATCCGTTCCGACCTCGGCCTGGACCTGGTGGACGGCGACCAAGACCCCAACAGCACGATCTATCACGGCACCGCCATCGCCGGCCTGGTCGCGGCCCGCGGCGGCAACGGCATCGGCCTCTGCGGCGCGGCGCCGACCGCGCCCCTGGCGGCGGTGCGCCTGACCCCGGCGCATAGCGACAGCAACGAATTCTTCGCCCTAAGCCACGGCGAAGGCGATGTCGCCGTCTATGTAAACGCCTGGGGTCCCCAAGATAACGGTCACCTCGAAGGCCCGGGGCCGCTCGCCGACTTAGCCCTCCAACGGGGCGTGGCGCAAGGGCGAAACGGGCGCGGCGCGATCTTCGTGTGGGCCGGCGGCAACGGCGGAAACCACCACGACAACACCAACTACGACGGCTTCGCCAACCGGCCCGAGGTAATCACCGTCAGCGCCACCACCCATACCGGCAAGGCCGCCTACTACTCCGAACCCGGCGCCACCAACTGGGTCAACGCCCCCGGCGGCGATAGCCAGGCCGCGCTGCTCTCCACCGACCTCACCGGCCCCGCCGGGGCCGCCCCCGGCGACTACTTCTTCGGCCTCATCGGCAGCAGCGCCGCCGCGCCCTTGGTCGGCGGCGTGGTCTCCCTGGTGTTGGACGCCAACCCGACCCTGGGCTGGCGCGAAGTGAAGCAGGTGTTACTCGAATCCGCCGACAAAAACGACCCCTCGGACCCGTTATGGGAGACCAATGGCGCCGGCCGCTATGTGCATCCCTATTACGGTTTTGGCCGGGTCAACGCCGGCCGCGCCATTGAGCGCGCCCGCGAGACCTGGAGCCTGCCGGCCTTGGAGCTGTTGGAACAAGACTTCCAGGCCGGGCAGGCCATCCCCGACGGCGGCACGCTGGAGATCCGCCTGCAACAGCCGCATGACCTGACCCTCGAATATGTGCAATTGCGGCTCGACACCGACCACGCCAACTGGGGCCAGCTGGGCATTGAGCTTCAGGCCCCCAGCGGCCTGATCAGTGAACTGGCGGCCCCCCACCCCAGCTACGGGGCGCAACTCGACGGCGGCTGGGCCTTTGGCAGCGCCCGCCATTGGGGCGAAAACAGCAGCGGCGAATGGCTGCTGCGGATCACCGACCACGCCCTCCAGGCCAGCGGCACGCTACGCAGCGCCCGCCTGACCCTCTGGGGTCACCCAACCGAGATCCGCGAACTGCGGGGACAACAGCCAGAGCCCGAAGCCATTCCGGCCCTAAGCGCCATCGCGATCCTGGCTGGCAGCGCCGGGCTGCTCCTGCTCGCCGCCGGTTTCAGGCGATAGCCGGGCAAACCCAGGCGCCCTCGGAACGCAGGGCACGCAGAGGACCGCAGAGGGCGCAAGTGAAGAAAGTGTTTTTTCTTTACGTCTTGGCGAGAGCGCCTTCGTTGCCGATCGACCCGTGCGGCGAAATGGGCCATTGAACCGCGAATGGACGCGAATGGACGCGAATACTCAGTTCGCCGCCGGCGGGGCCTGACGCGCCTTGGGGGGCGCGACTAGTGCAGCCGCTTACAAGTCGCGGAAACAACTTCTCAGGGCGGCCGAGGCTTTAGCGGATGGGCAAAGGCGCCCCCCGCCATTGGCTTTGGTCGCGATTTATCAGCGCCGCGCCCATCACAGGCGCCTGTTAAAGAACCACAGATAGACACGGATAAACACAGATTTGCTCGTTCCCAGGGCCTCTTTGGGGATGCCTGTCTTGCAAGCTGGAGCTTGGGGATCAGCGGTGTTTCAAACTCGCGTTTGACACGCCGTTTGACCAACTGGCAACCCAGGCGCTTTCGGGGTGCCGAGCACAGCCAGAACCGCACAGCCCGAGGGCTGTACCCAGGCGGCTAGGCGAGGCTGAAGCGCCCGGACAGGCATCCCCGCCCCGGAACCCAGGGACGATCCAGCAAGGATTCCTCCGCGCCCTCGGCGTGCCTAAAAACCGTTGTTTCCGTTATTGGTGCGCAGGCGTAATAGACCCTGCCCCTGCTCGTGGCCGGCCTCAGTCGCCCTGGGCGAGGAACTGCCGCGGCCGCACGCCGCTAAGCCACAGCACCAGAAAATAGGCCGCGCCGCCGGCGCCGATCCACAGCACCAGCTGCAGGGCGCGATCCCAACGCGCCAGCGCCAGCCATTGCTCCAGGTCCGGGACGCCAAACCACAACAGCCCCGCCATCGCCAGCGTGGCCCCGCCCACTTGCAGGGTCAGCCGTCCCCACCCCGGGGCCAGCCGATAGACCCCGTCCGCACCCAGGCCGCGATACAGCAAAAAGGCGTTTAGGGCCGCCGACAGGGTGGTCGCCAGGGCCAGCCCCGCATGGGCCAGCGGCCACACCAGGATCAGGTTCAACACCATGTTCGCCGCCATCGCCCGCACCGCGATGCCCACCGGGGTGCGCATATCCTGGCGCGCAAAATACCCCGGGGCCAGCACCTTAATCAAGATAAAGGGCAGCAGGCCCAGCGCATAGGCCATCAGGCTATAGGACGACATGCTCACGTCGCGCACATCGAACACCGGCGATTGAAACAGGGTGGCGATAATCGGCCCCGCCAGCATGAACAGCCCGAGGGCCGCCGGCAGCCCGAACAACAGGCTCAGGCGCAGCGCCCAGTCCAAGGTGTGCGCAAAGGCCTCCGGCGAGGCCTGCAAATGCCGCTCCGACAACCGCGGCAGGATCACCGTACCCAGCCCTACGCCGAGCACCCCGAGGGGAAACTCCATCAAGCGATCCGAGTAATACAGCCAGGAAATGCTGCCCGCCTCCAGAAAGGACGCGAGAACGGTGTCCAGCAACAGATTGAGCTGGGTCACCGAAACCCCGAACAGCGCTGGCAGCATCAAGACCCCGATGCGCCGCACCCCCGGATCCCGGGGCGCCAGCCGCAGCCGCGGCACCAACCGCAACTGGTGCAGAAACGGGAGCTGAAACAGCAATTGCAGCACTCCGGCCAGCAACACCCCCCAGGCCAGCGCCACAATGGGCTCGGCCAACAGCGGCGACAACCACAGCGCGGCCGAAATCAGGCAGACATTCAGGATCACCGGGGTGAAGGCCGGCACCCCGAAGCGGCCATAGGAATTCAAAATGCCGCCGGCGAAGGCGGTTAGCGAGATAAACAGCAAATACGGAAAGGTCAGGGCCAACATCTCCGCCGCCAACGCCAACCGCCCGTCATCGCCGACAAACCCCGGCGCGAACAGCATCACCAGCCCAGGGGCCCCGACCACCCCGATCAGCGTCACCAACAGCAACACCGCACCCAAGGTGCCCGCCACCCGGTCCACGAACAGCTTCAACTCCGCCAAGCTGCGTTGCCGGTAGTCCGCCAACACCGGCACAAAGGCCGCCGCGAAGGCCCCCTCGGCAAACAGCCGACGCAGGAAATTGGGGATCTTGAACGCCACGAAGAAGGCGTCCGTGGCGCTGCCGGCGCCGAACACATGGGCGAATACCAAATCCCGCACGAAGCCCAGGATGCGGGACAACAGGGTGTTGGAACCGAACTTGGCCAAGGACTTGAACACGATGCCTGCGCTTGCTCCGAGGGCGAGTGAAAGCGTGGGATTATAGAGCGAACGCCCGGGGTTTCCGAGCGGCCTTGCAACCCCGGGTCTCTTCCGGCCCACGACGGCGCTCGCGGTGGACTATAATCTGAAGAGCACCCGAGTACGGCTGCGCACAAATAACGCAAACAACGCCATTTTGAACGCAGCGGGCGCAGAGAAACGCAGAGGGCGCGGAGGGGGGTTGTTTGATCGTCCCCGCGTTCCAGGGCGGGGATGCCGGTCTGCCGCGCCAGCCTCGCCTGGTCGCCTGGAGAGTACAGCCCTCAGGCTGTGTGCGGTTCTGCGTGGGCCCTGCGTTCCGAGAGCGCCTGGGTTGTTTCCGATACTGAGGCGCGGCTGCACTAGGGCGCCCTTCACCGATGGAGATCGCAACCATGTCACACCGCTGCCCTGCATGCCTTCCACGGGCCGCAACCCTTGTCGCCTGCGTGTTTTGCGCCAGTCCGGCGCTGTCCGAGGAACCGCCGCCGCAGTGGGTCAAGACCCTCTACGGCGCCGCCGCCGCCCTGCCCGAGCGGGGAAGGGGGGGCGAGACCCTGGCCTGGGACGCCCAAGGCAACCTGCTGCTGGCGGGGCAGGTGCATCCGGCGGACGACTGGGACGCCATGACCCTGAAGTACGACGACTCGGGGCGATTGCTTTGGAGCTGGGTGCTGGACCGCGGCAGCGACGACATCCCGCTGGCCCTGCGGACGGACCTGGAGGGGGCGCTGTATTGGGCGGGCTATTCGAGTCAGCCCTGGGGCCATGTCCCGAACTGGCTGGTCAAACAGGACGCCGAGGGGCGCTTCCTCTGGGAGCGTGAACTCGACGGCTTCGACGGCCTGGGGCTCGGCCTGGAGTTCACTGCCCGGGGCGAGCTGGCGGCCTTGGGCACAGGGACCGCGGGCGCCCTGAGGGTCCGCGCCTTCGACCGCGACGGCGCGGCCCGCTGGGATTTTAAAGACCCCGCGACCGAGGCCCGCATGCACGCCTCGGCCGCCGCCGGGGAGACCCTGGTGATGGCCGGACGCCTCACCGGCGAAGACGTACAGGGCGGCGGCGTGCGCACCCTCGCACTCGACCCGGACGGTGCCCTCGCATGGGCGCACACCCTGAGCACCCCGGGTCCCAGCCGACCACGCGGGATCCTCGACCTCGGCGACGGCGTGCTGGTCTACGGCGAAACCCAGCTGCACGGCGAACGCGACCTGCTCGCGTTCGAGATTGACCGCGGCGGCGCCCTGCGCTGGTCACGCAGCATCGATCTCGGCGGGCGCGACTTTACAAGCGACGCCCGCCTCGCCGCAGACGGGGCGCGGGTGCTGGCCGGCAGCGTCTACCAGCCGGCTAAACGGCGGCATACCCCCTTCACCCTGCGCCTGGACCACAGCGGCGCCACCCTAACCACCGCCCTCGGCCAGTCCCTGGCGGTCACGCCCCCCATGGCCGCGACCCTGGACCGGGACGGCCTGCTGCTGGGGGCCGGCGAAGAGGACGGCTATAGCATTCGGCGCCTCGACCCGAGCGGGGCCACAGCCTGGGCGGTGACAGAGCCCGGCCGGTCCCGCGAGGGCATCGCCGCCCTCGAACCCCTGCCCTCCGGCGACATCCTGGCCCTGGCCACCGGTCGCGGCAACCTCTCGCTGCGCCGCTACGACGCCCAAGGCGCCTTGATCTGGGAGGCCGACACCGGCCTCTACACGGGCGCCACCGAGGCCGTCGGACCCAAGGGCCTGGTAGCGGACCCCGTGGATGGCGTCCACCTCCTCGGCCGCGTGGTCTCAACCTGGGAAAACGCCGTCTTCGTCGCGCACATTGATCGCGCGGGCATCGAACAATGGCGCCAGCCCCTGCCCGACTACATCGAATACCCCTTTGGCCTCATCCTCACCGCGAACGGCCAGTTGGCGACGGCGGCCTGGGGCGCCGGCTGGGACCATCGCTGGATCCGCCTCAGCCGGCAGGGCGAAATACTCGCCGAGGGCGTGCTGGACCTCCCCAAAGACCACTTTGGCAATGCCCTGGCCCAGGGGCCGAATGGCGGGCTCTGCATCGCCGGCGACTATTCATCCAACGGCTCCTACGGCGTCTTTGTCGCCTGCTTCGACGCCGAGGGCCGGCGGCGCTGGCTGACCCGCGCCGGCGACCCCGCCTACGGTCATACCGCCTTCGGCCTCGCCACCGACCCCGCCGGGCGCCTGGTGCTCGGCGGCGAGGCCTGCGACGACGGCCGCTGCCGCCCGCTGCTGGCCGTCTTCGGGGCCGATGGCGACTTGATCTTTGAGCGCGTCCACCCGCCCATCCTCCTGGACGACCGGGTGCGCGACCTCGCCCTCGACCCGGCCGGGGCCATCCTGCTCACCGGCCGCAGCTTCGACGGCGACGACCACGACCTGTTCCTGGGCAAATACTCGTCGATCAATGGCGACGCGCTATGGGCGATCCGCCACGGCGACCCGAAGTGGCAAGAGGGCGTCGCCGTGACCGCCACCGCCGAAGGCGATGTCCTGGTCACCGGCAACCGCACCGAGGGGCTGGCCGAAATGCTCACGGCGCGCTTCTCCGGGGCCGACGGCGGCCTGCAATGGGAGCGCCTCTACACCGGCAGCGCCGGCGCCAATGGCCTCGGTCGAGCCATCGTCACCACCCCGGACGGCTGCCGCGTGGTCGGCGAAACCGTACAGCGGGGATTCCCCCAGGGCCTGAGCGTGGTGGCTTATCCGGAGTAGGGGCGAATCCTAGTACAGCTGCGCCTAAGTATCGAACACAACCGAGGCGCTTTCGGCACGCAGGGTACGCGGAGAACCGCAGAGAGCGCAGAGGGCGCAGAGGGCGCAGAGAGGCGTTTCGATTGAAAGGATCAGCGCCGCACCCGACATCCGCCGCTTCAGCGGCGAATGCGCTTCGCTTGCCCGCCCCCTGCATGACTGCGGGCTCGGGCCGTACACGCCTCGGCCCGGGCGCGCAACCGGAAACCCGCACAGCCCGAGGGCTTTACTCCAGGCGGCTAGGCGGCGCTTTGGCGCCGGGCAGGCGCAAGCCGGCAAAAAACCGCCTCCGCGCGCTCTGCGGTCCTCGGTAGCTTCTGCGTTCCTAAATGGCGTGGTTTCCGTTACTTGTGCGCAGCCGTACTAGAGGGTCGAAAACAACCGATCCCCGCCAGGTTCGGACCGCAGCGGACACCGGGCGCCGCAGGGCGCGCACGGAGCGGGGTTTCGGCGGGAAGCCGCGCCCGCGCACCCCAAGGCAAAGGGGCCTCCGCGCCCTCTGCGGCCCTTCGATCCCCAAGGGCCGTCGTTTGCATTCCGTGGATGCAGCGCATTAAGGCCTTGACAGACCGAAAAAGCGCCGCCATAATCCGCGGTCTTTCCGAATTGCAACCGAATTGCTGGACATCCTAGGGAGGTCGAATTGGCCAACTCAGCACAAGCCCGTAAGCGCGCTCGCCAGGCGGAGAACAGCCGTCAACACAACGCCTCCCGGCGGAGCATGATGCGCACCCAGATCAAGAAGGTGATCAATGCCATCGCCTCCGGCGATAAGGAAAACGCCGCCCAGGCGTTTCAACAGGCGGTTCCGGTGATCGACCGCATGGCGAACAAAGGCCTGATCCACAAGAACAAGGCCGCTCGCCATAAGAGCCGCCTCAATGCGCAAATCAACGCCCTCTAAACCCGGGTCCGCGCATTCGACCCAAACCGGCCACAAGCCGGTTTTTTTATGCCCGGATGCCCAACCGGGCGGCCTGCGCGCAAATAACGGAAACAACGCCATTTAGGAACGCAGAGGGCGCCGAGAGCGCGGAGGAGGTTTTGCTTGAGCGTGGGCCGGGGCGCCTGTCCGCCGCTCCAGCCTCGCCTAGCCGCCTGGAGTACCGCCCTCGGGCTGTGTGGTGCTCTGCGTTCCAGGAGCGCCTGGGTTGAAATTTTGGCTGGACTTGCGCCTTCGTTCACCTAAGCACCGACCACCAAATTGAACCACAGATAAACCCAGATAGCCTCCGTTGGGGGTGGCTTGGGAGGTTTCGAGTAGGACAGGCACTCCCGGCACGATAGGGTGAAGTTTGTGTTCTCTGTTAGCCGCCTGGTTTCCCGGCGGTGCCACAATATCTCACCCGTGGCGCCAGTTGATACCCGCCCCCTCTCAGAACCGGACAAGCGGCTTTCCCACATCCGGC
>JAABTK010000003.1 GCA_011389885.1 Gammaproteobacteria bacterium | reverse complement strand
GTCCTTCAGCGAGCCTCCGCGCTTCGAAAGGGATTCAGGTCATCTATCCCCACTGCCCGATTGCCGGGCAGTGCTTCGAAGCAGGCGCGCAGGTTGTCCACGTCGCAGACGTGATGGTAGAGGCTGGTGAAGACCAGCCCCGGTTCGCTGCGCGCCTTTTCGCCTATCCGTCTCAGTTGCGTGCTCACTGGTTGTTCATGCCTTGTATCATGCCAATGTTTCCCCTTGACGGGTGACTGATCGTAAGGACCTTCACTCCAAGGGCATTACCCCTCTTCATCGCTAACCGTTGCGGCATACCGGTCCTTATCACTCGCGACGCGGCCATCCGAACGCCTCTTGTTACATTGGTCGTCCGTACTCGGGTACTGCATTGCGCCTTTCCCCAAGAGCCCTTGATCGTCGCTCGCCTGGTTACTTACCTGCCGTTGTGCACCTCGATGCCGTCTGAGACCCCGGGGGGACGCTCCGCGCTCGTCTCTAACGCGCTTCGCGCATGGCCTGCGCCCGCCTCAAGGGGATCGGCCCGCACCCAAAATCACTATTCTCGGGGCTATGTGTCGGATTCAGGGCATACACCCTTCACCTCGTTGCACTCGCTTTTCTGTCTCCTCGGCTTTCGCCTTGCAGTCATTACACTTCCGAGCGGTCGACTACACCTTACTCGGGAGAGCTTCCCGCTTGCGCGGCTCTCTCACAGCTGGCAGCATTGCCAGGTTACCCAAGGCTTTAGCCGGGCTTGGGGGTTTCGCTCGCCTAAGCAGCAACCGCCAATCACTGACCACTGACCATTAACCATTGACCGCTGACCACCCAGTCCGGCCGAGGCCTCAACCCCCGCTCGATGGCCCGGACGATTGCTGCACTACCGAAATGCGCTTTAGCCCCCGGTCGCGGTCCTGCGGGTCGATCCACTCATAGACCTCGGTGGATTCGGTGGAGCAACTGGAACAGGAGCTGCCGCAGGCCGGGCCCTTGAGGATCTTGCGGATGCGGCCCTTGCGGATCCAGCGTGCGAGCATGCCGCGCACGGCGTCGGGCTGGGCGTCGAGATGCCGCGCGATGTCCTCCAGGCTAGCCTGGCCGCGCTCACGGACATAGTCGCGGATCTCGGGCAGGATCATGCGCCGACCTGCCCCGGCCGCAACCCCTGGCCGCGCAGGCCCCAGCGGCGCAGGGCGATCAGGGCGGCCGCGAGCACCGCGGAAAACACCAAAATCCAAAGCCCGGCCGCCAGCGGGTGGCGGTCGAAGGTGGCCAGTTGATAGAACAGGGTGGAGACCACATAGGCCACGCCCGTGGTCCAGGCCACCACGAAGGCGGCCCAGGCGGGGCCGGTCTCGCGCACGATGGCGCCGATGGTGGCCACACAGGGGGAATAGAGCAGGATGAACAGCAGGTAGGCGAAGGCCCCGGCGCGGCCGTCGAAGCGGCTGGCCATGGCCCCGAAGATGCCGGCGTTCACCGACTGGGCCGCCGCGGCCTGTTGCCTGTCCTGCACCTCGCCCACCTTCATGCCCAACGGATCGAGCACCCGATCCGCCACCCCGGCGAGGTTCTGGGGGATGGTGGCGAAGGCGGCGACCACCGCCGCGCCGAATACGAAGGGGACCTCTTCGGACGGCGGGGCCGCCTCGGCGGCCAGCCGGCCGTACATGGAGTTTAGGGTGCCCACCACCGTCTCCTTGGCCAAGACGCCGGTGAAGATGCCCACGGTGGCGGGCCAATTGTCCTCGTCGATGCCCATGGGGCGAAACACCGGGGTCAGGGCCTGGCCGGCGCTGGCGAGTACGGATTGGCCGCTGTTTTCGTTGCCGAAGCTGCCGTCCGTGCCCACAGAGCTGAGCACGTTCAGGATCACCACCATAATGACGATAATCTTGCCGGCGTCCTTAATAAACAGCTTCACCCGGTCCCAGGTGCGCAGGGACACGCCCTTGACGGTGGGCGCATGATAGGGCGGCAGCTCCATCATGAAGCCCGAACTCTCGCCGGTGAGCAGGGTGCGGCGCATAATCAACCCGGTGAGCACCGCCACCCCGATGCCGATTAAATACAGCGCGAACACTAAATTCTGCCCGTGCGCGGGAAAGAAGGCCGCGGCGAACAGCGCATACACCGGCAGCCGGGCGCCGCAGGACATAAAGGGGTTCATTAAGATGGTGAGCTTGCGCTCGCGCAGGTTCTCCAGGGTGCGGGTGGCCATCACCGCCGGCACATTGCAGCCGAAGCCCACGATCAGCGGCACGAAGGACTTGCCCGGCAGGCCGATGGCGCGCATCGCCCGATCCATTACGAAGGCGGCGCGGGCCATGTAGCCGCTATCCTCCAACACCGACAAAAATAGGTACAGGCAGGCGATGATGGGGATAAAGGTGGCCACCACTTGCAGGCCGCCGCCGGCCCCGTCGGCGATCACCACGGTGAGCCATTCGGGCGCGCCCAGGGCGGTGAGCCAGGTGCGCGGCAGCTCAATGAACAGCGCCCCGGCCAGTAGGTCGAAAAAGTCGATAAAGGCCCCGCCGATGTTAATGGTGAACATAAACATCAGGTACATCACGGCGAGGAAGATCGGCACGCCGAAGTAGCGGTTGAGCACCAGGCGGTCGATGGTGTCGGTGGCGGTGCGGCCCACCCGACCGCGTTCGGTGATCACCTGTTGGGACAGGGCATGGGCATGGGCGAAGCGGGCGTCGGCGATGTGGATGTCCGCGTCCTCGCCGGCGCGGTTGGCGATGATGGCCTGCCACTCCCGCACCTGGGCGGTGGTGGCCTCGTCCGCCAGGGAGGCGGCATGCGCATCGCCCTCCAACAGCTTGAGCGACAGCCAGCGGCAGTTGGCGCGCCCGCAGACGGGCTCCAGGTTGGGGCCGATGGCGGCGATGGCCTGCTCCACCGTATCTTCGTGGTGTACCTGAAAGCCATTCGCGTCCTCGCGCTTGGCCTCGGCGGCCATGGCCTGTTTTAATCGCTCCATGCCCTCGCCCTGCACCGCCACGATGGCGACCACCGGGCAGCCGAGTTGCTTGGACAGACGATCAAGATCCAGCAGGATGCCGCGCTTGCGCGCCACGTCCATCATGTTCACCGCCGCCACCATCGGCAGGCCCATTTCGCGCAACTGCACGCTGAAATAGAGGTTGCGCTCCAGGTTCACCGCGTCGATGACGTTAACGATCAGGTCCGCCTCGTCCGACAGCAGGAAGTCGCGGGTCACCTGTTCGTCGATGGAGGCCGCGTCCAGGGAATAGATGCCAGGCAGGTCGATCACCCGCACCTCTTCGCCGTTCAGATCGAAGCGCCCCTCCTTGCGGTCCACGGTCACGCCGGGCCAGTTGCCGGTCTTTTGGCGGATGCCGGTGAGGCGATTAAACAGCGCGGACTTGCCGCAATTGGGGTTGCCGCCGAGGGCGATGGTCAGCACGCCGGTCTCCGTAGGGTCTGCAATAGGGGGTTAGAGGAGGGCTTCGGCCAGCAACCGCTCGGCCACCCCGCCGCCTAAGGCGATACGATTGGCCCCGGAGACCACCACCACGCCGCGGCCGCGCCGGTGCAGCACCTCCACCTCGGAGCCGGTGCGAATCCCCAACGCCAGCAGCCGCCGGGTCATTTCACGCCCGCCTTCGATGGCATCGATCCGCACATGCGCGCCCGGGCGGAACCGGGTCAACGGTAGCGTCTTCAGCGACGGATCTTGCGCGAGATTATTCATAGGCTGTAACAGCGTCTTTAGTAGGTTAGTATTGAGAATAATTCCCATTCGCCTCTAGTCTAGCCCAAAACCTTGTCGGAATCAACCCAAAACGCGGGTTTCCGTTCTTCATACAAGAGTTGCGCCAAAGTGGTTAGTGGTTAGTGGTTAGTGGTTAGTGGTTAGTGGTTAGTGGTTAGTGGTTAGTGGTTAGTGGTCCGTGGTCGGTGGTCGGTGGTTGGTGCTTAGGCGAAGCCCCCAAGCCCGGCTAAAGCCTCGACCTCCCCAGCCGCCCCCTGCGGAGGCTATCTGTGCCCATCTGTGGTTATCTGTGGTTCAACTTGGCGGTCTGTGGTCGGCGGTTGGCGCCTAGGCGAAGCCCCCAAGCCCGGTAAAGCCTCGACACCTCCCAAGCCGTCCCCTGCGGAGGCTCTCTGTGTTCATCCGGGTTTATCTGTGGTTCAACTTGCCGGTTGGATTGGCGGTTGTTTCGCGGATTTTCCAACCAAACGGGCTTTGGGGTATAGAATAGGCGGTTTTCTCAGTCACTCCGATGCCGCCTTATGCCCGAAACCCGCCAAATGTCTAGTCGCGAGCTTTATTTTCGGTTGCTGCGCCACGTCAAGCCCTACTGGTCCAGGTTCTCGCTGGCCATCGGCGCCATGGTGGTGTTGGCGTTGACCGAGCCGGCGATTCCGGCCTTGCTCAAGCCGTTGCTCGACGGCACCTTCGTGGAAAAGGACCCGCAGTACATGACCTGGACGCCCATTGCGCTAATCGGGCTGTTCCTGATTCGCGGCCTCGGGGCCTTTGTCAGCGGCGTGGCCTTCGAGTGGGTGGCGGGCAAGCTGGTGTACGACCTGCGGCGGCAGATGTTCGAGCGCATCCTGGACCTGCCGGCGGGCTATTACGACGAAAACTCCACCGGCGTGGTGGTCTCCAAGCTCACCTACAATGTCAACCAAGTGACCCAGGCCGCCACCAAGGTGCTGACGGTGCTGGTACGCGACACCCTAATCGTTATCGGCCTCATCGCCTACATGCTGTGGTTGAACTGGGTGCTCACCACCGGCGTCTTTGTGTTGATGCCGGCGGTGGCGGCGGTGGTGTGGGTGGTGGCCAAGCGCACCCGGCGGCTGAGCCGGGAGCTTCAGGCCACGATGGGCCAAATGACGCATGCGCTGGAAGAGGCGGTGCGCGGTCAGGCGGTGATTAAGGTATTCGGCGGTCAGGCCGCGGAGCGACAGCGTTTTCGCAACCAAATCAACTGGGTGCGGCGCTTTCAGCTCAAGCTGAAGGTGGCGGGTTCGGCGAACGCGCCGGTGGTGGAGCTAATGGGCGCGGTGGCGCTGGCCACGCTAATCTACGTCGGCACCGGCCAGACCGGGGCCGAGCCCCTGACCGTGGGCGGTTTCGTGGCCTTTCTGGCCGCGCTGGGCCTGCTGTTCCCGCCCATTAAGCGCCTG
Source organism: Gammaproteobacteria bacterium (assembly GCA_011389885.1). Classification (GTDB taxonomy): domain Bacteria; phylum Pseudomonadota; class Gammaproteobacteria; order Chromatiales; family Chromatiaceae; genus JABBTK01. Next base: position 78,590 of record JAABTK010000003.1, on the reverse strand, counting down.
ACCGGGGTGAACCAGCCCCTCCAGCTCGGCTTGGCGGCGGCGGAGAGCGTATTCGGGATGATGGATGAGCCGCCTGAAAACGAGACCGGCAGCCGGGATATTCGCCGCGCCCGAGGGCGTATCGCCTTCGAGCGGGTCTCCTTTCGCTATGGCCCGAATGCGGAGCAGGTGCTGAGCGAGGTCAGCTTCGTGGCCGAACCGGGCAAGACCATCGCCCTGGTCGGTCCCTCGGGGGGCGGCAAGAGCACCCTGGTGAGCCTGTTGCCCCGTTTTTACGACCCCTGCGCGGGGCGCATCACCCTGGACGGCGCGGACCTGCGCGACCTGACCCTGGAGAGCCTGCGCCGCAACCTCTCCATGGTGGGCCAGATCCCGCTGCTGTTTAACGACAGCGTGGCCAATAACATGGCCTTCGGCCTCGCCGAGCCGCCAAGCCGTGAGCGGCTCGAAGAGGTGGCCCGGGCGGCCAACGCGCTGGAATTCATTCAGGCCCTGCCGGAGGGTTTCGACGCCCCCATCGGCGAGGATGGGGTGCGGCTCTCCGGCGGCCAACGCCAGCGCCTGGCCATCGCCCGCGCACTGATGAAGGACGCCCCGGTGCTGATCCTGGACGAGGCCACCTCGGCCCTGGACTCCGAGTCCGAGCGCAAGGTCCAACAGGCCCTGGGGCATTTAACGGCTGGCCGCACCACGCTGGTGATCGCCCACCGCCTCTCCACCATCGAACACGCGGACGAAATCCTGGTGGTAAAGGACGGACGCATCGCGGAACAGGGAACCCACGCCGAACTCCTGGCCCGCGGCGGCGAATACGCCGCCCTACACCGCACCCAGTTTAGCGACGCGGGCGCTTTATAACGCAAAGGACGCAAAGAAGACGCAAAGGGCGGAGCGAAGTTATTCAGCGATTTGGCGCAATGCGGGATCGATAGGCTATGGGGTTCGGAGACGGTCGAAGCGGGAAAGGGCAACCCCTTCCGCGCCCTTTGCGTTATTGCAAACCCGCCTCTGCGTCCTCTGCGGCCCACAGCGCCCTCTGCGTCCCCGCCCCCGGCCTATGTTATGATTACAACTCAATCTCAAGACCCTGTGGCGCCTGCTCCTTAACCTGAATGATCTCCATCGATCTCCCCGATTTCTGTTCCGTGCGTGTGCTGGTGGCAGGCGATGTGATGCTCGACCGCTATTGGCACGGCGGGGCCGACCGCATCTCGCCCGAGGCCCCGGTGCCGGTGGTGCGGGTGCATGAAGAGGAGGTGCGCGCGGGCGGCGCGGGCAATGTGGCGCTGAACCTGGCCACGCTGGGCGCGCACGCGGTGCTCTACGGCCTGACCGGCGACGACGAAGCAGGCCGTTCCCTGCAACGGCATCTGGAGCAGCGGCGGGTGGAGTGCCGCTTCGAGCGGCACGCGGGCTGCCCCACCATCACCAAGCTGCGGGTGATCGGGCGGCATCAGCAATTGATTCGGCTGGATTTCGAAGACGCCCTGTGCGGCTTCAGTCAAGTGCTGCCCGAGGGCTTCGGGGCGGCGCTCGAAGCGGCCGACCTGCTAATCCTCTCGGACTACGGCAAGGGCACCCTGAGCGAGGTGCAGGCCTTCATCGCCGCCGCCCGCGCTGCCGGCAAACGGGTCTTGGCGGACCCCAAGGGGCGGGACTTTCGGCGCTATTACGGGGCCACCCTAATTACCCCCAACCTGGCCGAATTCGAGGCCGTGGTCGGTCCCTGCAGGAACGACGCCGAGCTGGTGGAGCGGGGTCAGGCGTTACTCGACGAGTGCGCCCTGGAGGCCCTGCTGATCACCCGCGGCGAGAAGGGCATGACCCTATTCGAGCGCGGGCGGGAGGCGCGCCACCTGGCCGCCCATGCGCGGGAGGTGTTCGATGTCACCGGCGCCGGCGACACCGTTATCGCGGTGTTGGCCGCCGGCATCGCCGCCGGGATGCCGCTGGAGGCCGCCACCCATTTGGCCAATGTGGCGGCCGGGGTGGTCGTGGCCAAGCTCGGCACCGCCACCGCCGGCATCGACGAAATCCGCCATGCGCTGCACGAGGAAGAAGTCATCCACCGCGGCGTGGTGGCCGAGGATGATCTAATGACTGCCGCCGCCGCCGCCCGCGGGCGGGGCGAGACGGTGGTGTTCACCAACGGCTGCTTCGACATCCTGCACGCCGGCCATGTGACCTATCTGGAACAGGCCAGCCGGCTCGGCGACCGCCTAGCGGTGGCGGTCAACGTGGACCAAACGGTGCGCGACCTCAAAGGCCCCGACCGCCCGGTGAACGACCTGGCCCGACGTATGACGGTGCTGGCCGCGCTGGCGTGCGTGGATTGGGTGCTGCCCTTTAACGAACCCACCCCCGAGCGGCTGATTTGCCGGCTGCGGCCGGATTTCCTGGTGAAGGGCGGCGACAACGACCCGGACGCCATCCCCGGCGGGCGCTGCGTGCGCGAAAGCGGCGGCGAGGTGCGGGTGCTGAGCTATTTAGAGAACTGCTCCACCACCGGCCTGATCGCCGACATCCGCGCGCGGGATCAGGGCGAGGGGGCGGCCTGAGGCATGGGAAGCGCCACCGCCGATCTCGCCATCCTCGGCGGCGGCATCGCCGGGCTCTGGCTGCTCGCCCGGCTGCGCGCGGCGGGCTACCGGGCGATCCTGCTAGAGACCCGCTGCCTGGGCGGGGTGCAGACCCTGGCCTCCCAAGGCATCCTGCACGGCGGGGTCAAGTACGCCCTCGGCGGGCATATCACCGAGTCCGCGCGGGCGCTGGCAATGATGCCCGAACGCTGGCGGGCCTGTCTGCGCGGCGCGGGCGAGCTGGACCTCTCCGGCGTCGCGCAACTGGCCCCCCACCAACACCTCTGGTCTAGCCGCGGCCTGGTCTCGCGCATGACCGGCTTCTTCGCCGGCCGGGCCATGCGCGCACAAATCCAGCGCCTGGGCCGCGACGCATACCCCGCGCCCTTCGATCACCCCGGCTTTCAGGGCGACCTCTATCGCCTGCAAGAGCCAGTGCTGAATGTACCCTCGCTGATCGGCGAACTGATTCGGCAGTCCGGCGCACATTGCCTGCGCATCGAGGCCTTCCCCAAGGCGCGGGCCATCAAGGGCGGCTATTCCCTGCGTTTCGGCGCCCAAGAAATCCGCGCCCGCGGCCTCATCCTGGCCGCCGGCGCGGCCAATGCGCGTTTATTGCGGGAATTGGGGCGCGACACCCCGGCCATGCAGCTGCGGCCGCTGAATATGGCGCTGGTGCGCGGCGAGCTGCCGCCCCTGTATGGCCACTGCCTGGGGGCCTCCGCCCAGCCGCGGCTTACACTGACCACCCACCCGCTGGCCAATGGCGAGCGGCTCTGGTACCTAGGCGGGGCCATCGCCGAACAGGGCGTAGGGCGCACCGACGAAGCACAGATCGCCGCGGCCCGGGCCGAGTTACAGGCCCTGCTGCCCTGGGTGGACCTAAGCGGCGCCCGCTGGGCCAACCTCCGGGTGGATCGCGCCGAGGCGGCCACCCCCGACGGTCGGCGCCCGGACGACGGCCTCCTGCATCACCAAGACCGGCTGTTCACGGTTTGGCCCACCAAGCTGGTGTTGGCGCCGCGCCTGGCGGACCGCTGCCTGGCGGCGCTGGCACAAGCCGGCCTGCGCCCCGGCCCCGGCGCCTTCGAGCCGCCGCCCTTGCCGCCGGCGGAACCCTGTCCGCCGCCCTGGGAGAGCCTCTACCAATGGAGCTGAGAGACCTCGGCGCCACCGGCCTGCGGGTCAGCCCCCTCGGCCTGGGTACGGTCAAGATCGGCCGCAACCAACAGGTGAAATACCCGCGCCCCTTCGACCTGCCGTCGGACGCCCAGGTCAGCGACCTGCTGGCCCTGGCGAGAGAGCTGGGCGTCAACCTGTTGGACACCGCCCCCGCCTACGGCGCCAGCCAGCAGCGCCTGGGCCGACTGCTGCCGGGGCCGCGCACGGACTGGGTGATCGTCTCCAAGGCGGGCGAGTTCTTCGACCACGGGGGCTCTCGTTTCGATTTCAGCTTCGACACCACGGTGCGGGGGGTGGAACAGAGCCTGCGCACCCTAAACACCGACTATCTGGACGCGGTGCTGATCCATTCGGACGGTGACGACCTGCGCATCCTAGAGCAAGAAGGCGCCGCGGATGCCCTGGAAAGCCTCAAGGCGCGCGGCCTGATCCGCGCCCACGGCATCTCCAGCAAGACCGCCGCCGGCGGCCTGCGCGCCCTGGAGCGATTGGACATCGTAATGGCCGCCTGCCGCCCCGGGTACGAAGAACAACGGCCGGTGCTGCAACGGGCCGCGCAACTCGGCAAGGGCGTACTGGTGAAAAAAGGCCTCAACAGCGGCCGCCTGCAAGGCCCCGAAGGCGTGCGCCAGGCCCTGGAATTCATCTTCGGCCAACCCGGGGTCTCCAGCGTCATCGTCGGCACCATCAACCCCGCGCATCTAACACAAAATGCCCGACTGCTGGACGACGTTTTGTCCCGGCTGTAGAACCGGCCACAGGGGCGCAGCGTTCACAGCGGTTGTTTTAAGCGCCAATGTCCGCTCCAACGTTTTTGCCCCCTTGGCGTTATGGGTTATTCTGAATTGATTGCCCCCGTGATCTCCGTGCCTATGCGGCGCAACCAAGCCCTTTGAGCAATGCACCATGAGCAACCATTCGGACACCCTGAAGCGCGCCCTCCAGACCTCTATCGCGGCCAAGCAGGCCTATTTGGAGCAGGCCGAGCCCTTTGCGCTGTTCGAGCGCATGGCGGAGCGGGTGATCGCGGGTTATCGCCGGGGCGGGCGGCTGTACATCGCCGGCAACGGCGGTTCGGCGGCGGACGCCCAGCACCTGGCGGCGGAGCTGGTGGTGCGCCTGGCGCGCGAGCGCGGCCCGCTGCCGGCGGAGGCGCTGACCGTAGACAGCTCCATCCTCACCGCCATCGCCAATGACTATGGCTTTGATCAGGTCTTCGCCCGCCAAATCGCGGCCAAGATGCGGCCCGACGACATGTTCCTGGGCATCACCACCTCGGGCCAGTCGCCCAATATCCTGCGCGCGCTGGAGGCCTGCCGCGAACGCGGCCTGCTGTCCATCCTATTCGCCGGCCGCGACGGCGGCCCGGCCAAGGCCCTGGCGGATTACTGCCTGCTGGCCCCCGGGGCGGACACCTGCTGCATTCAAGAACAGCATATCGTACTGGCCCACTCCCTGTGCGCCTGCATCGAAAACAGCCTGCTGCCGGCCACTCGCGGCTAGCGCACCTGCGCCTCAGTATCCGAAACAACCCAGGCGCTTTCGGAACGCAGGGCGCGCGGAGAACCGCAGGGGGCGCAGAGAGGCGTCTCGCTTGAAAGGATAAGCGCCGCACCCGACATCCGCCGCTTCAGCGGCGAATGCACTTCGCTTGCCCACCCCCTGTATGACTGCGGACTCGGGGCGTACACGCCTTGGCTCGGGCGCGTAACCGGAAACCTGCACAGCCCGAGGGCTGTACTCCAGGCGGTCAGGCGAGGCTAGAGTGGCGGACAGGCACCCCCGCCCTGGACCTGGAGCGCGGGGACGATCAAACAAGAATTCCTCCGCGCTCTCTGCGATCCTCTGCGTGCCTAAATGGCGCTCGAAGCCTTTACCCATCCGCGCTTAAGCCGGGCTCGGGGCCTTCGTTCGCCTAAGCACCAACCACCAACCACCAATCACCACTCACCAATCACCAATCACCACTCACCACTCACCGCTCACCGCTCACCACTCACAATTCACCATTCACCCGCCTCGCTGCGCTCCTTTGCGTCCTTGGCGTCCTTTACACCCCCAAACGCCCCAATCAGCGCCAGCCGGCCCGCCCGGACCCGCTCCACGTCCAGGCGGTCGCCGAGGTCCGTAAACAAGCGCTCCAAGGCCTGCTGATGGCCGGTGTTTGCGGTCACCGCATAGGCCGCAAAGCCCGAAATGGCGGTCTTCAGTTGGCGGGTCACATTGCCTGAATACAAGGGTTCGCCGCCGGGCTGCAAGGTGATGGCGGAGGGCCAAAGGCGCAGCACCAGCCGCTCTTCTTCATTCAGCGGCTTGGCCAGCAACAGGGCCTCGTGGCGGTCGTCATGGACCTGGGGCAGGATGGGCAGCTCGGCGATGGGCAAGGCGGGCGATAGCAGCTTCAAGCTGCTTTTCCAGCCCATGCCCGATTCCCGCTGCCAGCCAGCGTCTTCCAGGGCCAGGCGCAAGGCCGCGGGGTCGCCCGCGTATTGCACATTCAACGGGTGCTCCTCGGCCGCCCAAAGGTCGTGTCGCCATTGCGGCAGCTCGCGCCAGGCGCCGCCGCGCCAGCCCGAGATGGATGCGGTGGTCAAACCGGCCCGCGGGGCATACCGCACCAAATCTTGTGCGTGCTGCATCCAGGTGCGCACGCCCCAAATCATCAACAAGGCCAGGGCCGCGCCGGCGGTGAGCGCGCCCCAGCGGATTTCAATGCGGCTATGCCGGTTAAAGGACAACCCCAGCGCGGCCACCCAGGCCAAGCCCAGGGTAATGCCGCCGATCACGTCCGAAAGCCAATGCACCCCGAAATACAGCCGCGCCAAGCCCACGGCCAAAATCGGCAACGCGGCCACACTGTAGGGAATCCAGCGCCTATCCTCGGCCACCCCGCGGGCGATGACCACCGCAAGAAAACCATAGATCACGGTGGTCTTCAGGGCATGACCGCTGGGGAAGGCGTTCGACCCGGGCGGCTGCACCGCCACCTCCGGCCGCGGCACCCCCAGCCCCGCCTTCAGCAGCGGCGAGGCCAGCAGGCAAAACGCGGTGGCGGCCACCCAGTAAAAGGCGGTGCGGTTATCGCCGCGCCAGGCGGCATAGGCGGTGAGCGCCAGCGCCAGCGGATAAACCACAGCGGCGTCGCCGAGGCGCGAAAAATGGGCCATCAGGTGATCCGCCCACGGCGTGCGCAGGCTTTGCAAGGCGTGCAACACCCAATAATCCAGCCGCGCCGGCCCGCTGCCCTGGAGCACCGCACCGAGCACCGCCACGAATAGCGCCGTGGCCAGGATCAGCAGGGTGGCATACAGCGCCAGGCCCCGCGTCTCAGGGTGCCGCGGATCGGCCAGGGCCTGGGCGATCTGCCCCAGCACCCGACTGCGCTCGCCCAGCCGCAGGATCCATTGCACCAACCCCGCGGTATGGGGATGGAGCAACACAAACACCCGATGCACCGCCCAAACGGTCAACCAGCCGAGCAGCCCCAAAAGCAGAATCAGCGCCACCAGGCGGAAGGCGACCTCGGACGCCAACTTCAGCGAGGCCCCGAACACCATCCCCGGCACCAAATAGGCCGGGGCCCAAGCCAAGGCCGAAAGCACATTGGCGACCAAAAAGCGCCCAGGGGGCATCCCCAGCATCCCCGCCACCAGCGGGATCACCGCCCGCACCGGACCGAAAAAGCGCCCCACGGCCACACTCTTGCCGCCGTACTTGCGAAAAAACGCAATGCCCTGCTCCAGGCTCTCGGGGTGGCGGTTAAAGGGCCAAAGATCCCGCAAATCATCCTGAAACCGCCGCCCCAGCCAAAAGCTCAGCCCGTCCCCCATCACCGCCCCGGCCACCGCCCAGAGCATCGCCGGCCAAAACGCAATGGCATCCGCCGCGATCAAGGCGCCAATGGCGAACATCACCGCCACCCCCGGCACCAGCATCCCCACAATCGCCAACGACTCCGCCATGGCCACCAAAAACACCACCGCCAGCGCCCAATTCGGGTGCTCCGCAATCCAACTAACCAGGGTTTGGAAGAAATCGGCCATAGGCGTATTCTAATACACCCGCCTGCAAACATTGGAGACCACAGGCAGGAAAGAAAACAAAAAGGGCGCCCTACAGCGCCAGACCCCAGGGCAAATACGGGAAATAACAAGCCCAGCCAAAGCCCCAACCCCCAAAACCGCCCCCACGGCGGCCGAGGCTTCAGCCGGGGCGAGCGAAGCCCCAAGCGTTGCGGATGCCCCAAAACCAAGCCTCCCCCAACGGAGTTCGAGGCTTCAGCCGGGGCGAACCAAGCCCCCAGAACTAGAACCGACACCCAAGCCCTAGACCTCGCTTGGGTGTCACTGACTTCGCTGCTGACTTCGCTGTTGGCCTTTGCCCCCCCGATCAAACCGTGCATAGGTGAAGCCCCACCATCCTGAACAATGCAGTTCTCAGTTGGAACCAGGCTCTGTTCTCCCACCATTATCGTCTAAATCGGGCGCGGACCCTGCTTCGGCCCCTTCCTCAAAACCCTCCAACGCAACGAGTTGCAGGGGCTCGCCCTCTTCGTCCTGAAGCTGATAGTCATACGCTGATTGCAGACCAGTTTCGTCCTCTATGATGTCCTCCTGGGCGCCGCTGTCGGGGGGATAGAGCGGCGATAGTATGGCAACCAGGATGCCAATGGAGGCGAACATCGCAAAACCGTTCGCATAGCCGAAGTCGTCTAACAGCAGACCGACCACAGGGGAACCGACGGCCTGCCCCAGGGAGACGGCCAGGAAAGGCAGTACCGGCCCCATGGCCAATCGGCCCGGCAATTGCCGGATCGCGCTCATCAGATACAAGCCAGTCAGACTCATGTAGGCCAGACCAAAAACCAGGGCGGAGAATATAGCGATAACCAGTTGCCCGGGGCTGGCGGCCAGCAACGCCAAGCTTGCTGACAGCATCATCAACATCAGCGCATGGGTGATGGCTGGATTATTGCGATCCGCCAGGTCGGCCACCACGGCGCCGCCAAGGCCCGCGATACCGGCGGCCAACCAAAGCCAACCGGTGTCGCTCGGTGATAGTGCGCCGACTGTGACCACCAGATCGGGGGCGAAAATCCAGTAAGCCGAAGAGACATAGCCCATCACGAAGGCAAAGAGTGACAGCCTGATCAGGCTTGCCCACTGCATTGCGCTTATCGGAGGCGGCGGAGCGGCTTCCGCCGGCATAACCCGTGACACGGAGGGCAGTAAGAACCAGGTTACAACAACCCCGATGAACGCCAGAATGGCAAAAAGCAGATAGGCATAACGCCAGGCGTCGGCCAGGAACAGAACCGCCGGTACAGAGACAGCTACACCGACGCTGGTACCGGCGTTCATGACGGAACTAACCCGCCCGTGCAACGAGCGTCTTACCAGGGCCTGCATGGCTGCGGTCAGTGCCGGCATCATCAGGCCGGTGCAGATACCGCTTGCAAACAACCCCGCACCGAGTGACAGGGGGTCGCGGGCCTGGCTTATCAGCCCCAGCCCAATGACCCCGAAAGTACCGGACACGAGCGCCGTGGTGCGGGCGCCAAGCCGGTCTGCAGCGAACGGCGCAATCAGCGTGGCCAGCACAAAGCTGATGAGCGGCAAAGAACCGACCAGACCGATGGCGTAGGAAAGTAATTCGAGGTCCTCCCTGATCGGGGGTACGAACAAACCGAACGCGAAGCGGGCAAGGCCGAAACTGATTGCGATCAGCCCCGCCCCCAGGATCGCGAAACCTGTGCTGGAAAGTATCCTCATGCCGCCTCCAAATGGATGCTTATGGAACAAAAAGGCAAACAATGAAGCCCCAAGCAAATAGCGCCCGACTCGATTGTTCTTGCATTCCTCCGAACGCCGCACCCCTCTCTTGCCCGCGGGCTAGCGGGACGATTGAGCAAAAGGGTTATGTTCCCCCGAAACCGGCCATTTCCCTGAATCCACGCCGTGTTTGTTGCGCTTTTAATCTCGCTAAGCGTTCTTCCGTCAAGATAAAGCAAAGGGCAAAGCACGGGGACAGCCATCTTTTGAACTGCTCCCCCCATCCTCGAGCCATCAACGGCAAACCCTGGGGAACCGTCATTGAATAGGAGCCCTGCGGCCCCCTCAGCGGCTGAGCCAGGGTCGATAGCGGTTTTCTGGGTGCTGCTGATCGCCCTCCCTGCCCTCCGTCTCATCCAAGAAAAAGAGGGCTGCCCAGGATCGACCTAAGCCCTGCTGCCAAACGGAGGGCAAAAGACTCTCAGCTCGGGGATTCTTCTTTTCCCCTGGGACCGGTCAAAGGGAACGTTTCGTAAATGCGGGCCAGCAACACCCTTTTCCTATGTCTATCAAAGTTTCGTTTTCGCATAAAAAACAGCCCCTGATTCCGCAGAAAAACCCGACTTCAATGTTATTTTTGGCGCTACATAAGTTACGTTCGCTCCAGATTGCACCTCAACGGTTGTACCGTCTGTATGCAAAGTTGAAGCCCCACTACAGATTACGGTTTGTCCATTAACATATACGGTTTTTGAAAGTACAACATCATTGGCTCCACAAGACGAGTCCGGCTCCAACACAAATAACTCCAGCTTATTATCCGTAGCACTACCAGCCAGCGAATAAACGGAATTACCTTCCGACCATAGATCGCCTCGTCGATCGAAACGAAGCCTCGATCCCAAATCAATGGGCCGTTCGATCACGTTACCCGATGCATCGACCTGCATTACATAGGTAGAGATATAACTGCTACTTGTCCACTCCTCCCAGAATACCAACAGGTTGCCATCAGGCCGCGTAACTGCTCGCACTCTTGAGGCGTTCTCAGATTCTTTATCACTATAATTGGTTAACCAGACGACGCCGGTGTTGCGTTGATCCTCCCAAGCACCTTGATAGGTATAAAAACCTCCCGTCTCTGTTATCCCAGAAGAAAGAACCATGTCATCGGAAACCTGGTGCCCGAAGCCGGAAGCCTTCTCAAAGTCAGCACGTATTTGCAATAAGCCCACATTGCGCGCATCGTTCAGTGACCCACCAACCTTAGTATTATTTAACGATTTTCCGGCTGAATCCGGTTCGCCAGCAAAAACCATGCTGAATGCGCCGCCAGTTTCCATTACAGCGCCAAGCTCCGTGTACACCTCGGTATCGTTCGACCATTGGTAATAGGTGGTATTACTAGTGCTGATCTCTGAATAGACCGGAAAAGTCGCATCAGAAGGACTTGTTTCTGTCACACTGTGCGATGTTTTAAAGGTATAGACCACCCGGCTTTGAATCTCTGAATCACTGAGTTTATGTAGATTGATACCGCGAGGATAGTTATCCCCCAAGTCAAAACCCAGAAACCCATGGTCGCTAAGGCTAGTAATAAAATTATCAAAAGAGTGGGCAGATGTTTGACCATGGTTTCTAAGCAATGCCAATGTATCCGCGCTGTAGACGGCTGCTAAACCACCTTGATGATTCCGGCCATCGCTTGATTCATGCATCCTACGCCCCAGAAAAAGTCCTAACTTGCCTCCCTGATAAGCCATATCGGCAGTATACCTGTCGAAGGATACCATATTAAGGCCACTTTTGGATGTGTCCTGATTTTCGCTCACCAAGATGAAACCGTCAGAGTCCACTTTATAGACAGTCGCAGTGCGAGCTGTCTCAGTGTTACTGCCATCACCGCTTTGAATGGTCAAATAGTAGATATTGCCAATGTCGTCATAAGTTGCAGCAGCTAGTATTTCGGAACGGCTATTGGCTACGGGCATACTGGTAGGGGATCGAAAGTCGAGGCCGAACCAGGTAATACTGATTGAATTTGTCGAGGCATCTTGCCAGATTGCACCTTGCTCTCCGTTGCTTTTTGCCACATTAAAATGTTGACGCTTTTGACCGTACCCGTTACTTATATCAGCGGGGCCATACTCGAATCCGGAACGAGTATCGTACGGGGTTCCACTAACATCATAGCGGTAAATCATTAGATCGCCGAGATTTGTCGATTTGATGCGCGCCCCTTCCACGCCAGGGCCAAGATCGGAATAGATTGAGAGCGATTGACGTGAAGGAACAAACAAATAAGTTCGCGGTGCAGTGAGATTACTAACGGTAAGCGTAGATGAGCCATCTGTTATCTTGATAAATTTATCGTTATCTATAGATGATGCGGGGATTTCGAGAATTTTATTTAAATCACCCCCATCCATACTATAAATTGTATAATCTTCGACCGACGGAAACTTATAGTAAACCGCGACCTTTGAAACCATAAACTCCGTCGCCATAACTGAGGGAGGTGAAATCCGGTAAGCGCCGAATTGTGATGCATTGCCCACATCCCTGACAATCCCTTTTTCCGTGTTGTAATTAAAATTGTTGTATCGGCCGTCAGTAAAACAACCTACCGACTCACTATCAATAAGCGTAACTAACGCCAATCGACCTAGTTGATCTCTTGGATCAATCACTCCGGTACAGTTGTACTTTCCGGGAACAGACTCGGTACTGGTGGTGGATGTCAATATCTTAGTCGTGCTTGAAATGAAACCAAACTCCCCGATGTCAGGTAAAGTTGATCCATGTAACAAGGATGACTGCAAGACAAGAAAAAAACCAAATTGGCGCATACTGAAACGCAGTTTCATTAAAATCTCCAAAATATTTTTGGTTAGCTCGGGGAATGGCCTGGCGCCCCGGTGCTGCTGGAACGGCTCAGCACAAGTTTAGCCGGCAAAGAGCAGGTGTCAAGTTGTTAGGCACCCTTCCCCCTTTTTCATCCACAGCGATACATAACAGCCGTTCGTGGGAAAAAACCAAACCCTAGAAACGTGCGGTTTTGTAAAAGCACTGACGGCGAGCCCAGAGACTCCTCGGCGCGAACGAGAAAGGGGCCACCCGCAAAAACCGCTCTCGCCCCAGATGCAGCCGCTGAAGGGATCGAACAGCGAAGAAAACAAGGAACACAAGGATACACCCAAATTTTCCCCCAGATTTTTCCCTAGATTTTTTAGCCCGCCGCATCGACGTGGCGCAACCTACCACTTACACACAGGGCGGCCGCACCGCCGAGGTCCTTGCCCCCTAGGGTCTGGTCATCCGTCGGGTCTACGCCTCCCGCGGGAGCCTCACCGAGCAATGGCGGGGCGAGCGCCGCACCCGCCAGGCCGCAAAGCATGAGACACCGTTCCCGTTGGGGTACGACCTCGGGGCGTGCGGGCGTGACAGACACGCCAAGGCGTGTACTCCATGGCGCTTTGAGTCCCGACTTTGGTCCGGCTGTTTGGCAGAGGAAGGGAAGTGGACGAACCCTGCGACACCCTCGACGGCTCAACCTCACAAACAACAGCAGAAAACCAACCAGCAAAACAACACAAAAAAACCGGACACCCATCTTGACCCCACCTTAACCCTCACTCAATCCCAACAAGGCTTGATCCTGTCGCCGTCTCGATTACACTAAACAGCCCCCCAGCCTCCCAGGAGCCCGTGATGACCCGAGCCAGAAGCCAGCCGATCCGATGCCGGTGCTACGCCCGTCTGCGAGTGCATCAGCCGCTGCGGTGGTCAGGCCTTTGTGTGCGACTAGGTCAATGAGGTTTTTGACCCGGATTTTTTTGCTTTTATTGGTCGCGATCTCTTCGGCCAAGGCGAGTAGCGCGCCGACCCCCGGCATTTTCACCTTGGTGGCGGAAAACGATGTACTTGCAGGGACGGATCGCCATTTCACCCAAGGCACCCGTGTGTCGTATTATTCGGGTGAGGATCGCAGCAACTGGCTAACCGATACCGCGGAGTTAATCCCCTATTTTCGCAAGCGGGGACCGGGGCGTGAATCGTGGCGGGCCAATCTTGCCTTCGGACAAAGCATCTATACGCCTTCCGATATAACCGCAGAGCGATTACAAAAGACCGAAAGGCCCTATGCCGCCTATTTATATGCGGGCCTGGGGTTGCTAAGGATCAGCAAAGACGCTAACAACAAACCTAAAACCCTGGATACCTTTGAATTACAACTCGGGGTGGTCGGCCCCTATGCCCTAGGTGAGGAGGTGCAAAGCGGGTGGCATGAGCATATCAGCGACTCGCCCGAGCCCAAAGGCTGGCGCCACCAACTGAAAAACGAACCGATTGTCAACCTGCACTGGGATCGGCAATGGCGTAAGGCCTTAAACCCCTTGGGCGGTTTGGAAATGGATTTAATGCCGCATGCGGGTTTATCCCTGGGCAACCTGGACACCCATGCTGGAGTGGGTTTTACCCTGAGGTTGGGGCTCGGGCTGTGGAAGGACAATGGTCCTTCGCGTATCCGCCCCAGCCTACCCGGGTCTGGTTATCTGAAAGCCAGCGATCGGGCCTCGGGTTATTTCTTCATCGGCACGGAAAGCCGACTGATCGGACGCAATATATTCCTCGACGGCAACACCTTTACAGACAGCCATCGAGTCGCCAAAAAACCGTTAGTGGTCGATACCCAATATGGCATCAGCATGGCGTATATGGGCGCTAAAATCACCTTAACGAACATCATTAGGGGGCAGGAGTACAAAGGCCAACAAGATATGGATCAGTTTACCGCTTTAAGCATTGCCTGGAAATTCTAGCCGTAGGCAGGGCGGCAAAGGGCTTTCTTAGCGCGCTTTGCGTCTTGGCGTGAGAGGGCGGGGGCGGTTTTGGGGGTTGGGGCTTTGGCTGGGCTTGGGGGCTTCGTTCGCCTAAGCACCAACCACCAACCAGAACCACAGATAAACACGAATGGACACAAATCGCCGTAGGATCTTTTCGTGGCTCTCGTGGTTTCGTGGTTTCGTGGTTTCGAGAAATCTCTCGGCCGGCAGAGCCGGCAGACGGGGTTGCGAGGCGGAGCCTCGCAACCAGTAAAACTAAAGTTTTGCATCCCAGCCATAAGCCAGGCCTTGATCATCAAATCGGCCATGACCCGCTTGGAGTGCGAAGGCCCTGCCTTTGCGAAGATCAGCCATAGCCGGGCTTTTGAACCCCGTCCTTTCGGCGGCCGGAACGGTGATCAAGGCCGGTTTCCATTTTCCAGAAACGAGCGGAATTCGTTGGAAATCCTGCGGTCACTGTGAACCGTTTCCCAGAATCTGTGGGCCATTGGATCTATCGCTCGCACATCACGCGCAGGCGCGTTTCTGAGGCTTGGCGGCGAGAATGAAAACGGCGGCACATCGCCCGCCCGCGGCGCGAACCGCATTGAGCCGATGTGGTACGCTGGGAGTAGGCTGAACCCTTGTCCGTCGATGGATAGGCTGAGGTTTCCAAGGTGCATGTCGGTATTGTTGATCAACCTGCCGAAAACATATAGGCACTCTGCATTATAGACGTGCCGGGGCTTCACCAGGCCGGGTTCTGATAACGCCCTCATGACTTGGGGCCAATTGGCCCCCAGGCCGGTGAACTCGGTGTCTATAGCTTGGAGTGACAGCGTTGGCATACGGCCATATCCGCCGCTTCTATCGAAGGGCCGGGACTCAAGGAAGAGGCGATTTCCGATCTCCAATAGGCGCGTTTCCGCTGCCGGAACGCCGGCTTCATGGACCGCTTTTGTGGCGTGGAATTCGGTGATCAGGATATCGCGCCACCGCCGCGCCACTGGCCCCGCTTGGTTCGGGGTGAATTTAACGATGACGTGGCCTTTTGGAGCGTGATATGCGGTGAATTTTAGCTGTTCTCCACCCGCAGAAGGGCCGGGCGAGATCCCGCGCATCACTTGATCGGCTAGGTCGGGATAATCATCTTCGGTGACGGCAACAGGGGGGCGTCGCACTCTCAAGTGGGCTTGTTGGCCGAATTTGAGGTTTCCGGGGAGGTCATCTCCGTTGGATAGTAGATAGCGCCCGACATGATTGGTATGCCAATGCCTGGGATCGGCGGGGAAATCTGCGGCAAGTTCATTCAGTGCGGCCGCGACCTGCCGGCCTAAAAAACCTTGCGGTCTCAGGTCATTCAGGAACTACGAAAGGCCGTCGTATAGACCGTTGCCGTTATCTCCGAGCAACACCTCCGGCATGCCCTGACAGGGCTCAACAAAGAACGCCCCGTGCGCCAAGGGCCGTATTACCGCGAGGAGGGCGCTATGGCCGTGCGGATCGACCCGGTAAAGCGGAAGCTTGTCGTCGGCGCCAAAGGCGTTGCAGGTCAGCGCATACCGAGGCGTGCGGCCCGAGCGGAGGCGAATCACCCGATTGCCAAGGGCTGTTATCTGGCGCGAAACCGCAGACTGCGTTTGGCCGGTGGCCGCCTGGATCTCCTTGGAGGTCAAGGGGCCGTTTTCCAGGCATTCTGCAAGGGTTATGCTCATCTGACGCCGTTGACTCACCGCATGACTAGGATAAATGTTGCCGAATTATACAAAAAAGGTTTGATAAACGATAATTTACGCTGGTTTTATCCTGGCTGGTGACTTGATTTACGCCTAGGATCGGGCGCGTACCGACATCACCGGCTAATGCCTCGACGTCGGTGAGACGCATGTGTTGCAAGCTCTAGCTTGCCGAATGGTTTGGGAAGCAGGGCTTGCAAGGCGTGTGGGTTCTTGAGCTGGGCCTTGGGGACCAGCAGCAGCGGAGGTGATGCGCATCGGTGTCAAACTCGTGTTTGACACTCCAGCCGCGCTTCGCTCGGCCCGGCTAAGGCCTCGGCTTCCTCGGCGGGCGCTTGGGAGGTCGAGGCCTTAGCCGGGCTGGGGGGCATCAACAACGCTTGGGGGCTTCGTTCGGTCCGGCTGAAGCCTCGACGTCCGTTGGGGGTGGTTTTGGGGGTTGGGGCTTGGGCCGAGGCATCAAGTTCTTGAGCAGTTGGTATCAATCCACCCACGAATGCACCAACAGATTTTTGGCATTTCCATATCATCGATGGGAAACCCCTGAAACAAAAAAGCCCCGTAACTCGTTGAATTACGGGGCTTTTGGTATCTTTTGGGCAGACTTGGGGCAGGTGTATGGTGGCTACGGGTGGAATTGAACCACCGACCTACGGGTTATGAGTCCGTCGCTCTGACCGACTGAGCTACGTAGCCGCAAGGTGGTCGAATATACCCTTTGCGCGGGTCGGCGTCAATAGTTTGCGGGGCTTTAGCGGCGTGGGTCGCGGCGGCGGATGGGGCGGAACACTCGGCCTTCGCTTTTGAGGAAGTGGACGCAGAATTCGAACAGGATCAGGCGCGTGGTTTGGATGAATACGAGCAGGGTTTCGAGGGCGATGGCAAAGAGGTGGCCGATTAGCAGGGTGAGGCCGTAGAGGAGCGGGGTGTCGAAGCGGTCGGCGATGGTGTTGATGGCTAGTGAGAGGCCGGCGTGGGCCAGGGCGAAGGCGCCGATGCGCAGGAAGGAAAGGGTGTTGAGGAGGAGTTCGAGGGTGGTTGCGAGCGTTTCGCCGAGGCCTTGGAGGAGGTTTTTTGCGCATTGGCCGCGGCAGTTGAATAGGGCGGTCCCGATGAAGTACCAAAGGATGGCGATGGGGATGGCGGTCCAGGCGGGCTGCCAGAAGAAGCCGATTAGGGCGCCGGCGTAGAGGATGAGCACTGCGCCGTCGATCACCAGCCAGTGGCGGATCTGGCGGTCCCACCAGGCCTCGATGGCGGAGAACAGCATGCCGAGCATCAGCAGGATGGCGCCGAAGATGAGGGCGACTTCGAGTATGCGCAGGGGTTCTTCGATGGGCTGGAACCAGAGCGGTTCGAGCAGGTGGTGCAGGCCGAAGAAGTCGCCGAACAGGATGCCGAACAGGGTGGCGGAGATGCCGCAGGGGAGCAGGAAGCCGAGCCTGGGGTGGCTGCGTTTGAGGGCGAGGCCGGCGAGGATGAGGATGAGGCCGTGGCCGACGTCGGGGAACATGAAGCCGAACAGCAGCGGGACCAGCATCGGGAGCAGGAACGAGGGGTCGATTTCGCTCTGGGTGGGGGGCGTGAGGAGGCCGGAGAACAGCCGGAAGGGCCGGGCGAAGGCGGGCCGGGCGCTGTGGATGGGCGAGTCGCGGCCGATGGGCGGGGCGGAGAAGCGGGCGGCGGCGTGGATGCCGCTGCGGTTGAGGATGGCCAGCAGGTCTTCGGGGCGCTCGCTGGTGGTCCAGCCGGTGACGTGGCAGATACGGCGCTCGCCGGTGAGTTCGGGGGCCTGTTCGATGAGCCAGGCGAGGCGCGAGAGGTGGCCCAGGGCGGTGCGCATGGCGGGGTCTGCGGCCTGCTCGTCGAGGCTGCGGCGGATCTTTTGCTGTTCCTCGGCGAGCGCCTGGAGGCGGCGCTCGACCAGGGTGCAGGGGCGCTCGCTGGGCTGGTCGAGCCAGGCGGGGATGTCCAGTCGGGTGCAGACGCTGTAGGCGGCCTCGATGTCGAGGCGGGCGGCGGGTTGCGCGGCGACGATGACGAATTCGTGGTGGGGGCCGCGCACCTTGCGGTCTACGGCCGCGGCGGGTTGGTCGTCGGTCTCGGGGCTTGGGGGGCAGGCGAAGACGCCCTTGTAGAGGAATTCGGTGTGGTGGGCGAAGCGTTCGAGCAGGTGCGGGGCGCATGCGAGCGCTTGCAGGCATTCGAGGAGCAGTTCGAGGTTGTGCGCCTCGCGTTCCAGGGCTTGCTGTCGGCGGCGGCTGCGCAGGCGGTCGGCCAGCCAGCGGCGCAGGCGGCTTAGGGCCTCGCCGCTGCTCTTTTCGAGTGCGCCCTCGGGGTGGGGGGCGTCGCCGCATGCGGCCTCAAGTTCGTCGCCGTAGCGGCGGCGCAGGCCTTCGAATTGCTTGATGCAGGCCTGCACCTGTTTGATTCGCAGCGCATGGCCGCGCGGGTCGGACTCGAGCTGCACCTCGCCGGTGGCGGCTAGGGCCTCCAGCGCGTAGACGGTTTGGTCGCGTTGTACGAAGACCTCGAACCAATGGGCTTGGGTGGGGCGCAGGTGCAGCGGGTTGCGCATGGGGGACGGCTCGCGTGGGGTGTTCGGTTAGGCGTTGTCGCTGACCCGGCAGAGGATTTGCATGGGGCCTTGGTCGAGGATCAGGTCCATGTCTGCGGGGTTTTTGATGAATAGCGAGCCGGCGAAGCCCAGGGCGTTGACCGAGATCGGGCCTACGCATTCCTCGCTGCGCGGGACCAGGAGCATCCATTGGCGGGTCATTAGCAGGTTGTAGGGGCGGCTTTGATGCATCTCGCCGGCGGCGTGTTCGATTTCGCCGATGCCGACAAAGCCCAGCATTTCCTGGTATAGGTCGCGGGCATGCGCGGCGGCGTTCTGGGGATGGTCCCATAGGGTCGGGGGCAGCGGGGCGAAGACATGATTAAAGGGCAGCCCCGGCAGCCGGCCGAACAGGAAGCCGGCGGGGAGTTCGCCGAATGCGCTGGCCATGGGGACCGCGGTTTCGCCGCCGGAGAGCGGCAGCGGGGCCAGTTGCAGGTGTTTGTGGGCTTGACTGGCGCCGGCCACTTCGCCGCCGTTGTAGAACCCGAGGCCGTTGAGTTCCGCAAGGCCCCAGCACAGGGCGCGAAAGTCCGCGAGGTTGAGCAGCCGCTCTTGGTGTTCAAACTCGCGGGTGACGATTAGCAGGTGGTGTTCCAGCACGTTGAACTTGTTGAGTACCGCGCGGTGATCGGGGCCGATATCGCCCACCAGCAGTTCGGGTTCCGGCGCCAGGAAGGGGTTGTCCGGGGCCTGGCCCTGTTGCTGGCGGGCCTGGTCTTCGGCCTTGCGTTGCAGGTTGGAGGCGGTGCGCACCAAGAACCCCACGCCCTGGTCTTCGAGCCGGGTTTGAGCGGTTTCGATGGGGCGCAGGGCGCCGGTTGCAAGCGCCGCGGCGGCGACGGCCTGAAGTGAGGACCAAAGTTCGCCGGCGGCGATGGGGCGGGTTGAGCGGGTCATGGCTGCGCCTTCGGTTTCGTTGGTGGAGCGGAGCACCGGGATTTTAGCGCAATCTGCGGCCGCTCACACGGGGCGCGACCTGAAACCGGCCGCTGAGCGGCCGGCCGTGCCATTGAGGTTTTGCCGTGGGCGGTAGAACGGGCATAATGCCGCCTTTCTGATTGAGCCGGGGCCGGGTGGCATGCTTCACGAATGGGTTCTGATTGGCGGCAGTGTTTGGTCGCTGATCGCATTGGGCTTGCTGGGCTGGGCCTGGCTGGCGGCGCGCGCCGGGGCCTTTCGCCGGCATGCGGGGTTGATGACGTTTTTGATCGTCGCCGCCTGGGTCTTCGCCGCCTTGTACCTGCTGCATTTTCGTTTCCCCTCCTTGCTGCCGCCGGTGCCGGCGCAACTGCTGCCCTGGATCTATGTGCATGGCAGCATCGGCATGCTGCCGTTGGTGCTGGGTCCGTTGCTGATTTGGGCCCGGCGGCGGCCCGCCGCGGGCCTGGCGGCGGCGGTCAACCGGCGGCATCGACTGCTGGGGCGGATCGCGGTGGCGGCCTGGGTGTTCACCCATTTGGGCGGGCTTTGGAACGCCTGGTATTTCCTACAATGAGTCGGCCGCGGCGGGGTCATCGATGAAGCGGTTGCGGCTGCCCTGAAGCCTTTCGATGATGTCGTTGCGCCGGCGCTCCGCGGCCTCGGGCGGGTCCTCGCGGTTCCAGTCCTTGAGCATCTGCAACTGCCGCCGGAAGATGGGCAGGTCGTAGGCGTCGTGCATGTAGAACATGGCGCGGGCGATTTCGCCGCGGGCTTCGGGCCGCGGCTCGGCCAGGCGTTTGCTGGTGGAGACCTCGAAATCGCATGCGCCAAAATCCCGCGGCTCACCCCACAGCTCTCCGAAGGGGTAGCTCCCCCGGGCCTCGTTAATGATGCGCAGGCTGGGGTAGAGGTTGTGCATGTCCGACTCGATGCGGTTGAAGCGTTCGCTGCCCTGGCGGCACTGCATGCGCTCGCCGCAGAGCAGTTCGTTGGTGACCCAGGCCATCGGGAACACATGCTCCACGTTCACCGCGCGGTCGAAGGGCTTGAAGGCCTGACCGCAATACAGGGTCTCGCCGCCGTCGGGATGCAGGTTTTTCCAAAAGTCCGAAAGTATATCGAGGTATTCCCGCGCCGACGCCGTCTGTGCGCCGCCGGCTAGCAAGCCGCCGAGGATCAACACGAGCTTAAACCGGGTTTTCATGCCGTCTCTCCTGGTAACGCGCCGCAACGCCTGGATCTGTGTTTTTACCATCATACCGTTTCAAATCGTTATCGTAACCCTCGAATCCAACCCGTGTGCGCAGCTCCGCGAAGGGCATCGGCCCGCGGGCGGGTCGCCGGCGCGCAGCGCCTCCAAGGCCGTGGTCATGGCCCGGGCGGCGGCGCTGGAGCGTGGGGACGCGGGAGTTCTCTGCGATCCTGTGCGCCTTCTGCGTCCCTAAAATGGGCGCTTGGGGCATGGGGGCCTCCGGTTGAAAACGCCTGACCCGACCACCAAATACCGATTCGCAGGGCGGAGAGCCCGCTGCACAGCGCGCATCGCGCCAGCCCTTGGCGCGGATTCGCTTGCACCGGAACTCGGCCGACCCTACACTGTCCTACTTACGACACTTAGGGGGCGACTTGGCTTCGACGTGGGTAGCAAAACCTAAGGTGCATGCCGAGGATGTAGATTCCCTCGTAAATCCATCTGCAAACAGATAGTTGCCAACGACGACAACTACGCACTAGCTGCTTAATACCCAGTAGGGTGCCGTCTGACCGAGCTGTGCTTGCGAAGCGCGGATTCCAGGCGTCATAACTCGCAAGATCGCGGTGCGGCTCGTCCGGGGCCAAACCGTTAAAACCTAACCGGAACCGCCGCAAACCAGCCCTGTCCGTCGGGTGGATTGCGGTTAAACATAATAGACCGGACTAAGCATGTAGAGCCGAAGGCGGAGTGCTTGCGGACGCGGGTTCGATTCCCGCCGCCTCCACCATTCACCGCAAAACCAGCCCGTCTCTCTGGAGCCTGCTCCGGGTGACGGGCTTTTTTTTGGCCCTTGTTTGTTCAGCGTGAACGGAGGCGACCCGAAACCCAAGGTCCGCGCGCCTGAGGCGGTGTTAGCCTTGCACGGCCATCCAGGGCAGATCTGGGGCCTGATCCTGCCATTGATTGACGATACAGCAGAATAGCTGGGCGGTCTTTTCGCAGTCGTAGATGGCGGAGTGGGCATCGCCTTCGTTCCAGGGGATGCCGGCGGCGCGGGCGGCGCGGGCGAGCACGGTCTGGCCGTAGGCGAGGCCGGCCAGGGATACCGTGTCGAAGGTGCTGAAGGGGTGAAAGGGGCTGCGTTTGTAGCGGGTGCGGCGGATCGCGGCGTTAATGAAGCTGAGATCGAAGAAGGCGTTGTGCCCCACCAGGATGGCCCGTTTGCAGCCGCTGGCCTTCATCGCGTGGCGCACCGGCGTGGAGATCTGACGCAGGGCGTCCTGTTCGGTGACGGCCAGGCGCAGCGGGTTGAAGGGGTCGATGCCGTTGAACTTCAGCGCTTCGGGGTTGAGCCGGGCGCCGGGAAAGGGTTCCACATGGGCGGCGACCGTCTTGCCCGGGAACAGCCGGCCGGCGTCATCCATACGGACCGCCACCGCGGCGATTTCCAGCAGGGCGTCGGTGTCGGCGTTAAAGCCCGCGGTTTCCACGTCCACCACCACCGGCAAGAAGCCCCGGAAACGGCGGGCGATGGCGGGGTTGTAGTTTTCCTCGGTCATGTTCTGGGGGCGTCCTCGGTTACGGCATTCGCGGCTCGGCAGGGAGCCGCGATGATGCATGGGTTTTGGGGCAGGTGGATTGCACGGCTGTTTTTGCGCGGCGGAAGTGGTAGATTAGCACATTCGGCCGGCTCACCCGAGCCGCCGGGCGGCGGAGATTCGCTCCGCGGCCTGTGGGCTTTTAAGACGAGAGCATTGAACGTGAAGACCTGGATCAAACGCCTTCTCGGCGGGATTATGCTCGGCATTGCGCTGGGCGGTTGCGCCTCCACCAGCGAGTTTGCGGACCCGCGGGACCCCTTTGAGACCTTCAACCGCAGCATGTACACGTTCAACGACACCCTAGACAGGGCGTTGCTGAAGCCGGTGGCCGAGGGCTACAAGAAGGTGGCCCCCGAGTTCGTGGACCGCGGCGTGAGCAACTTCTTCGGCAACCTGGAAGACGTGGGCTCGGCGGTGAACAACCTGCTGCAGTTCAAGGTCAAGCGGGGCGCGTCCGACATCAGCCGGGTGCTGGTGAACTCCACCCTCGGCATAGCGGGATTGTTCGATGTGGCCAGCGGCATGGACCTGCCCAAGTACGGCGAAGATTTCGGGCAGACCCTCGGCTATTGGGGCGTAAAGTCCGGGCCTTACCTGGTATTGCCGTTGCTCGGACCCAGTTCCGGCCGCGACGCCTTCGGGCTGGCGGGGGACTGGTGGCTGGATCCGCTGAACTATGTGGACTCCGACGGCTGGCGCTGGACGGCCAAGGCCTTGAATATCGTGGATACGCGCGCGGACCTGCTCGGCGCCTCGCGCATCCTGGAGGAAGCGGCGCTCGACCCCTATGAGTTCCTGAAAGACGCCTACCTGCAGAAACGCCTCAGCGATGTCTACGACGGCAACCCGCCGTTGGAAGATTACGATGCCGACTACTAGGACGCCTGCGCTCAAATAACGGAAACAACGGTTTTTAGGAACGCAGAGGGCGCTGAGGGGGTTTTGCTTGATCGTCCCTGCGTCCAGGACGGGATGCCTGTCCGCCTGGAGTACAGCCCTCGGGCTGTGCGGGTTTCCGGTTACGCGCCCGGGCCAAGGCGTGCAGGCTTCGAGCCCGCAGTCATGCAGGGGGCGGGCAAGCGAATTGCATCCGCCGCCGAAGCGGCGCTGTCGGGTGCGGTGCTTATCCTTATCAATCGAAACGCCTCTCTGCGCACTCTGCGGTTCTCCCTGCGCCCTGCGTCCCGAAAGCGCCTGGGTTGTCTCCGAAACTTGGACGCGGCTGCACTCGGACGCCTGCGGGCGAATCTCCGCCATAGCGGTCCTTGGGGACATGGCGGACCGCCGAGCGCGTCTTTTTTTCGTTCCGCCGCCGCTGGATGCCCCGCCGGCCTTGGCGAACGCCTCGGCCTTCCGTTATCATCAAGGGTTCCGCCGCCTTCGGGTCGTCGATCCTGATCGGCGACATTCAAGCCTCATTCAAACCCTGGAGATACTGGTCAATGGCACGAATTACCGTGGAAGATTGCCTTGGGAGTCTGAACAACCGTTTCGATTTGGTCATGCTGGCCACCAAGCGCGCGCGCCAGCTCAGCAACGGCGTGGACCCGCTGGTGGAATGGCGCAGTGACAAGCCCACCGTGGTGGCCCTGCGCGAGATCGCCTCGGGCCTGGTGGACAACGAGACGCTGCGCCCCCCCGAGCAGGTGGCCGAACCCGAGATATTGGTGGACCCGGAGGCGCCGGCACTCGATGAGCCGCGTACCGACTCCTGAGCTGCGCGGCGAGCGGCGCTGCCCCCTCTCCTGCGCGCATTCAGCCGAATCTGTTCGAGCATAAGGCTCGGCTTATGGATTCTTCGGTCCCGCTGTCGGCGCTGTTCGATCCCGACGATCAGGAGCAGCTGAGTTACGGCATTCCCAATCTTTGCGCCGAACTCGAAAGCTACTTGGATCCGTCGCAGATCCGCGAGGTCTATCGGGCCTATCTTTACGGGGCCGAGGCCCACGAGGGCCAACAGCGCAAGAGCGGCGAGCCCTATATCTGCCATCCGGTGGCGGTCGCCCGGCTGCTGGCGAGCATGCGCATGGACGCAAGCTGCCTAATGGCGGCGGTGCTGCATGATGTGATCGAAGACACCGGGGTCTCTAAAGAGCAATTGGCGGCCGAGTTCGGGGAGGAGGTGGCGGAGTTGGTGGACGGGGTCAGCAAGCTGACCCAAATCGACTTCTCCTCCCACGCCGAGGCCCAGGCGGCCAATTTTCGCAAAATGCTGTTGGCGATGACGCGGGACATGCGGGTGATCCTGATCAAGCTCGCCGACCGCCTGCACAACATGAACACCCTGGACGCGATGCGGGCCGAAAAGCAGCGCCGCATCGCCCGCGAAACCCTGGAGATCTACGCCCCCATCGCCAACCGCCTGGGCATCCATCACGTCCGCTTGGAGCTGGAGGAATTGGGCTTCTCCTATGCCTGGCCGATGCGTTACCGGGTGCTCAAGGAGGCGGTGCGCAAGGCCATGCAGCACAACCGGGAATTGGTGAGCAACGTGGAGATGGCCATCGCCCGGCGCATGCAGCAGGAGGGCATCGACGGCACGGTGGAGGGGCGCGAGAAGCACCTGTATAGCATTTTTCAAAAAATGCGGGAAAAGAGCCGACCCTTCTCCGAGGTGGTGGACATGTTCGGCTTTCGCGTGGTGGTGGACAAGGCCGACAACTGCTACCGCGCCCTCGGCATGATGCACAGCCTGTATAAGCCCATGCCCGGGCGGTTCAAGGACTATATCGCGATCCCCAAGTCCAACGGCTATCAATCCCTGCATACGGTGTTGTTCGGCCCCCAGGGCAACCCGATTGAAATCCAAATCCGCACCCGGGCCATGGACCGAGTGGCCAAGTACGGGGTGGCCGCTCACTGGCTGTACAAGGAGAGCCGCCGCGAGGACAAGCTGGTCCACGGCGGGGCCAACGACTGGATTAAGGACCTGCTGGAGATGCAGCAGGGCGCGGGCAATTCCATCGAGTTCCTGGAAAACGTCAAAATCGACATCTTCCCCGACGAGGTCTATGTATTCACCCCGCGCGGAGAGATTAAGGTGCTGCCCAAGGGGGCCACGGTGATCGATTTCGCCTATGCGGTGCATTCGGACGTGGGCGACCGCTGCGTGGCGGCAATGGTGGAACGCCGTTTCGTGCCCTTGCGCACCCGGCTATACAACGGCCAGACCGTGGACGTGATTACCAAGGAGGACGCCCACCCCAATCCAGGCTGGCTGGATTTCGTGGTCTCGGGCAAGTCCCGCACCAAGATCCGGGCGCATCTGAAAAACCTGCAACACCGGGATGCGGTGGAGCTGGGCCGGCGCCTGGTGGTCAAGGCCCTGCGCGCGCTGAATCAGTCGCCGGAGGAATTGGAAGGCCCGCGCATGGACGTGGTGCTGGAGGCGTTCCATGTCGCCAGCACCGATGACTTGCTCGAACAGGTAGGGCTAGGTAACCGCATGCCCCTGCTGGTGGCCAAGCAGATCGCCGAAAAGGGCGCCGATACGGGGGCCAAGGTGCCCCCGCTGGTGATTCGGGGCACCGAGGGCATGGCGGTCAAGCTCTCCAAGTGCTGCAAGCCCATCCCGGGGGACGAGATTTTGGCCTTTTTCAGCCCCGGACAGGGGGTGGTGGTGCATCGCCAGGACTGCCGCAACATCCCGGTATCGCACAAAAAGGGCGAGGAGTGGCTGGATGTGCGTTGGGAGACCGAGCCGGAGGGCGAGTTCACCACCGAAATTCGGGTGGCGGTGAGCAACAAGCGCGGCGTACTGGCGAGCCTCGCCTCCCATATCGCGGACGTGGAATCCAACATCGAAAACGTGGTAGTAGACGAAAAAGACGGCCTCAGCACCACCCTGCTGTTCACCCTCTCGGTGCGCGGCCGCCGCCATTTGGCCCAAATCATGCGCGGACTGCGCGCCGTGCCCGAGGTGATGCGAATCGGGCGGGTGTTGCGCTAGCGCGGTTTTAGCGGTTTTAGGAACGCAAAGGGCGCAGAGGGCCGCAGAGGGTGCGGAGGCCGTTTTGCTTGGTTATGCTCCAGCGCGGAGGGGCCTGTCGGGCGCCCTTTGGAGGTCGAGGCCTTGGCCCGGCTTGGGGCGTCGTTCGCCCCGGCTAAAGCCTCGACCTCCGATGGGGGTGGTTATGGCGGTCGGGGCTTCGCTCACCTAACCACCAACCAACAACCACCAACCACCAACCGCATTCCCAACAGCCGTTGCCTCGGTTCTATACCGTCGTGCAAAGACAGCCCTAAGGCCTTCGAACCTGCTTCGATGATCGCAAGGCCTCCAAAGTCGTGTTATCTTCTCGCCTAACCTTATCGAAAGCAGGAGAACCCCAGATGCCGCGTGAAATCATCCGCACCGACCAGGCCCCGCAGGCCATCGGCACCTATTCCCAGGCCATTAAGGTCGGCCGCACGGTCTACCTCTCCGGCCAGATTCCACTGATCCCCGAGACCATGGAGCTGGCCGACGGCGATATGGAGGCGCAAATCCGGCGCGTCTTCGACAACCTCACCGCGGTGGCGCGCGCCGCCGGCGGCGAGTTGCAGGACCTGGTCAAGCTCAACATCTTCCTCACCGACCTCAGCCACTTCCCGCTGGTGAACCAAATCATGGCCGAGTATTTCACCGAACCCTACCCCGCCCGCGCCGCCATCGGCGTGGCCGCCCTGCCCAAGGGCGCCGGGGTGGAGATGGACGGGGTGATGGACCTCGGCGGCTGAAGGGCCGCATGCGCCTGCGCTCGAATACCGGAAACCGCGCCACTGAGGAACGCAGGGGGCGCAGTGTTACGGGCCCGCAGTCGGAGGTGCGTTCGGCCGCTGGATGATTCATACTCGAACCGTTAAATGTGATCCTTGTCACAGAATCTCGTCCACCCACCTAGCCGTTCAGGAGGCCGTCATGCACGTCACCTTGGTCCATGTCCAGGTCAAACCCGACGCGGTGGAGGCCTTCATCGAGGCCACCCGCCGCAATCACGAAAACTCGGTGCTCGAAGAGGGCAACTGCCGCTTCGACGTATTGCAAGACCCCGAGCAACCCGGCCGCTTCATCCTCTACGAGGCCTATGCCGACGAGGCCGAGGCCAAGGCCCACAAGGCAACCGAGCACTATCTGAAATGGCGGGAAGAGGTGGCCGAGATGATGGCCGCGCCGCGCGAAGGCGTGTGCTATCACGGCCTCTACCCCCGAATTTGAGGCGCATTATGGATCTCGAACCCTTCGCCATCGCCCGCTTACCGCAGATCCTGTTCGGTGCGGGCCGTATCGCCGAGCTGCCCGCGCAGGCGGCCCGCTTCGGTCGCCGCGCCTTGATTCTGACCGGCGGCGCGTCTTTTTGCCAATCCTCGCACTGGGCGCGCCTGACCGAGGGCTTGGCGGCGCACGGCATTGAGTGGCGGCACGAGCGGATTGAGGACGAGCCCTCGCCGGCCCTGGCCGACGCGGTCACCGCGCGCCACCGCGCCTGGAGGCCCGAATTGGTGCTGGGCATCGGCGGCGGCAGCGTACTGGATGCGGCCAAGGCCGTGGCCGGCCTGCTGCCGGTGCAGACCTCGGTGCTCGACCACCTGGAAGGGGTGGGACGGGGCCTGCCGTACCGGGGTCCGGCGCTGCCCTTTATTGCCGTGCCCACCACCGCCGGCACCGGCAGCGAGGCCACCAAAAACGCGGTGCTCAGCGAGCGCGGCCCCGAAGGCTACAAAAAGTCCTTTCGCCACGACGAACTGGTGGCGCGGGTGGCGTTGATCGATCCCGAGTTGCTGGCCGACTGCCCGGCCCAGCTAATGGCCGCCCAGGGCATGGACGCCTTCACCCAGTTGCTGGAGTCCTATGTCTCCCTGCGCAGCAACCCAATGACCGACGCCCTGGCCTGGTCCGGCATGCAGGCCTTTCGCGACGGCTTCTTTCAGGCCCTCGCCGGCGACGCCGCGGGCCGGGCGCGCATCGCCTACGGCTCGTTGCAATCGGGCATCTGCCTGGCGCAGACCGGACTGGGCTCGGTGCATGGCCTGGCCTCGCCGCTGGGGGCGTTTTTCCCCATCCCCCACGGCGTGGTGTGCGGCACCCTGTTGGCCGAGGCGACGGCGATCAACATCGCCGCCCTCAGCGCCCGCGCCCCGCACAGCCCAGCCCTCGGCAAGTACGCCGCAATCGGCAAGCTGCTGGCCGCGGATCCGCACTTGCAACCGGAGGTCGCGTTAGGGCGCCTGGTGGAGACCCTGCGCGACTGGACCGCGCGCCTGGAGCTGCCCCGGCTCGACGCCTACGGCATGGGTGCGGCCGACATCCCCAAGGTAGTGGCCAATAGCCGCGGCAGTAGCATGCAGACCAACCCCCTGGTGCTGGAAGACCAGGAGTTGGCCGAGCTGCTGCAACGCCGCCTGAGCCCCGCAGCCGGGGGGCGTGATGGCTGAAGCGGCGGATTATCGGCTAATGATGGAGCGGCTGCTGGACCGCTGGCAGGTGGAGCGCAAGCAACGCCGGGCCCTGCTCGCGCTGGGTTCGGAACACTTCCCGCGCTTCCTCGCGCTGGACGCCAAGCTGCACCTGCTGCTGCCGCACAACGCGCTAATGGCCGACCTCTGGCCCACTACCCCGACGCCCTTCCTGGCCGGCCAAAGCCCGGTGGAGTCGGTTTGCGAACGCGGCCTAGCGGGTTTGGAGGCGGTGGAGGCCTTCGTGGACGACGACCTGCAACGGCTGCGTTAGCGGCCGCCCCCGGGGGTATTGAGCATGCGCTGGATCGGATCGCGACTACAGCTCAAGATCTGGCTCGGTGTCGGCCTGGTGACGCTGTTCGGCTTTCTATTACTGGAGACGGTTCACTACCGCAGCATCCGCCACAGCGTGACCGCAGAGGCGCGGCAGGATGCGCAAACCCTCTACGGCGTGCTAATGGCCACCCGCCGCATCTACCATCAACAGTTCATTGACAGCGGCCTGCCGCTCGACGAGCGCACCCTCGGGTTTCTGCCCGCCCATGCCCTGAGTCGCATCTCCCAAGACCTCGAGCATTGGACTCCATCCGGGATCGCGTTCGCCAACGTGGCCCGCCTCCCGCGCAACCCGGATCATCGTGCGGAGGCGGCGGAAGGCGAAGCCATTCGGTATTTCGAACACCACCCCGAGGCGGCGGAATGGATGCACCGGCGGCGCGGGCCTGATGGCGCCGAGTATTTTCAATACGCCAGGCCCATTTGGGTGGAAACCTACTGCTTGGGTTGCCATGGCCCCCGTGAACAGGCCCCGCCGGCCATTCGCGCGGGTTATGACACCGCCTTCGACCTCCAGGCCGGCGATCTTTACGGGGTGCTCAGCATCCGACTTCCCGCGGCGCCGATACAGGGGCGTGCGCTGGCGCAGTGGCGGCGGTCCGCGCTCAATCATGGCCTGATCTACCTGCTGCTCCTGATTACGGGCGGGTTATTGGTGCAGCGGCTGGCGGTGCGCAAGGTGCATTTGCTGCATCGGGGCGCCAGCAAACTGGCTGCGGGCGATTACGCGGCGCGGGTGGAGCTGGGGGGCGAAGACGAACTGGCCAGCCTGGCTGGCGTCTTCAATCGCCTGGCCGAGCGTATCGGCCTGCGCGACCGCCGCCTGCAAGACGCCCAAAGCTATGCGCAAATGGGCCTGTTCAGCTTCGACCCGCTCAGCCGCACCGTGACCTGGGCCGAGGAGAGCCAACGCCAGTTCGGCTTGGGCGAATGCCGCAGCGTGGACCTGCACACCCACCTCGATTGGATCCACCCCGAGGACCGAACGGCGGTTCAAGCCGCGATTGAATCCAGCCTGCGCGGGGGCCTGGAGCACAACCTCGACTACCGTTTCCGCCCGCCGCAAGGTCCCCAGCGCTGGGTGAACTGCCGGGCGCGGCCGATTCGCGATGCCGACGGCAAGCTGCTGAGGCTCGAAGGCTTCTTGCAGGACATCACCCAGCGCAAGGCGGTCGAGGCCAGCCTGCGGGCCAGTGAGGAGCGGTTCGCCCTCGCCATGCGGGGGGCCCATGACGGCCTGTTCGATTGGGACTTGAAGGCTCAATCCATCTACTATTCACCGGGCTGGAAATCCATGCTCGGCTATGCCGAAGATGAACTGGAAGACCGCCTCGACACCTGGGAGCGCCTTGTCGCCCCCGAAGACATGCAACGCAGTTGGCGCATGTTGCGCGACTACGCGGCCGGTCAACGGGACGACTTTAGCACCGAATTCCGCATGCGGCATAAGCACGGCCATTGGGTGGACATCCTCTCCCGCGCCTATATGGTGCGCGACGACGCCGGCGAACCCTCGCGCATAGTGGGCACCCACACGGATATCAGCGAGCGCAAGCGGGCGCAGCAGCAAATTGAGGCCGAACGCAATCGCGCCCGGCATTACCTCGACATCGCCGGGGTGATATTGATCGCGCTGGATCGTCAAGGCGCG
This sequence comes from Gammaproteobacteria bacterium, assembly GCA_011389885.1. Classification (GTDB taxonomy): domain Bacteria; phylum Pseudomonadota; class Gammaproteobacteria; order Chromatiales; family Chromatiaceae; genus JABBTK01. The sequence goes on along the minus strand of JAABTK010000003.1, from coordinate 47,734 downwards.
GTGCAACTGATCAACCGCAAGGGCTGCGAGATCCTGGGCCTGACCGAGGGCGAAATCATCGGCCGCGATTGGTTCAGCGCCTTCCTGCCGCCCGAGGCGCTGGGGCAGGTGCGCGAGGTCTTCGCCAGCCTGATGGCCGGGGCGGTGGCGGCGGTGGAACACATCGAAGGCGACATCGTGACCGCCCAGGGCGAGCGCCGCACCATCGCCTGGCGCAACAGCGTAATCCACGATGCCGACGGCGCCGCGATTAGCGGCATTCTCTCCTCGGGCGAAGATGTCACCGAACGCAACCGCGCCCTGCAAGCGGCGCGCGACGAGCGCAGCTTCCTGCAGCATGTGATCGACGGCATCGAAGATCCGATCCTGGTGATCGGCCCCCAGTATCAGGTGCTGCGCATGAACCGCGCGGCGCGGGAAAAGGCGCTGGCGGTCAACGGGGCGAGCGGCGCCCAAGCGCTGCAATGCTACGCCCTGGCGCATCAAAAGGATGCGCCCTGTCGCGCCCCGGACACCCCCTGCCCCCGCGACCAGGTATTGCGCGAGGGCCGCTCGGTGCGGCTGCTGCATAAGCCCCCGCTGCGCGACGCCGACGGCCCCGAGCGCCGCCGCACCTTCGAGGTGGCCGCCAGTCCGTTGCTCGACGACCAAGGCCGCATCGCCGCCATGATCGAGGTCTCGCGTGACATCACCGAATACCTGAGCCTGTTAGATGAATTGAAGGAGCGCGAACTCAGCTACGCCTATCTGGCCCAGCACGACGCCCTCACCGGCCTGCCCAACCGCATCCTGCTGGCCGACCGCCTGACCCAGGCCCTAAACGCCGCGCGCCGCCGCGCGGGCCGCGCCGCCCTATTGCTGGTGGACCTGGACGGCTTTAAGCACATTAACGACAGCTTCGACCATGGCTTCGGCGACCAAGTGCTGCAACAAGTGGCGCAACGCTTCAAGGACCTGCTGCGCGAAGAAGACACCATCGCCCGCATGGGCGGCGACGAGTTCGCCCTGATCCTGCCCCAAGTGCAGGTCAGCGAATACGCCTCACTGGTGGCGCGCAAACTGCTGGCCGCCCTGGAGGCCCCCTTCGAGGTGCGCACGCAGCGGGTATTCGTCGGGGCCAGCATCGGCATCGGTATCTTTCCCGAACACGGCGGGCGGGTGGACGACCTAATTCGCAACGCCGACGCCGCCATGTACCAGGCCAAGGCCGGCGGCCGCAACACCTTCCGCTATTATTCCGCGGAAATGACCGACAGGGCCTTCGAACGGGTGCAGCTCGAAGCCAGCCTGCGCAGCGCGCTAGAGCGCGACGAACTGGTGCTCTACTACCAGCCGCAATTCGATATCGCCAGCCGCCGCGTCACCGGCTTCGAGGCCCTGATTCGGTGGCGACACCCCGAACAAGGCCTGATCTCGCCGCTGCGCTTCATCCCGTTGGCCGAGGAATCGGGCCTCATCGTCCCCATGGGCGAATGGATCCTGCGCCAGGCATGCACCCGACTAAAGACGCTAAAGGCCGCCGGCTTAGCGGGCGAGGAGGCGCTAATGTGCGTCAACCTCTCGCCCAAACAGTTCGACCAACCCGACCTGGCAGCGCGGGTGAAGGCCATCATCGAAGACACCGGCATCGCCCCCAGCACCCTGGAATTGGAAATCACCGAATCGGCAATGATGAACGAGCCCGAGGAATCGGCCGCTGTACTGCGCGGACTGCGAGAGATCGGGGTCAAGGTGGCCATCGATGACTTCGGCACCGGCTATTCCTCTCTAAGCTACCTCAAGCTCCTGCCCTTCACCAAGCTCAAGATCGATCAATCCTTCGTCTCCGACATCCCCGGCGACCTGAACGACGTAGCGATCACCCAAGCGATTATCGCCCTGGGCAACAGCCTCTCCCTGGAGATCTTGGCCGAAGGCGTGGAAACCGAAGAGCAAAGGCAGTTCCTCGAACGCGAAGGCTGCACCACAGGCCAAGGCCATGTATTCGCCCGCGCCCTACCGGTGGACGAACTAGAGGCCTTCCTGCGCCGCCAAAAGGCTGACTAAAGCGTGCTGCCTTGTCTCCACGCTCAAATGCCGGCAAACTTCCCCGGCATCCACATCGGCGTAGACCGAGCCGCCGGTCCCGTTGCAAATAAACGAAGGCATCGAGCGGGATCCTAGGCTGTCGAAACCAGGCTATTATTCGAACAAAGAATTTCCCGCTTTTTGGCTTCAATCTCCGGCACAGAATGCTGGCCGTCTTTTCGCTGAGTATAGGGAGGCAAAGGGTCTTTCTTAGCGCCCTTTGCGGTTCTTCGCGGGCTCTGCGTTCCACGAGCGCCCAGGTTGTTTCCGACACTTAGGCGCAGGCGTACTAGCGGGCTCACGTTTTGAGCCCTGGCTGACATACACTCGATAACCGCGAGCTTTCAGATTGGCGCAACAGGGCATGAACCATCCATATAGATTCTACGAGTTTTTTGCCGGCGGCGGGATGGCGCGGGCCGGTCTGGGCGATGACTGGGAGTGCCTCTTCGCGAACGACTTCGATGCGCGAAAGGCGGCATCGTATCGGGCGAATTGGGGCGCCGATCACTTTAAATGCGCGGATGTCGCCGGCTTGACGCCGGCTGACCTGCCCGGCGACCCGGACCTCGCTTGGGCCTCTTTCCCCTGCCAAGACCTTTCCCTTGCAGGTGCTAGGGCCGGCATTAGGGGTGAGCGGTCAGGAACTTTTTGGCCTTTTTGGCGCTTGATCGAGCAGCTGCATCAAGACCGGCGTTCACCACGGGCTATAGTGCTTGAGAACGTCTATGGCGCTTTGCGCTCCCATGGCGGGGCTGATTTCGCGGCGATTGGCGAGGTTGTGGCGGCCTTGGGGTATCGTTTTGGTGCAATGATTATGGATGCGGTGAATTTTGTCCCGCAATCTCGCCCCAGGCTCTTTGTTGTTTGTATTCGAGAAGACATCCAGTTGCCCGATTACGTTGTTCGGTCATCTCCCGACCCGGTTTGGCACCCGCAGGCATTGGTGGATGCCTGGGGGTTATTGGGTCCGAGCACTGCGTCACAATGGATTTGGTGGGATCCGGGCCTGGCGCCTAGCCGCGGTATGGAATTCGCCGACCTGGTCGAAGACAACCCCCAGGGTGTTGCATGGCATACGCCGGAAATGACCCTTAAATTGCTGGCTATGATGACTGAAACCAACCAGGCAAAGGTTCGCGAAGCTAAACAAGCGGGGCGCCGGATGGTGGGCGGCCTCTACAGGCGCACCCGCCAAGGCGTTCAGCGCGCAGAGGTGCGGTTTGATGTATCGGGTTGTTTGCGCACACCCGCCGGCGGGTCCAGCCGCCAAACCATCCTGGTCGTAGAAGGTAAAAAGGTGCATTCGCGCCTACTGTCGCCGCGCGAGGCCGCTCGACTCATGGGGCTGCCGGATAGCTATAAACTGCCGGAGAAGTATAACGATGCCTATCACCTAGCTGGTGACGGTGTCGTCGTACCTGTGGTTCGATTTTTGGCAGAAACGATTTTAGAGCCGGTTTTACAGACGGCGAAATCGCAACGCCAAAAGGCCGCTGCCTGAAAGCGCATTTACGCTCTTTGCGCCTTCTTCGCGACCTTTGCGTTATCCAGCGCCGCGCCTTCAGTCGGGCACTTGGCAAATCACGAACCGATGTTTGCCCGAGCGGCTGCGTTCGATCTGTTGCGGGTACTCCAGTTGCAGGTGCATTTGGGGATGGGTGATCTCCCGCAGGCGCGCCTTTAGGCTGGCGGCGGTTGCGTCCGGCAGCGGCGCGTTACGCACGAGCCTTAGGCTGATGCGATCCAGCGCCGGCTGTACGAACTGATACTGGCGGATGCCTTCGAGGCCGTCGAGCAGGCGGTTGAGCCGCGAAGGGTGGATCTTTTTGCCCGCTGGGGTGCGGATTAGGTCGTTACTGCGGCATGGACCCATGTCCATTAACGGAAAGGGTCGGCCGCAGGGGCAGGCGCCGGCCTTGAGTCGCCCGCTGTCGCCGACCTCGTAGCGGATGAACGGAAACGTATAGTCGGTGAGGGCGGTGAGGATTAAGCGCTGCTCGCCTTCGATCTCCAGGGTCTCGACATGGGCCATATCCGAGAGGATGTGCTGATTACCCGCGGGGCACTGCACGGAGACGTTGGGGATCTCGCGACAGCCGTATTGGTTATAGACCTTGCAACCGAAGGCCTGGCTGATCAGGGCGCGTTGCGCGTCGTACAAGACCTCGGCGGTGGTGTAGACGGCGATCACCGAGGGCGGCGGCTCGACGCCGGTGTTGCGCATGAAACGGCCGAGTTCGGCGATGATGGAGGGATAGCCCTGCACGATCACCGGGCGCCAGCTTCGGATGCGCCGGGTCCATCGTTCCAGGTGTTCCTCGGTGTATTCGTAGGCCCCGATGGTCTCTGCGGCCTGGATGAAGCCGTCCAGGCGCTGCCCGAGCCCAGGCCCGTTCAGATCCTGGCGCGCGCCCCAGAGGTTGAGCACCTTTTGCCCCGGCCGCCAGCCGGTCCAGGTGTAGCTGCGGGCCACGCAGGCGCGCATCAACTCGTGCTTGGCGACGTCGTAGTAGTAGCCCAGCGGGGTGCCGGTGGAGCCGCCGGTGTGGCCGAGCTTGACCCGCGCCGGGTCTGCGTCGTCGCAAAGGATGCGCTCGCGCTCGGCCAGCACCTCGTCCTTGCGCAGGATGGGCAGTCGGTCGATGCGATAATCACCGTTGCGATCCCGCGGGGCGGCGGCGTATTTGCCCCGATAATAGGGCGAATGGGCCACCGCGTGGCGCACCATGGCCTGCAAGTCGCGCTGCTGTTTTAATTGCAAGGCGACGGCGTCCAGCCCTTGGTTGCGCAGCAGCTGTCGGAGCATCCGATAACGCTCGGGCCGACGCCAGCGGTGCAGCGCATGCTTGAGCCGAGGGATCATCATGGCCCGCTGCGCGCCTCAACAGCCGCAGCGCGGGGCCTGCGGCTGGTGCAATTGCAGGGTTCCGCTGAGCTGGGCCACGCTGCTGAGCTGGTGGCGCTCCAGGTAGGCGGCGATGCCGGCGTTGATTTTGCGGCACACCAGCGGGTCGTAGAACAACGCGGTGCCGATGCCCACCGCGCTGGCCCCGGCGATTAGGAATTCCAGCGCGTCTTCAGCGCTGGTGATGCCGCCCTGGCCGATGATGGGGATGCCGTGGCCGCGGCAGACCTGATGCACCTGATGCACCTTGAGCAGGGCCACCGGCTTAATCGCGGGGCCGGACAGGCCGCCTTGGTTGTTGCCGATCACCGGGGTGCGGCTTTCGATGTCGATGGCCATGCCCATTAGGGTGTTAATCACCGCGAAGGCGTCGCTGCCGGCCTCGATGCAGCGGCGGGCGCCCTCGGCGATGTCGGTTTGGTTGGGCGAAAGCTTGGTGATCAGCGGCTTGCGGGTGGCCCGGCGGCAGGCCGCCACCACCCGGGCCGACATGTCGGGATCGTTGCCGAAGGCCACCCCGCCCTCCTTTACGTTGGGACAGGAGATGTTGATCTCGATGGCGTCGATGGGCGAATCGTCGAAGCGCCGCGTGACCTCGTGGTACTCTTCCACCGTGGAGCCGGAGACGTTGGCGATGAAGCGGCTCTCCTCGAAGTCCAGTCGCGGCAGGATCTCGTTCAGCACCGCGTCCACCCCGGGGTTTTGCAGACCGATGGCATTGAGCATGCCGTCCGGCGTCTCGTAGACCCGGTGGGCGGGGTTGCCCAGGCGCGGTTCCAGGGTCGTGCCCTTGAGGCAGACCGCGCCGGCGTCGCGATTGGAAAAGCCCTGCACCCGCGTGTACTCTTCGCCAAAGCCGACGCAGCCCGAGAGCAGCACGAGGGGCGTGGCGAAGTTCAGGCCGCAGAAGTCCACGGCCAGCGGCGAGGCGTTGGTGTCGGTCATCGATCTTGTTCCCAAGGTGTATTAGAAAGGCGAATGCGATGTTTCATGTAGCGCTGTATCAGCCGGAGATCCCGCCCAATACGGGCAATATCATACGCCTTTGCGCCAATACCGGCAGCACCCTGCACCTGATTCACCCGCTGGGTTTCACCCTGGATCACAAGAATCTCAAACGGGCCGGGCTGGACTACCACGATTTGACCCATCTGGAGGAGCACCGGGACTTCGATCTGTTCCTGCTCAGCGTGCAGCCCAAACGGCTGTTCGGGTGCAGCACCCGTGGCCAGAGGCGTTACACGGAGGTGGACTGGCGGCCCGGCGATGCGCTGCTGTTCGGCCCCGAGACCCGCGGCCTGCCCCGGGAGCTGTTGGATCATCTGCCGCCCTCCCATCGGCTGCGCATCCCGATGGTTCCGGGCAATCGCAGCCTGAACCTATCCAATGCGGTGGCGGTGATGGTGTACGAGGCCTGGCGGGCGCAGGGGTTCGCCGGCGGTGCGTAGAAAATCAGGACCGCGGGAGTGCGCGGATAAGCGCCCAGACCCCGGTGTTTTTTGCCGCGGAATGCGCAGAATACGCGGAATTGAACTTAAAGCCAATCCATTCCGCGTACTGCGGCGAGTTCCGCGGCGATGCTGTTGTTGAATTCGAGTTTGGTTGTCGGCGCGCCTAACGCATCGAACTAAGGGTATGCCCCCTGCCGTCGCCCTGGGCGTCATAGGTTTTTGCTGTGAACTCGGCCAATGCGCCGGTGCTTACCAAAGGCGGGGCTCCCTTCCTCAATTAAAGGACAGGCGCGAGTAACTTAAACAATTCGGATGCGGAGCAATAACCGAATTTTCCATATTCGGACTTTAAGAATGCCCTCCAGCCCTCTGCGTTTTGTGATAAGCTTACATTCAACGATTCTTTAAATTGCTTGTTCTTGGGTTCGTTAGAGTGAGAAAATGGCGGTTTTCTGGTTTTTCTGAGTAGCTCAATATAACCGTTTCACTATCGCTTAGGGGATTTCTGATCAAAGCATTGACTGGCTTGTAAACATCGACTTTCTGGTAGAATCTCTCGATTATAGGGCGCACATATTATCTTGACGGGCTTGGTTTCATCCAAAAGAGACCCAAGAAGATGGGGGCTTTCTACGCGATTAAGGTAAGGAGAGGCAATTAGAACATTAGTCGAATTAGATATAAGCTCTTGAACTTTTGCACCCACTCCGCCGGGAAATGTGGACGTTTCAAGTAGCAGCTTCATGAAAGTCTTCTATTAGGCAGGAGAGGGAGCGGGCAAAAGGCTGTGCAAAGCCAGAGGCTCTGCACAGCCGAGCGGTTTACAGGATCGGCACGATCAACAACGCGACGATGTTGATGATCTTGATCAGCGGGTTCACCGCGGGACCGGCGGTGTCTTTGTAGGGGTCGCCTACGGTGTCGCCGGTGACCGCGGCCTTGTGGGCGTCGCTACCCTTGCCGCCGTAGTTGCCGTCTTCGATGTATTTCTTGGCGTTGTCCCAGGCGCCGCCGCCGGTGGTCATGGAGATGGCGACGAATAGGCCGGTGACGATGGTGCCGAGCAGGACGCCGCCGAGGGCCTGCGGACCGAGCAGCAGGCCGACGGCGATGGGCACCGCGATGGGCAGCAGGGAGGGGATGATCATTTCTTTGATCGCGGCCTTGGTCAGCATGTCCACCGCGGCGCCGTAATCGGGCTTTTCGGTGTGGTCCATGATGCCGGGCTTTTCTTTGAATTGACGACGCACCTCGTTGACGATGCCGCTGGCGGCGCGGCCCACCGCTTCCATGGCCATGGCGCCGAACAGGTAGGGCACCAGGCCGCCGATGAACAGGCCGATGATCACCATGTGGTTGGAGAGGTCGAAGGTGATGCCCGTCATGCCCGCGCGTTCCAGCGAGTGGGTGTAGTCGGCGAACAGCACCAGGGCGGCGAGGCCGGCGGAGCCGATGGCGTAGCCCTTGGTGACGGCCTTGGTGGTGTTGCCGACGGCATCGAGCGGGTCGGTGATGTTGCGGATGGACTCGTCCATTTCGGCCATTTCGGCGATGCCGCCGGCATTGTCGGTGATCGGGCCATAGGCGTCGAGGGCGACGATGATGCCGGTCATGGAGAGCATGGAGGTGGCGGCGATGGCGATGCCGTAGAGGCCGGCCAGCTCGTAGGCGCCCCAGATGGAGGCGCAGACGGCCAGCACGGGCAGGGCGGTGGAGCGCATGGAGACGCCCAGGCCGGCGATGACATTGGTGCCGTCGCCGGTGGTGGAGGCCTCGGCGATGTGGCGCACGGGGGCGAACTCGGTGCCGGTGTAGTATTCGGTGATGAACACCATGGCGCCGGTGAGCACCAGGCCGATCAGCGCCGAACCATAGAGGGCCATGACGCTGTAGCTGCCGTTGTCACCCATGATCCAGGCGGTGACGGGGTAGAACAGGATCGCGGCCAACACGCCGGCCACGGCCAGGCCCTTGTACAGGGCCACCATGATTTTGGTATCGCCCTCTTTGGCCTTGACGAAGAAGGTGCCGATCACCGAGGCGATGATGGACACGCCGCCGAGCACTAGCGGATAGATCAGCGAGGCCCCGCCGTCGCCCTGCACCAGCAGAGAGCCCAGGAGCATGGTGGCGATTACGGTGACCGCATAGGTCTCGAACAGGTCCGCGGCCATGCCGGCGCAGTCGCCCACGTTGTCGCCCACGTTGTCGGCGATCACCGCGGGGTTGCGGGGGTCGTCTTCGGGGATGCCGGCCTCGACCTTGCCCACGATGTCGGCGCCCACGTCGGCGCCCTTGGTGAAGATGCCGCCGCCGAGTCGGGCGAAGATGGAGATCAGCGAGCCGCCGAAGGCCAGACCCACCAGGGCGTGCAGGGCCTTGTCATCGCTCACGCCGGCGGCATTGAGCAGGGCGTAGTAGCCGGCCACGCCGAGCAGGCCCAGGCCGACCACCAGCAGGCCGGTGATGGCGCCGCCGCGGAAGGCCACCTGGAGGGCGGCGTTGAGGCCGTTGTGGGCGGCTTGGGCGGTGCGCACATTGGCGCGCACCGAGATGTACATGCCGATGTAGCCGGCGGCGCCGGACATCACCGCGCCGATCAGGAAGCCGATGGCGGTGATCAGGTCCAGCGCCACGCCGAGTACGATCAGCAGCACCACGCCGACGATGGCGATGGTCTTGTATTGGCGGTTCAGATAGGCCTTGGCCCCTTCTTGGATGGCCCCGGCGATCTCCTTCATGCGGTCATTCCCCTCGGGCAGCCCGAGGATCCATTTCATGGACCAAAACCCATAGCCCAGTGCCGCGACGGCACAGATGAGCGCTAACAGTAGACCAGCGGTCATGTTTGATTCTCCTCTTGAATTTGAATAGTGATGTTACGATTTTGCGGCGCTGACAGGTCGCCGTCGGTTTGTTATTCAGCGCATCCGATGATGGCATCCGGATGCCGGGTTCTCTGCGCGAAACGTCGGATGCGCGCACAAAAAAGGGGGCGATAAGGCCCCCTGGTCGGTGCGACGCTTACAGCTCGAAGGTTTCGAGCTTCTTGGCCACCGGGGCCAGTTTGAGCGTGACATAGTCCGGCATGCCGTTGTCCTTGTAGGGCGGGTAGGCCTCGCCCTTGATCAGCGGGTAGAGGTATGCCTTGCAGGCGGCGGTGATGCCGAAGCCGTCTTCGGAGATGAAGTTCTCCGGCATCATCTTTTCGACGTTGGCCACCTCGGACAGCGCGGCCTCGCCGACGCTCCACTTGTAGGGGTCGGAGGACTCGCGCACCACCGTGGGCATGATGGAGTTCTTGCCTTCGACCGCCTTTTCCACCGCGGCCTGACCCAGGGCGTAGGCCTGTTCCACGTCCGACTCGGAGGCCAGGTGACGGGCCGCCCGTTGCAGGTAGTCGGCCACCGCCCAGTGGAACTTGTAGCCCATGGCGTCTTTGATCATGTTAGCCACCACCGGCGCGGCGCCGCCGAGCTGGGCGTGGCCGAAGGCGTCGCGGGTGCCCTGCTCGGCCAGGAACTTGCCGTCGGGCCAGTGGCAGCCCTCGGAGACTACGATGGTGCAGTAGCCGTGCTCTTTCACCTTGCCTTCGACCTTGGCCAGGAATTTTTCTTTGTCGAACTCCACCTCGGGGAACAGCACCACCACGGGGATGTTGTCATCCTCCACCAGACCGCCGGCGGCGGCGATCCAGCCGGCGTGGCGGCCCATCACCTCGATCACGAAGATCTTGGTCGAGGTGGCGGCCATGGAGCGCACGTCATAGGAGGCCTCCAGGGTGGAGACGGCGATGTACTTGGCCACTGAGCCGAAGCCGGGGCAGTTGTCGGTGATGGGCAGGTCGTTGTCCACCGTCTTGGGCACATGGATGGCCTGCACCGGGAAGCCCATCTTTTCGGACAATTGGGAGACCTTGTAGCAGGTGTCCGCCGAGTCGCCGCCGCCGTTGTAGAAGAAGTAACCGATGTCGTGGGCCTTGAAGACCTCGATCAGGCGTTCGTACTCGCGTTTGTTCTCCTCCAGGCTCTTGAGCTTGAAGCGGCAGGAGCCGAAACCGCCGGACGGGGTGTGCTTGAGGGCGGCGATGTCTTCGGCGGATTCCTGGGAGGTGTCGATCAGCTCCTCGGTGAGGGCGCCGATGATGCCGTTGCGGCCGGCGTAGACGTTGCCGATCTGGTCGCTGTGCTTGCGCGCGGTTTCGATCACGCCGCAGGCGCTGGCATTGATTACAGCGGTAACACCGCCCGACTGGGCGTAGAAGGCGTTCTTCTTGGTCATACGGACTCCCTAAGTCGTTGGTCTTGTGTTTTATCGGTCGTAAAAGGGGCGGTTCAGAGGTCTCCGCGCTCGCGGGCCTCGTGATCGGCCTGGGCTTGGAGCAGGGACACCACGCATTCGGTGAGGTCGTCGTATTCGGCCACCCCGGTGCCCAACTGCTGGTAGAGTCGGTAGTAAAACTGACAACGATAGCGCCGATCGCCGCTCTTGAACACCACGAAGTGACAGCCATCGACCTCCCAGTAGATCACCGGCACCTGGGTGAGGTCGCGGTCCGAGGGGCGCAGCCGGATCTCGGCGTCGGCGAGCTGGTACTCCACCTCGCGGCCGTAGCGCTCTTGCAGCGTAGTGCGGACGGTCCATTGTTCGTTATCGGTGATGTCGGCGATTGCGGGCATATTTCAAACCGGTTGCTGCCAAGGATTCTTCTTCGGGCAATACCCCTTACTCTATCCAACTCGGGGGGAACACGCCAAGCCTTTCAGTCGGCTTCCCCATGCAGATTCCTAATCCGGGCATTAAGCGAGCTTGGGGGCGCGCCCCGCCAAGGCCCCGAGGGAGGCCGCTCACCCGTGTCAAAGGGCCGACTGCCGATTAACCGCCGGGCAGCGGGGAGCGGCTCAAAAACCCCCGCCGCCAGGCCTCCAGGGCGCCGGAACTCATGGGCCGCCCCCAGTGATAGCCCTGCATCACTGGGCATTGGAGTTCGATCAGTTGGCGGGCCTGCTGTTCGTCTTCGACCCCTTCGGCCACTATATCGATGCCGAGGTTGCGCGCCATCAGGATGATGGTGCTGACGATGATCGCGTCGTCTTCGTCGCGGGGCAGGTCTTGCACGAAGCCGCGGTCGATCTTCAGCTCGTCGATGGGGAAGCGTTTGAGCAGGCTGAGGGAGGAGTGGCCGGTGCCGAAGTCGTCCAAGGCGACGCGAATGCCCATGCGGCGCACGCCGCGCAGGATGTCGAGGCTCAGCTCTTGGTTTTGCATCATGTGGTGCTCGGTGACCTCCAGGGTCAACCACTCACCGAGCGCCTGGGATTCGGCCAGGATGTGGCGCATTTGTTCGAGGCATTCGGGGTCGCGGAACTGGCGCGGGGAGAAGTTGAACGCGACCCGAAAGGCGTCGAAGCCCTGGCGGTGCCAATGCAGGGCCTCTTCGCAGGCCTGGCGCAGCACCCACCAGCCCACTTCGGTCATTAGGCCCATGTCTTCCAACACCGGGATGAACTCATCCGGGGCCACCCCGCCGAGGGCGGCGCTCTCCCAGCGCAGCAACACCTCGGCGCCGGTGATCCGATGGCGCACGGCGTCCACTTGGGGCTGGAATTCGACCCGAAACTCCCGCCGCCGCACGGCATGGCGCAACGCGGCTTCGAGCTCGAGCCGGCGCGCGGCGCTGGCGGTCATTTCGGCCGAGAAGAAGGCGCAGCCGTTGCCGCCGTTGGCCTTGGCGGCGTACATGGCGGTGTCGGCGTGTTTGATCAGGTCGGACACGGTGGCCCCGTCCTCGGGGTGGATGGCGATGCCGATGCTGGCGCCGCTGGCCACCTCTTGGTTGCCGAGACGAAAGGGGCGACCGAGGGCGCCGGCGATTTTGTCGGCGATGTGGGCGGCCACTTCCGCGCCCTGGCTGCGGCTTTCGATGTCGCCCACGATGACGGTGAACTCGTCGCCGCCGAGGCGGGATACGGTGTCCACCGAGCGCAGGCTGCGTTGGATGCGCCCCGCGGCCCGTTGCAGCAGGAGGTCGCCGGCTTGGTGCCCGAGGGTGTCGTTGACGGCCTTGAAGCGGTCGAGATCGAGAAACAGCAACACCACATGGCGTTCGTTGCGACCCGCGCGGACCATGGCCTGCTTGAGACGATCCTGGAACAGCACCCGATTGGGCAGGCCGGTGAGTTGGTCGAAATGGGCGAAGTGCTCCAGGTCCACCTCGGCGCGCTTTTTTTCGGTGATGTCGGAGAAGATGCCTACATAGTAGACCACTTCGCCTTCGGGGTCGCGCACCGGGCTGATGCCGAGCCATTCGGGGTAGATTTCGCCGTTCTTGCGCTGGTTCCAAATCTCGCCGCGCCAGCCGCCGTGTTCTCGCAGCCGTTGCCACATATCTTGGTAGAACGTGGGGTCATGGCGGCCGGAGGCGAGGATCGCCGGGGTGCGACCGCGGACCTCGTCCTCCTGGTAACCGGTGACGATGGTGAAGGCCTGGTTGACGCGCAGGATGGCGCCGGTGCGGTCGGTGATGACGATGCCTTCGTTGCTCTCTTCGAACACGGTGGCCGCCAGGCGGTGGTGCTCGTCGGCGCGGCGGCGGTCGGCGATGTCCACCGCGCTGAGGCGGATGCAGGTGTTGGCATCGTCATGGCAGGGCTGGGCAGTGAGCTGGACCGGGGTCACCCGGCCGTCGCGGGATTGCAGTTCGATTTCCGGGTCGGCGCCCGCTTCGCCGCGCCGCAGCCGCTGCATGAAGGCCTCGAACAGGTGGCGGGAGGCGTTTTCGCGCACGAACAGGCGAAACGGATGGCGCAGGATCTTGGAGCGGTCGAGCCCCAGCAGCTTGAGCGCCCGCAGGTTGACCTCGGTCACGGCGCCGGTGGCGTCAAGCACGAAATGCGCCACCGGGGCGAGGTCGAAGAGGTCCTTGTAGCGCTGTTGCAGGGCGTCGAGTTCGCCGTGGGCGCGGCGCAGCTCGTCGTTCTGGGTGCGCAGCTCCTCTTGATGCAACGACAGGTCTTCGAGCAGATCCTCGCGTTGCTCAAGCTCCGTCTCCAGCTCTTCGACTCGACCTCGGCAGGCCTCCAGGTCGCGAAACAGGGCGTGGCGTTCGAGTCGGTCGTCGGGCTCAGCCATCACCCCGCACCATATTGAATAAGGACTTGTCCACTGCGGTAAAGATCACCCCGCGGGACAGATCGCCCTCCTCCACCGGACTGGAGCTGAGCAGGATGTCCATGGCCACGCCGTCCTTGCGCAGCCAGCGGGTGGTCACCACGCCGACGCCGCTGTCATCGATCTGGCGGTACTTGACCCGCCCCACGCGCTCGAATTCCTCGTCATCGGCATACAGCAGGCGGGTGCTGACGCCGCGCAGCTCTTTGGCCTCGTAGCCGGTCATTTGGTGCAAGGTCTCGTTGCTCCAGCGTAACACCCGGTCCACCACCAAGCCGATGCCGATGGGGGCGGCCACCAAGATGCCGTGCAGCATCGACTCGCGGCGGGCCAGCTCCTCGTAGGCCCGTTCCAGCTTGGCCGCGTCTTCTTTATGCCGGGTGATGTCGCGGGCCACCCCCACCATGCGCAGCGGGCGGCCGGTGTGATCGGGGACCACGTCGCCCAGCTCAAGGATCCAGCGCTGGCCGCCGTCGGGCAGCAGGATGCGGTGCTCGGTTTCGTAACTGACGCCGTTTTCGACGCAATTATCCACCGCCATCATCAGGCGTTCGCGGTCGTCCGGGTGGACGCATTCGATGAAATCGTCGTAGGTGCCGCCGAATTCCCCGGGGCGGAAGCCGAACATGGGTTCGATCTCCGCCGACCAGTGCAGCCCGCCGCTGTTGATGTCCCAGTCCCAGGTGCCGATATTGGAGGCCTTGCGGGCCAGTACGTTGCGTTCCTCGCTCTCGTGCAGGGCGGCCTCGGCGCGGCGGATGTTGGTGATATCGACAAAGTTGAGCACCACGCCGGAGACCAGGTCCGAGGCGATGTGATAGGGGCTGGCCCGCATCAAAAACACCCGGCCCTGAATCACCTGCGCCTCGCGCTCGATGGAGCGCCCATGCGCCTGCACGTCCTCGGCGATTTGCACCGGGTCGATATCGCGCAGGTTGTGGGAGATATGGCTCAGCGGGCGCCCCACGTCGGTCTCGATCAGCCGGAACACCTCGGTCACCCCCGGGGTGAAGCGGCGCAGCACCAGGCCCTCGTCGAGGAATAGGGTGAGGATGTCGGAGCTGACCAGCAGGTTATCGAGGTCGTTGTTCAGCTCGGTGAGTTCCAGGATCTTGCTCTGGTACTCGGCATTCACCGTGTACAGCTCCTCGTTCACCGATTGCAGCTCTTCGTTGGTGCTTTGCAGTTCCTCGTTGCTCGCCAACAGCTCCTCGTTGGTGGCTTGCAGCTCCTCGTTGGAGGTCTCCAGCTCTTCCACCGTGGCCTGGAGGTTTTCGCGCGTGAATTGCAGCTCCTGCTCCAGGTCGGCGATGCGCTCGGCGGCCTCGCGGTCCAGGTCGTAGGTCTCGGACGGGTCTTCATTGTCGGCCCGGCGGCGGGTTTCCTCGATTAACACCGCCGCCAGCGGGTCCTGATTCTTGCGCCCGGGCAACAGGCGCAGCCGCATCTGCACCACCAGGGTCTCGCCGTTGCGCTTGAGGTGGATATTGGTATAGGCGATATCGTCGTGGGTCTTAAAGACCTTTTGTAGCGCGGTGGCGAGCGGGATGGCGAGTTCCTTCACCGCCATTTTGGTGACGTCGGTCTGCACCCGCCCCATGGGCGGCAGCAGAAAACCCTGGCTGTCGCCCACTACATGCAGCAGGTCCATGTGCTCGTCCACTACCAGCGTGAGGGGCACATAGTCGCCGGCGAGGCCGACCACCAGGCGCTCCAACAGGTGCGGGTCGTCCTGCACGCTGCGCACCCCCGAATGGCGTTGGTTGAAGCGCGGCGGGCCGAGGTGGGCGCGGGCATTGAAGCCGCTCAGGTCGGTTGAATCGGAGAGCCGCCGCCGGCCCTTGGCTCGATAGATTTTCCAGCGATGATGCACCGGCTCGAACAGATCGCCGCTGTCGCCGGTGGTCTCGCTGCTGCCGAGGAATAGCACGCCATGCTCCTTGAGCGAGAAGCTGAACAGATCCAAGGCCTTTTTTTGCAGCACCGGTTGCAGATAGATCAGCAGATTGCGGCACACCACCAGGTCGATGTTGGTGAACGGCGGGTCCTTAAGCAGGTTGTGCTGGGCGAACACCACCATCTCGCGCACGCCGCGGGTGATTTGGAAATTATCCTCGTTGCGATGAAAGTACTTGGTCAGCAGTTGCGGGCTGAGGTCCGCGGCGATGGATTCGGGGTAGATGCCGTTGCCGGCGTGTTGCACCGCATTGCGGTCCACGTCGGTGGCGAAGATCTTCACCTCCATCAGCTTGCCCGCCTGCTCCATGGCCTCGCGAAACAGGATCGCCAGCGAATACGCCTCCTCGCCCGAGGAGCAGCCGGCGGACCAAATGCGGATCTCACGCTTCCCCGCCCGCTCGAACAGCTCCGGCAGCAGCTTGTCGCGCAGCAGGTCGAAGGCGTCCTTGTCGCGGAAGAAGCTGGTGACGCCGATCAGCAACTCCCGATACAGGGTCATCACCTCCGACGGGTACAGCTCCAGGTAGCGCACATAGTCGCGCAGATCGGCGATCTGGTTCACCGTCATGCGCCGCTCGATGCGGCGCACCACGGTGGAGGGCTTATAATAGGTGAAGTCCACGCGGGACTTTTCGCGCAGCATGGAGAAGATGCGGGTCAGCCCCTCCTCGTCGGTCAGCAGGCTGTCGAAGATCGCCGTCTTGCTCGATTTCGGATGCTCCACGAACGCCAGCATCTGGGCCGGCAGCTCTTCCACCGGCAGCACGAAGTCGGGCAGGCCGGTGGCCATGGCGCTCTTGGGCATGCCGTCGAACTTGGCCGACTCGTCCGACTGCACCATAATCATGCCGCCCGCCTCCTTGATCGAGCGAATGCCGCGGGTGCCGTCCGAGCCGGTGCCCGAGAGGATCACCGCAATGCTCTTGTCCTCCAGGTCCTCGGCCAGCGAGCGCAGGAACACGTCGATGGGCAGGTTGACCCCCCGCGAATGGTCCTGCTCCGACAGCAGCAGCTTGCCGTGGAAGATGGTGAGGTTCTTTTTCGGCGGAATCAGATACACATGATTCGCCTCCACCACCATGCCCTCAATGGCCCGCGCCACCGGCATGGCGGTGTATTTCGACAGCAACTCCACCATCAGACTCTTGTAGTCGGGCGAGAGGTGCTGCACCACCACGAAGGCCAAACCGCTCTTCGCTTGCAGGTTCTTAAAAAAGGCCTCAATGGCCTCCAGGCCGCCGGCGGATGCGCCGATGCCCACGACGTATTTAGGGGGAGTGATGCTGGAAGCGGTCATTCGATGCGCCAAAATGTGAGGATAGGCTAAAGTTTGAGGTAGAAACGGACGAATTCGCAAGCAATTTATCGGAAATTCCTGTATCATTTGAGTATGATTACTTAAATTCGCAGGTAAGCCTACATGCTTTCTTCGGTGCATGTCGTCCATCAGGACCAAGTGGCCATTTCGATCATTGCGCGGATCATGGACTCCGTAGGCATTCACTGTCATGCCTACGCCAGCCCCGGGGAATTGCTCCACGCCCCGGCCCTGGCCTGCCCCTCCTGCGTGCTGGCGGACATGCTGCTGCCGGAAATGAGCCCGCTGCAATTCATGCATCGGCTGCGTGAAGACGGCCTGTTTCACCCCATCCTGTTCATGGCCAATCGGGTGGAGCTGGATTCGATCATTAAGCTCCTGCAGCAGGGCGCCCAAGGCTTCTTGCGCAAGCCGCTGAATCAAATGGAACTGCTGGAAGGGGTGCAAAAGGCCCTGGTGCTGGACCAGCAACTGGGGCCGAGGCTGGACCGCGCCTGGCGCGCGCGCCAGCGCATCGCCGACCTGGCCCCGCGCGAACAACAGGTGCTGAGCCTGGTGTGCCGCGGCGCCAGCGCGGCCGAGGCGGCGGCCCACCTGGGGTTGAGCGCGCGCACGGTGGAAAACCACCGCCTGCGCCTGCTGCGCAAGCTCGGGCTGGAGCGCATCGCCGAGGCCATCCGGCTGTGCGCCGAGCTGGAGCTGCTGTCGATTCAGGGCTATTTCGGCCTGCCGCCGGCGCTGGCCGGGCGAGGGTTCGCCAAGGCTTCGCGTCCCGCGGCCGGATGATGGACAATACGCACTCCCCCAGCTACCCTTGCGAGTGATCTATGGCGAACACTTTTCTCTGGTACGACTACGAAACCTGGGGCGCGGAGCCCGCCTGCGACCGCGCCGCCCAGTTCGCCGGTTTGCGCACGGATGCGGACCTCAACCCCATCGGCAAACCCCTGACCCTGTATTGCCGGCCCGCGGACGACCTGCTGCCGCACCCCGAGGCCTGCCTGATTACCGGCATTACGCCGCAAAAGGCCCGCGCCGAAGGGGTTTGCGAGGCGGAATTCTTCGCCAACATTCACGCCGAGATGATCCGCCCCGGCACCTGCACCCTGGGCTATAACTCCCTGCGCTTTGACGACGAGTTCACCCGCTACGGGCTGTACCGCAACCTCTTCGACCCCTATGCCCGGGAGTGGCGCGACGGCAACTCGCGTTGGGATCTAATCGACGTGGTGCGGCTCACTCATGCCCTGCGCCCCGAGGGCATCGAATGGCCGGAGCACGAGCCGGGCGTGCCGAGCTTCAAACTGGAGCACCTGACCGCCGCCAACGGCATTGAGCACGCCGGGGCCCACGACGCCATGGCCGATGTGTACGCCACCATTGAGCTGGCCCGGCTGGTTCGTCGGCAGCAACCCAAGCTATTCGACTACCTGCTCCAACACCGCACCAAGCAACGCGCGGCGGAACTACTGAACCTGCGCCAGCCGCGCCCGCTGCTGCATGTCTCGGCCATGTACCCGGCGCGCCTCGGCTGCATCGCCCCGGTGGTTCCCGTGGCGGCCCATCCGCAGAACAAAAACGGGGTCTTGGTATACGACCTACGCCACGACCCCGGACCCTTGCTCGACCTGCCCGCCGAGGCGGTTCATCGCCGGCTATTCACCCCGGCCGCCGAGCTGCCCGCCGGAGAAGAGCGCATACCGCTGAAGACCGTGCATCTTAACAAGTGCCCGGTGCTGGCCCCCTTGAACACCCTCACCCCAGAGGCCGCAGAACGCTGGCAGATCGATCCCGAACAGGGCCAGCGCCACTGGCGCCGCTTGCAGCAGGCCGGCCCCCAGTTACAGCAAAAGCTCGCCGCGGTGCATGAAATGGGGCGCTTCGAGCCCATCACCGACCCCGATCGCAACCTCTACGGCGGCGGCTTCTTCAGCGACGCCGACCGCGAGCGCATGCAACGCATTCGCGCCACGCCCCCGCAAGGCCTGGCCGCCATCCCCCAAGCGTTCGACGACCCGCGGCTGCCCGAAATGCTGTTCCGCTACCGCGCCCGCAACTGGCCCGCCACCCTCTCCAAGGGCGAGGCCGAGCGCTGGGACGCCTTCCGCCGCTGGCGCCTGAGCGACCCCCAAGGCGGCGCCGGCATCACCCTGGACGCCTTTCGCAAGGTTCTAGCCGAACGCATGATCGATCCGGCGCTCAGCCCCGAGCAGCGCGCGGTGTTGTCGGAGCTTGCGGATTGGCCGGACTGTATTGAGCTTTAAACGCTTGTTTAATTATGCGATAGTATAGCCCTCGAATCGTTTGATTTTACCCTTAAGTTTAATGTCCAAGCCGATCCAGCACCTCATAGAGACCCTGGTGGAGACCGCCAAGGAGCAAGGCATCTCCCAGGGCGAACTGGCCCGCCGGGCCGGCCTCACCGCCGTGGGCCTGAGCAAGGCCAAGGGCCGGGGCGACATCCGCGCCTCTTCCCTGGCGGCCCTGGCCCGGGAAGTCGGGCTGCGCCTCACCCTGGCCCCTGACCAACCCCAGCCCAGCGCGGTGCAGGACATTAAGGCCGGCGCCTTCTTTCGGCGTTAAACCCAAATTGAATCCATGCCGCGCAATCAACACGGGGTGATTTGGACCCGCATCGCCGGTCGCCCCGAGAAGATGGGCGACCTAGTGGCGGGCCCCGAAAGCATCGCCTTCACCTACAGCACCAGCTACCTGAGCACGGGCCGGCCGGGGTTTTGCCTGTTGGGAGACGGCGCCCTGTGGGGGCGCGAAAGCGTGCGCTATCCGCTGAGCGAACGCATCCCGGTCTTTCCCCGGCTGCTGGCGCTGATTCCGGGGGGCAACCCGCGCAATCTGCAACGCCGGCATTACCTCGACCTGCTGCGGGCGCAGCTCGGGCGCGAACCCCCGCCCGGGCCGGAGACCGAATGGCGCCTGCTCACCCTCGGCGGCCACGGCGGCATTGGCCATGTGGACGTATTCGCCGACGACCTGGCCGCCGAGGGCTGGTACCGCGCCAGCGAGACCCCGCAAGAGGCGCTAGTGGCCGGCGGCTCGGGCCGCCGTTCCCAGCTCTGGCGCATGCTCAAACGGGACGTGCGGGACGAAAACCTGGAATTCGACCCGCAAATCGTGGAGGACGCCCTGGGGCCCACGCCCTCGGTGGCCGGGATGATTCCAAAATTACTGGTGGCCGCCGACCCCCAGGCCGAGCGGGCGGCATTCTTTCCGCCGGACACCCCCGGGCTGCGCGACGTGGTGCTCAAGATCGAGCCCCCCGAATACGCCGGCCTGCTCGACCTCGAAGCCCTATGCCTGGGGCTGCACCGCGAGGCCGGGTTCGAAACCCCGAACTGGCAGCGTTTTGACGAAGACGGCCTGCGCTTTCTGGCGGTGGAGCGCTTCGACCGCCAAGGCGGCGCACCGAGGCCTATGGAATCGCTGTTTTCGGTCATCGCCACCGGCGACCACGCGTTCCGTGAAAACGGCGACCTGCTGCTAGACGAACTCGGCGCCATTATCGAACGCCTGAGCGAGGTGGCCCGGCTGCCCGCGGACACCAACGAACAGCTCTACCGGCGGCTGCTAATGGCCCTGCTGACCGGCAACGGCGACCTCCACCTGGACAACCTGGCCCTGGTGGGCGGGCTCGACCACTGCCGCCTAAGCCCGGTCTATGACCCCGCGCCCATGCGCGCCTGGCCCCGCCACAACCTGATTAGCGCCATCCCCTTCGACCCCGCCGGCTATCCCGATCACGGCGCCTTCTACGCCCGCCTCGGCCAAGCCTTCGGCCTAACCCCAGGCGACGCCCGGACCTGCATAGCGACCGCCCTGGAGGCGACCGCCGACTATCCCGAACGGGTGCTTGCGTTAGCGCAAGTCCCAGAGCCCCAACGCCGGCAACTGGCCGAAATCAGCCGCCGCGAACGACGCCTGCTGGAGCGCCACGCCTAGTACGGCAGCGCACAAATAACGGAAACAAAGCCATTTAGGAACGCAGAAGGTACCGAGGGCGGGAAAGACCAGGGAAAGACCAGAAAGACCAGCGGTGCCA
This sequence comes from Gammaproteobacteria bacterium, assembly GCA_011389885.1. Classification (GTDB taxonomy): domain Bacteria; phylum Pseudomonadota; class Gammaproteobacteria; order Chromatiales; family Chromatiaceae; genus JABBTK01. The sequence goes on along the minus strand of JAABTK010000003.1, from coordinate 26,804 downwards.
AAGACCAGGACACCCATGTTTTTTCCCTTCCCCAACCAAAGACCAAAAGACCAGGACACCCATGTTTTTTCCCTTCCCCAAGCGAAAGACCACCAAGCGAAAGACCAGGACACCCACAAGAAAGACCAGGACACCCATGGTTTTTCTTCATCAGCTACGCACGCAATGGGACACCCATGGTTTTGCTAGGCCTAGCTCGGCAGCGGTGCGGCGAGCAGCGGGGAATGGGAAGCAGGAGGAGAAACGGGACACCCATGGTTTTTCTTCATCAGCTACGCACGCAATGGGACACCCATATTTTTTTCTTCACCCACGCAATGGGACACCCATATTTTTTTCTTCACCGGCTAGGCCTAGCGCAGCAGCGGGCTGGAGCGCCGGGCATGCGTCCCCGCGCTGGAGCGGGAGGACCGAAATCCCTCTGCGCGCTCTGCGGTCCTTTGCGGTCCTTTGCGGTCCTTTGCGTCCTCTGCGTTGCTAATGGCCGGTGTTTGAGCGCAGGCGTACTAGGCCGTGGCCGGGCTAAAGTCCGGGCTCAGGGTTGGGTTAGGCGGCTTCGAGGAAGGCTGCGGCGTCGGCGGCGAGTTCGCGCACTAGGTTTTCGGGCAGGTTGTCGTCGCCTTGGCTTAGGGCCAGGGCGCGGGTGATGAGTGCGGCCTGGTCGGGGCTTAAGACGCCCGCGGGTAGGGCCTCGCTGTAGAGCCAGACCGGGGCCTGTCGGGGCTCGGGCGGGTGGTCGAGGCCGGCGCGCTGGGCCGCGGCGGCGAGCAGCGCCCCGCCGAGCAGTTCCGTGGCCGGGCCGGGGCAGGCCTGATCGAGCAACAGGCGGGCGGCCTGGAGCTTTTCGCGGGCCTGGCGCAGCAGCCGGGGTTCGGCCGGTTGTTCAAGGGCCGGGGGCTGGAACAGGGTGTCCGCTTCGGCCACCGGCGAGGCCGCACCCAGGCGGTTGAGGCTGTTTAGGGTACGCGGATCCACCAGCGCGATGGGCACGGCCTCGGCGAGTTCTTCGGCGATGGCGTCGTCGGCCGCGTCCACCCGGTCGAGCACGGCCATGAGGCCGCCGCCGGCGCCGAGGATGCGCTCCACCCGGACCCCGAAAGCGGCCTGCAGGCCGAGGATGGCGGCGCGCACCTGCTCGGCCTGGGGGCCGTTCCAGCGCTCGGCGAGCCTTTCGGAGTTGATGGCGGCGCGGTCCGGCGTCGCCTGAAGCGCCGCCTCGGCCAGCGGCTCGGGCGCGGCGGTCTCCGCCGCGGGTTCGGCCTCGGCGCCCGCCTCTTCCGGCAGCGGTTTGGGCGCATTGTCGGCCTGGTTGAGGTCCGCCACCAGCACCTCCATCAGCTTTTTGGACACGCCCACCACGTCCTCGGCGGCGTCGCTCTCCACCACGTTGTCGAACAGGTTGCGCTTGCCCTGGAGCATGTAGAGCACGGACTCCTCGTAGGCCCCGGCGGCCACCATGAGGATGATTTGCACCTTTTGACGTTGGCCCAGGCGATGCACCCGGGCGTTGCGCTGCTCCAGCACCGCCGGGTTCCAGGGCACGTCGAGGTTGATCAGCACCGAGGCGCTTTGCAGGTTGAGGCCGGTGGAGCCGGCGTCGGTGGAGATGAACACCTGGATGGCGTCATCGTCGCGAAAGCGGTCCATCAGCTCGCCGCGCTTGGCCGTGGGGACGCCGCCGTGCAGGCGCACGCAGCCCAGGCCCAGGCCGCGCACGCGCTTTTCCACCATTTCGGTCATCAGGGCCCATTGCGAGAACACCACCACCTTGAGCCCGGATTGCAGGCAGAGTTCGTCCAGCAGGTTCTCCAGCTCGTCCAGCTTGGGCGAGCCCTCGGTCTCTTTGTCCACCAGGCCGGCGGCGTCGCAGGCCATGCGCGCGGCTTGCAGGGCCGCCATCAGGCGATTGCTTTCGCTGGGGGTGAGGGGGCGGCGCTTGGCGATGTTGGCGATGTTGCCGGCGGCCATCATGGCCGAGCCGTGCAGGTCCCATTGCTGTTCGGTCAGCTCCACGTCCAGGCGTTGTTCGATGCGCTCGGGCAGTTGATCGCGCACCAGGCGGCGGTCGCGCCGCAGCATCACCGCGCCCAGGCGGCGGCGCAGCTCGGAGAGGTTGCGGTAGCCGAGCACCTTGCCCTTGTCGTCGGTGACGTGGAAATCCACCAGGTAGCGCCACAGCGGCCCCAGCACATGGGGGTCCACCACCTGTAGCAGGCTGTAGAGGTCCTCCAGGCGGTTCTCCAGCGGGGTGCCGGTGAGTACGAAGGCGTAGCGGCTGGGGAGCAGCTTCACCGCGGAGGCGATCTTGGTGCGCCAGTTCTTGATCCGCTGGGCCTCGTCGAGGATCAGCAGGTCCGGGCGCAATTGCTCGTTAATGACGGAGACGTCGCGCAGGATCAGCTCGTAATTGGCCACATAGAAGCCCGCGCCCTGGCGATACTGCACGCTGCGGGCCTCGGCCTTGCCTTGCACGATTTGCACCGGGGCGTCGGTGAAGCGCTCGATCTCGCGCGCCCATTGGTGCTTGAGCGAGGCGGGGCAGACGATTAGCGCCCGCTCGGCCCCGGCGTGCTCGCGCAGCCAGGCCGCGGCGGCGATGGCCTGAAGGGTCTTGCCCAGGCCCATGTCGTCCGCCAGCAGCGCGCGGCCGTTGGCGGCCAGAAAGCCCACGCCGTCGATTTGATAAGGGTAGAGCCGGGCGCGCACGCCGGGGATGCGTCCGCCGCCGGCCTGAATCTGCGCCCGAATCTTTTCCGCTCGCAGCGCCTTGGCCGCCTGTTCCGCCAACCGACGGGCATAACCCAGGGCATCCGCGCCCAGGTCCACCTCGCCCCAGTCCGCCAGCCGATCCGCCAGCTGCAGGAAGTCTTCGGGCATGCGCAGGCGAAACTGGCCGGCGTGGTCGAAATAGGCGTTGAGCAGGTTGGACAGCTCGGCGTCTTCGATGGTCTCGGGCCGGTGCAGCCGCACCCCCGGGGCCTCCTCGCCCTCCCACTCCAGGTAGATGAAGGGCTGGGGTGCTGCGCGGCGTTGCAGGGTCTTGAAGTCTTTACGCTTCTTCAGCTTGTGCAGCACCGCCTCGATATGCTTGCAGGTGCCCAGCTGGTTCACCGCGAAGTCGGGGCAGCTGCAATAGTTGGCGCGCCGGCCCAGGGAGCGGATATGCACGGAATAGCGGCGCGGAAAATGAGTCGTGCTCTGCACCGACCAGGCCTGCCAGGCCCCGAAGGCCGGGTCGCCCGAGAGGTGCTCCACCCGCACCTCGGCCCGGGCGCTCTGGATGCGCTCCTCGATGGCCGACTCGCTGGCGCTGAGCAGTTCCTTGGGCGAACCTACGCGGGCCGAATAGGCGAACAGCGCCGCCACCGCGTGTCGGCACAGGCGGCCGTCGCCCTGGCCGCAGGCGCAGTCTGCGTGCAGATTGCCGTCGCCGTCGCACCAGGCCTCCAGCGTCAGCTCTTCCTCGCTCTCGGCGTCCTCCACCCGACCGAAGAGCTGTTCGCCCTCGGTCTCGGCCCAGGTCACGCGGCTGCGCTTGTAGTCGTCCAGCCCTTGGCGCACCGCCTGCTCCTCGGCCAGGGTATGCAGTTGTTCGATGTCGAAGACGAAGCGGTCCGGCGGGGTCTGGTTGGAATCGGTCATGGCGCTCACAAGGGTCGGCGTTACAGGAAACGGGCATTCTACCGTTGCGCGGGATCAGGCGGAAATCCCTTGGCGCCTAGACGATTGGGGTCAATTTGCCTCGCTCTCGCGCATCTCGCGCTGGAGAAAAAAGTTGAGACCGGTCCGAATCACCGCGATGGCGGCCAATTGGCCGATTTGGTCCCAGGTGGGGGCGATGGCGGTGGAGAGGATGTCCGCGCCGAGCTGGAACTCCAGCGCCAGGGCGAGGTAGCGCGCCAGGATCAACCGGGTGGCGACGAACTCTTGCGGCCGGTTGGCCCACTGACAGCGGACGAAATGGGCACTGGCGATGACGATTCCGAGGGCGATCACCAGCGCCCCCATCGCCTCGATCCCCAAGGTGAGCCATTCCACCAAATTGAGCAGCGTGTGTTCCACCCAACCCCCTTCGGGGGCTGCAATCAGGCCTTTCCCCATCGGTCTCCTCGCTTGGCATGGGTTGTGGATTGGCTTAGCCTAAACTCAAGGCTTAGGCATCGGCAAGGGTTTGTCGATCCGCCTGCAGGCGCAAGACCTCCGCCGACCGCATTCGATAAACCGGGTTGGCGGCTCCGGCCCGCAACCGGGGCGCCAATCCCGATGCTCTGGTAAATTAGGCCCATGAGCGATTCTATTCTACAGATCCGGGGGCTGGGCAAGGCCTTCGGCGGGGATTGGGTGCTGGAGGGCATTGACCTGGACATCCGCCGCGGCGAGTTCCTGACCCTGCTGGGGCCTTCGGGCTGCGGCAAGACCACGCTATTGCGCTTAATCGCCGGGCTGGAGACGGTGTCGGCCGGTTCGTTGCATTTGCAGGGTCGGGACCTGACGCCGATTCCGGCCGAGAGGCGCCCGGTGAATACGGTGTTTCAGAGTTACGCCCTGTTCCCGCACCTTACGGTATTCGAGAACGTGGCCTTTGGCCCGCGGTTGCAAGGGGTTAAGGGCGCGGAGCTTAGGCGGCGGGTGGCGGATGCGCTGGAGACGGTGAAGCTCGGTGAGCTGGCGGCGCGCCGACCGGGGCAGTTGTCCGGCGGCCAGCAGCAGCGGGTGGCCATCGCCCGGGCGCTGGTCAACCAGCCCCTGATGCTGCTGCTGGACGAGCCCTTGAGTGCGCTGGATTACAAGCTGCGCAAGCAAATGCAGTTGGAGCTGAAGCAGTTGCAACGGCGGCTGGGGATCACCTTTGTGTTCGTGACCCATGACCAGGAAGAGGCCTTGTCGATGTCCGACCGGGTGGCGGTGATGAACGCCGGGCGCATTGAGCAGCTGGATACGCCGCGCCGGGTGTACGAGGATCCGGCCAGCCTGTTCGTGGCCCGCTTCGTGGGCGAGGCCAATCTGCTACCGGCGCGGGTGCTCGAACAACGCCCCGACGGGCTGAGCCTGGAATTGGAAGGCAAGCCGTTTGAGGCCGCCCGGCCGCAGCGCTTCGAGCCGGGGGGGCGGGTGCATCTGCTGCTGCGCCCGGAGGATCTGGACGTGTGGTCGCCGGAGGAGTTGCGGCGCCAACCCGAATACCAGGCGCGCGCGCTGGCGGCCACGGTGGAGGAGGTGATCTACAAGGGGGCGGAGGTGGATCTTTTGGTGCGGCTGGAGAGCGGGGTGCAGGTGGCGGCCACCGCCTTTTTCGATGAGGAGGATCCGACCCTGGAGTACCAGCGCGGCGAGCGGGTGTTCGTCACCTGGCCCGCGGGCTGGGAGGTGTTGCTGCCGTTTGAGGACGCGTCTTGAGGCCCGCGCCGCGCGGATCGCTGTTTCGCAATGCCACCCTGGCGGTGATCTGGCTGTGGTTGCTGGTGTTTGTGTTGGCGCCTACGGCCATGGTGGCGGTGGCCAGCCTGCTGGAGCGCGGCACGGATCAATTCGTCACCGCGGCCTTTAGCCTGGAGAGCTTCGCCCGGCTGTTCGATCCGCTGTATTTCCAGGTGTTCTGGAATTCCATCTACCTGGCCGGCGTCACCACCGGGCTCTGCCTGCTGGCGGGCTATCCCTTCGCTTGGTTGATCGCCCGCGCGCCGGGCCGCATCCGCCCGCTGTTGCTGCTGCTGGTGATCGTGCCCTTTTGGACCAGCTCGCTGATTCGCACCTATGCGATGGTGATTATCCTCAAGGCCAACGGGCTGTTGAACGGCCTGCTGCTGTGGTTCGGGGCCATAGATCAACCGCTGATGCTGCTGTACACCGAGGCGGCGGTGATCGCGGGGCTGGTGTACTCGCTGCTGCCGTTCATGATCCTGCCGCTGTATGCCGCCATGGAGCGGCTGGACCTGCGCCTGCTGGAGGCGGCGCGGGACCTGGGCGCGGGGCGCACGGCGCTGTTTCTGCGGGTGGTGTTTCCGCTCACTCTGCCCGGGATGATCGCCGGCTGCATGCTGGTGTTCCTGCCGGCGCTGGGCCTGTTCTACATCCCGGACCTGCTGGGCGGGGCCAAGATCCTGTTGCTGGGCAACCTGATCAAGGACCAGTTCCTGGCCGCGCGCGACTGGCCCTTCGGGTCCGCGGTGAGCGTGGTGCTGCTGCTGTTCATGGCGCTGTTTCTGCTGGCGCTGGTTTATGTGCGGCGCCGCCGCGCGGATGCGGAGGCCGCACTGTGAATCGCTGGCTGAAGGGTTCCTACCTCGGGCTGGTGTATCTGTTCTTCTATCTGCCTATCGGGGTGCTGGCGGTTTTTTCCTTCAACGATTCCAAGTACCGCCTGACCTGGCAAGGCTTCACTTGGCGCTGGTACGAGTCGCTGCTGGCCAACGAGGAGCTGCTTCAGGTGGCATTGAATTCGGTGCTGTTGGCGCTGGTCTCGGCCACCCTGGCCACGCTGCTCGGCACCCTGACCGCGGTGACCCTGTACCGCTATCGCTTCTTCGGCAAAAAGTTGCTGTTCGGCCTGCTGTATGTAGTGATTCTGTCGCCCGATATCGTGATGGGCATTTCGTTGCTGATCCTGTTCGTGAGCCTGCAACTGCCGCTGGGCTTCTGGACCTTGCTGCTGGCTCATATCACCTTCTGTCTGCCCTTCGTGGCGGTGACGGTTTATGGCCGCCTGAGCGGCTTCGATGATACCCTGACGGAGGCGGCGCGGGACCTGGGGGCCAGTGAGTGGGTCACCTTTCGGCGGGTTTTGCTGCCGCTGCTGATGCCGGCGGTGATCGCCGGCTGGCTGTTGAGCTTTACCCTCTCCATGGATGATGTCATTATCAGCTATTTCGTCACCGGCCCGACCTTCGAGATCCTGCCGCTGAAGATCTACTCCATGGTGCGCATCGGCGTCAAACCCGAGGTCAACGCCCTCTGCACGCTGATGCTCGGGATCACCCTAATTATGGTCCTGGCCGCCCATTTCCTGCTACGGGAGCAACCGACCTGATGAAACGCATCCTTGCCCTGACCGGCCTGCTTTTCGCCTTCGGCGCCGCGGCCGAAGACCAGACGCTCAACGTCTATAACTGGTCAGAGTACATGCCCGACGCGGTGTTGGAGCAGTTCACCGCGGAGACCGGCATTGAGGTCAACTACAGCACCTACGACTCCAACGAAGTGATGTACGCCAAGCTCAAGACCCTCCAGGGGGCCGGGGGCGATGCGGGTTATGACATCGTGGTCCCCTCCAACTACTACATTAGCAAGATGCGCTCGGAGGGGCTGCTGCTGGAGCTGGATCACGCCAAGCTGTCGGGCCTAGAGAACCTGGACCCCAAGCTGATGGACCGCGGCTTCGACCCGGGCAACCGCTACAGCCTGCCCTACCTCTGGGGCACCACCGGCCTCGGCGTCAACCGCATGCTGTTGCCGGGTCAGGGCATCGGGGCCTGGGCGGATTTGTGGAATCCGGCCTTCGGCAATTCGGTGCTGCTGCTGGATGATATGCGCGAGGTGATGGGCCTGGGCCTGATCGCGGCCGGTTATTCGGTGAACGAGACCGACCCCCAACGCATCCGCGAGGCCTATCATAAGCTCAAGGCGCTCATGCCCAATGTGCGGCTGTTCGATGCCGAGTCGCCCAAGGTGAAGCTGCTGGAGGGCGAGGTGCGCCTGGGCATGATCTGGAACGGCGAGGTGTATATGGCCAACCAGGAGGAGGCCGGCATCCTGGAGTACATCTACCCGAAGGAGGGGGTGATGCTGTGGATCGACAACCTGGCCATCCCCAAGGGCGCGCCCCATGCGGACGCCGCGCACCGTTTTATCGACTTTCTGCTGCGGCCGGAGATCGCCAAGCAGATCACCGAGGAGATCGGCTACGCCTCGCCCAACCTGAAGGCCATCGAGCTGCTGCCGCTGGAGGTGCGCAACAACCCCACGGTGTACCCCGGCGAGGCGCAAATGCAGCAGGTGCATTTGCAGGAGGACATCGGCGAGGCGTTGCAGATCTACGAGCGCTATTGGCAGCAGTTGAAGGTGAATTGAGATGGGCCGTGACGCAGAAATCGAGCGCAAAACCCTGGAAACCCAGGTGCGGGTGCGCTTGGACCTGGATGGCCAGGGCGAATCCGAACTGAATACGGGCCTGCCCTTTCTGGATCACATGCTGGACCAAATCGCCCGCCACGGGATGCTGGATCTGGAGATTCAGGCCCAGGGCGATCTGCAAGTGGACGGGCATCACACCGCGGAGGATGTAGGCATCACCCTGGGCCAGGCCATGGCCCGGGCGGTGGGCGATAAAAAAGGCATCCGCCGCTACGGCCACGCCTATGTGCCGCTGGACGAGGCCCTCTCAAGGGTGGTGATCGACTTCTCCGGGCGCCCCGGGCTGGAGTTCCACGCCGAGTTCCCGCGCGAGAAGATCGGCGAGTTCGACACCGAGCTGTTCTTCGAATTCTTCCAGGGCTTCGTGAACCATGCCGGCGTAACCCTGCATATCGACAACCTGCGCGGCCGCAACGCCCACCATATCGCCGAGACCATCTTCAAGGCCTTCGGGCGCACCCTGCGCATGGCGCTGGAGCCGGACCCGCGCATGGCCGGCATCCTGCCCTCCACCAAGGGGGCGCTGTGAGCCGCGGGGCGCGCCAAGGCAACGCCTTTACCCGGCGGCCGCGGCCGACACTGGGATAAAGAGTTGGCGGTCGCGCCCTGAACGGTTAGGATTCTCCCCCCGCGGAGGCTCGAACCCGATCTCCAATCGCTGTTTTTCCACAGAAAAAATCTATGCAAACCATCGCAGTCATTGATTACGGCATGGGCAATCTGCACTCGGTGGCCAAGGCCATTGAGCATGTGGCCGGGGCCGACGACCGGGTGCTGGTCACCGACGACGCCGACGCCATCCTGGGCGCCGAGCGGGTGGTGTTTCCCGGCCAGGGCGCGGCGCGGGATTGTATGAACGCCATCTCGGAGCACCAGCTCAACCGCGCCATCCTGGAGGCGGCCGCAAGCAAGCCGTTCTTCGGCATCTGCATGGGGCTTCAGGTGTTGCTCCAGTGCTCGGAGGAGAACGGGGGGAGCGATCTGCTCGGCCTGTTCCCGGGCCAGGTGGTGCGCTTTCCCGGCGATATGCACGACACCCAGGGCAACCGGCTGAAGATCCCCCATATGGGTTGGAACCGGGTGCGCCAGACCCAGGACCACCCGATGTGGAGCGGGGTGCCCGAGGGCAGCCGGTTTTATTTCGTACACAGCTACTATGTGCGGCCCGAGGATAGCGGCATCCTGGCCGGCGTGAGCGACTATGGCGTGGAATTCACCAGCGTCATCGCCAGCCGCAACCTGTTCGCCACCCAGTTCCACCCTGAAAAGAGCGCCGACCACGGCCTGCGGCTGCTGCAAAACTTTCTGCGCTGGAACCCCGAGACCTGAGACCTATCCTATGCTGCTGATCCCCGCCATCGACCTCAAGGACGGCCAATGCGTGCGCCTGCGCCAGGGCCGCATGGAAGACGACACCGTGTTCTCCGACAATCCGGCGGACATGGCCAAACGCTGGGTGGAGGCCGGCGCGCGCCGCCTGCACCTGGTGGACCTCAACGGCGCCTTCGCCGGCGAGCCGGTGAACGGCGACGCCGTGCGGGCCATCGCCCGGGCCTACCCCGAGCTGCCGATCCAAATCGGCGGCGGCATCCGCGACGAGGCCACCATCCAGGCCTACCTGGACGCCGGCATCAGCTACGCCATCATCGGCACCCGGGCGGTGCAGGAGCCCGCATTCGTGGCCCGCGCCTGCCAGGCCTTTCCCGGGCACATCATCGTGGGGCTGGACGCCAAGGAGGGCCTGGCGGCGATTAACGGCTGGGCCGAGGTCACCGACCACAAGGCGGCGGAGCTGGCCAAGCGCTTCGAGCAGGACGGCGTGTCCGCCATCGTCTACACCGACATCGGCCGCGACGGCATGCTCAGCGGCCCCAATATCGAGGCCACCCGGGCCTTGGCCGAGGCGGTGGACATCCCCATAATCGCCTCCGGCGGCATCACCGATATCGACGACATCCGCGCCCTGTGCGCGGCAGAGTCCGCCGGCATCCCCGCCGCGATCACCGGCCGCGCCATCTACGAGGGCAGCCTGGACTTCGCCGCGGGGCAGCGCCTAGCGGACGAGTTGAGCGGCAGCGGGGTCTAACGCAAAGGACGCTAAGGGGTGACGCAAAGGGCGCTAAGGCCTTTGGGGTCCTGCTGCTATGCTTAAGACATGAGCCTGCAATCCGTCAACACCATTACGCCGGTCCGCCTGCCGCCCGAATCGGCCAGCGCCGAGGCCTTCGCGGGCCTGTGCCGGGCGAATCCGGATGACCGCATCGAGCGCACCGCCCAGGGCGAGATTGAGGTCATGCCGCCCCCGGGCGCCGAGACCGGACATCGGAACCTGGAGCTGATCCTGCAACTGGGCAATTGGTCCAAGCAGGACGACCAAGGCGTCGCCTTCGACGCCTCCACCGGCTTCGTGCCGCCCACCGGGGCCGTCCGCTCGCCCGACGCCGCCTGGGTGCGCCGAGACAGGCTGACCGCCCGTTCGGCCGAGGCCAAGCGGGGTTTCCCGCCCCTGGCGCCGGATTTCCTAATTGAGCTGGCCTCGGAGTGCGATGCGCTGGAGATGCTTCAGGGAAAGATGGCCGAATACCAAGCCAACGGGGTGCGCCTGGGGTGGTTGATCGCGCCGAAGGCCCAAACCGTCTGGGTCTATGCGCCGGGCCGAAAGCCGCGTTCCAAAATCGCACCGCAGGCCCTCACGGCCGCCCCCTTAATGCCGGGATTCGCGCTCAACCTGGGGCCGATCTGGCGCCCGGGCCTCTGATTCGGCCGCGGCCCGCTTTACGCCCATGCTGGTGTCTCTGCACCTCCCGAAAACCGCGGGTTCGAGCCTTCGGGCCTCGTTGCGTGAGCATTTCGGCGGTCGGTTGCTGGAAGACTATGCCGACCTGCCGTTGAATCAGCCACGCTGGCGGCGACGGCGCCGCGCCCTGGCCGAAGCCGTTCGACCCGCCGATCCGGCGCAGCGCGCGGCGACCTGCATTCACGGGCATTTTCTGCCGCTGAAATACCGTTTCCGACTGCCGCGGGCGACCTTCGTCACCTGGATGCGCGACCCGGTGGAGCGGCTGGCGTCGCACTATTATCACTGGACCAAGGGCGACCGGCCGCCGGAGGACCTGCCGCCGCTGCGCAAGAGGGTGGTGAGCGAGGGCTGGGACCTGGAGCGGTTCTGTCTCGCCCCGGAGCTGCGGAATATCTATGCGGAATTCCTTTGGGGCTGCGGGATTCGGCGCTTTGCCTTTGTCGGTATCGTGGAGGCCTATGAGGCCGATTTCGGGTATTTCTGCCGGCGCTTCCTCGGCGCCTCGGCGCGTCCGCGCACACTGAACGCCAACCCGGCGAGACCTCGCGGCCGCTATGTGGAGGATCCCGAGCTGCGGGCGCGCATCGAGGCGTTTCATGCCCGGGACCTGGCGATCTACCGATATGCGCTGGCCCGGCGCCGACTGCGCACCGACGCTGCCTAATTCCCCGCCAATCCTTTACAATGCCCGCTGTTGAACCCTTTTCTCTATCCTAGCCGCCAGGACCGCAACCCCCTATGCTCGCAAAACGAATCATCCCCTGCCTCGATGTGGACGCCGGCCGCGTGGTCAAGGGCGTCCAGTTCGTGGAGATCCGCGACGCCGGCGACCCGGTGGAGGTGGCGCGGCGTTACAACGAAGAAGGCGCGGACGAAATCACCTTCCTCGACATCACCGCCAGTTCCGATGACCGCGAAACCATCGTGCAGGTGGTGGAACAGGTGGCCGGCGAGGTGTTCATCCCCCTCACCGTGGGCGGCGGCATCCGCAAGGTGGAGGACGTGCGGCGGATGCTCAATGCCGGCGCCGACAAGGTGGCCATTAACACCGCGGCGGTGTTTAATCCGGACTTCGTCAAACAGGCCGCCGACCGCTTCGGCGCCCAGTGCATCGTGGTGGCCATCGACGCCAAACGGGTGAGCGCCGAGGGCGAATCGCTGAGGTGGGAGATCTTCACCCACGGCGGGCGCAAGCCCACCGGTCTGGACGCGGTGGAATGGGCCAAAAAAATGGTGACCAACGGCGCCGGCGAGATCCTGCTCACCAGCATGGACCGCGACGGCACCAAGATCGGCTTCGACCTCAAGCTGACCCGCGCCATCGCCGACGCCGTGAGCGTCCCGGTGATCGCCTCCGGCGGGGTGGGCAATCTCCAGCACCTGGTGGACGGCGTGGCGGAGGGCGGGGCCGATGCGGTGCTCGCCGCCAGCATCTTCCACTTCGCCGAATACAGCATCCACGAGGCCAAGGACTACATGGCCCGCCGCGGGGTCGAGGTGCGGCTTTGACTACCACAGAGACACACAGAACACAGAGGTCAATTGCGATGTCACAGGAAACCCTGCAACGCCTGGCCGAGGTGCTGGAAGAGCGTAAGTCCGCCAGCCCGGATTCTTCTTATGTGGCCAAGCTCTACCACAAGGGCCTGGACGGGATCCTGAAGAAGATCGGCGAGGAGGCCACGGAGACGGTGATGGCGGCAAAGGACGGCGACAAAGGCAAAATCGTCTACGAAACGGCGGACCTGTGGTTTCACTGCCTGGTGCTGCTGGCCCAGCAGGGCCTGGGGCCGGACGACGTGCTGCGGGAACTCGACCGCCGTTTCGGCCTCTCAGGGTTGGAGGAAAAGGCCCGGCGCGGCACGGATTGAACCTTTTCGCGCCGCCCGGGCTCGCAACCGCTGCGCGCCGGCGCTTTTTCCGGTATCATCAACAGGTTTCCACAACGATATGACGACAGCCCCGCGGGGCCTGTCGCAACCGACCCTTCTGGAGAGAGATTCATGTTCGGTCCCGGCGGCATCAGCATTTGGCAACTCTTGATCGTTCTGATCATCGTCGTTCTTCTGTTCGGCACCAAGAAACTCAAAAACCTCGGCTCGGATTTGGGCTCTGCGGTAAAGGGCTTCAAGGGCGCCATGTCCGACGAAGAAAAGGCCCAGGAGCAGGCGCGACTGGAAAAGCAGGAACAAGAAAAGGTCATCGACGGCGAACCGGCCAAGGACGAAAAGGAAAAACAGTCCTAATCCAGCCGCCGGCCGCCTGAGTCCAAGCCTATGTTCGATATTGGTTTTTGGGAGATTATGTTCATCGGCCTCATCGCCTTATTGGTGGTGGGGCCTGAACGCCTGCCCAAGCTCGCCTATACCGCCGGCAAATGGGTGGCCAAAACGCGCGGCTTGCTGACCAATGTAAAACAGGAAATCGATAAGGAAATCAAGGCCGAAGAGCTGAAACAAGTGCTCGAAGAGCAGAAACGAAAGCTCAATCCCATGGAGGAAATCCTGGAAGAGACCGGCGAGGCGGTGGAAAGCTTCCGCCAGCGCACCGAGGCCTCCTTCGAACAAGAAGTCGAGCAAGCCAAGAAAACAACCGACTCCCCCGCGGAGCGCAAACCCGCCGACGGCGCCCATGGCCAAAAAGCAGACTGACGCCGAGCAAGACAGCCCCTTCGCCGAGCAGCCCTTCGTCGCCCACCTGCTGGAACTCCGCGATCGCTTGCTGCGCGCGGTGATCGCGGTGGGGCTGGTGTTTCTGGGCATCTTCCCCTTCGCCAACGACCTCTATGTGGTGGTGGCGGAGCCGCTTATGGCGCACCTGCCGGAAGGCACCAGCATGATCGCCACCGAGGTGGCCTCGCCTTTCCTGACCCCCTTTAAGCTCAGCCTAATGGCCTCAATCCTGGTGGCCCTGCCGTTCTTGCTGTACCAGCTCTGGGCCTTCGTCGCCCCAGGCCTCTACAAGCACGAACAGCGGATGGTGCTGCCGCTGGTGGCCTCCAGCACCATTCTGTTCTATGTCGGCATGCTGTTCGCCTACTTCGTGGTGTTCCCTCTGGTCTTTGCGTTCCTGGTCGGCGCCGCGCCCGAAGGCGTCACCGTGGCCACGGACATCGCCAAATACCTAGACTTCATCATCACCCTGTTCTTCGCCTTCGGGCTGGCCTTCGAGGTGCCCATCGCCACCATCCTGCTGGTCTGGATGGGGGCCACCACGCCCGATGCCCTGGTGCAAAAACGCCCCTACATCGTGGTCGGCGCCTTTGTGATCGGCATGTTCCTCACCCCGCCGGACGTCATCTCCCAAACCCTGCTCGCCCTGCCCATGCTGGTGCTGTTCGAGCTGGGCATCATACTCTCGCGCATCTTCCTGCGCCAAAAGGAAAAGGCCGAGGCGGCGCGTGACGCCGAGGGGTCGCAGGAACCGCCGCCCCCGCCCCCGCCCCCCGGCGGCGGCGCGCCCCGGCCGGCAACTCAAACCGCTGGCGCCGCTGGCTTTGGCGCCGGCGTTCCCGGCGAACCCTCCCCCTTCGACGATCAGGGCCGACTGGACAGCAGCCGCTTCGTAGCGCTGACGGAAGACGAAATGGACGCAGAGCTGGACCGCGCCGAGGCGGAAGAAACCGGCCAAGGCCCGCGCCAAGAGGACCAGAAGCCAAAGGGCGAGCACAATGATGACCAAGGGCCGGCCGACGACGAACCGGAGCACGAACTAGACCCGGTGGACGCCAAGCTCCGCCGCATCCAGGCGCTGCGTGAAGAAGGCAAGGAAACAGAGGCGCGACTGGTACTCTACGAGGTGCTCGCCGAAGGCAACGACAATCAAATCTTCGTGGCGCGGAATATCCTAGCGCAACTGGATTCCTGAGGCGAGCGGACCTTTGCGGCCCAGGCGCGGTGACGAACACACCGCGGAGGTCGAGGCTTTAGGCGGGCTGTGGTCGGGTTCGCACCGGCTAAAGCCTCGACCTCCCCAGCCTCCCGCCGCGGAGGCTGGGGCTTTAGCGATGGGCAAAGGCGCTCCCCCGGTTATTAGCTTTGGTCGCGTTCTATCAGCGCCGCGCCCATCGCAGGCGCCCTGTTAAAGAACCACAGATGGACACGGATAAACACAGCTTTGTGTTTAGATGAAAAGATCCTAAACCAAAAGCACGCCAAGCTTTAGTGCCCCGGATGGGCACGGCGCTGAAGGGTTGATGGACCTTTGCGGGGTTGCGGGGGCGCCTTTGGCCATCCTTGGAACCACGAAAAACACGAAAAATGGCTGGTTGCGAGGCTCCGCCTCGCAACCCCGTCTGCCGGCCCTGCCGGCCGAGAGGTTTTTTGGCTGGTGGTTGGTGCTTAGGCCAACGAAGCCCCCCAGGCCCAGCCAAAGCCCCAATCTCCAACACCGCGACCAACGGAGGTCGAGGCTTTAGGCGGGGCCAACGAAGCCCCCAGGTGTTGTTGATGCCCCAAGCCCGGCTAAGGCCTCGACTCCCCGTGAGGCGTTGTTGCCGCTTTTGTTAAGCGGCCGGGCCCGTGGGTAACAGGGAATCCACGTTACTCAGCCCGGCGAGGCGGCATAGCGCATCGGGCAGCGCCCTGAACTCCAAGGTGCGGCCGTCTGCGGCGGCCATTGCCATCCATTCCAGCAACAGCGCCAGGGCGGCGCTATCGGCGTGGTCCACACCGCTTAAATCCACGACTACGGGGTCTTTCCCCGCTCTGCCGAACAGCAGGTGTTCGCTCTGCGCGAGCAGATCCGCTACGGTGCCCAGCAGCACTTGGCCGCTGAGCCGAAAGCTGCCGTCCTCGGCAGCCGCTAACGCAGGTCGGGTCACGCCTTGCCCTTGTCGTTGCGCTCTTTGATTTTGGCGATCAGCCCGTCCAGCCCATAGCGGCGGATTTGCGAGGCAAAGCTGGAACGGTAGTTGGACACTAGGCTCACGCCGTCGATCGTGACATCGAACACCTTCCAGGTTTCGCCGGTGTCATACAGGCTGTAATTGATGGGGATCGGCGGGCCGCCGGCCTCCGAGACCTCGGTATTCACGCGCACCTCTTCCGCGCCCTCCGGCGCATTCACCGGGCTATATTTGATCTCTTGTCCGGAGTAGTTCAGCAGTGCAGTGGCGTAGGTGCGCACCAAAAGCTCGCTGAACTCGTTGGTGAAGG
Source organism: Gammaproteobacteria bacterium (assembly GCA_011389885.1). Lineage (GTDB taxonomy): Bacteria > Pseudomonadota > Gammaproteobacteria > Chromatiales > Chromatiaceae > JABBTK01. The sequence continues at coordinate 10,718 of JAABTK010000003.1, read as the reverse complement.
CCTGTTTCTGCACGTCGCTGGCATCGGGCCAATAACGCCCCAACACCAAGCGGGACATGCGCTCAAAATCAAAGCGTGGAAGCACCGTTTGCTCCACCAGGGCGAAGATCTTGGAGGTATCGGCCTCCAAGGCCTCTTTATTGGCGCGCACCTCGGACAACACCTGCTCCGAGGTCTGGCGCACCAACTCCGCCGGCCCCAGGGCCGGTTGGGTCTCGGCGCCTGCGTTTGCGGCCTCCTCGGCCACAGCCCCGGAACCGCCGAGGGCCAGCGCCAGGGCGCCGGCCAGAAATGGGATGGAAAATCTAAAAAGCATTGCCGCCTCCTTCTGCCTGATTGAATATGGCCTGTCCGATGATGTCTTCCAACACCAATGCGGACTGGGTCATGGTGATCTTGTCGCCCGGTTCGAGAAACTGTTCGCTGCCGCCGGGGTCGAGCCCGATATACTGCTCGCCCAACAGGCCCGCGGTCAGGATCTTGGCGAAGGTATCCTTGGGAAGTTGGTCATACCGGGGCTCGATATAAAGGGTCGCCACGGCCTCGAAGGTCTTTTCGTTGAAGCTGATTTGCTGCACCCGGCCTACGCGCACCCCGGCGATGGTCACCGGGGACTTTTCCTTCAGACTACCCACGTTCTGGAAATGCGCGGTGACCAGGTAACCGCCGTCGGTGCCTTTAGAGCCCAGGTTGCTGACCTTCATAGCGAGGAAGAACAGCGCCACCAGGCCCGCCAGCATGAACAGCCCAACCGAAATCTCTGTGCTTCGTTTTACCATAAAGCCTTACTCGCCGAACATCAGCGCCGTGAGAATGAAATCCAAACCGAGCACCGCCAAGGAGGAGTGTACTACGGTGCGCGTGGTGGCCCGGCCCACCCCTTCCGAGGTGGGGTCGGCCTCGTAGCCCTGATAGAGGGCGATCCAGGTGCAGGCCACCCCGAACACAACGCTCTTTATGCCGCCGTTGACCAGATCACCATAGAAATCGATGCGGGTCTGCATCACCGACCAATACCCGGCCGCATCCACGCCCAGCAGCCCGGCGCCAACAAGAAACCCGCCCAACACGCCCAAGGCGCTGAACATGGCCCCGAGCAGCGGCACCGAGATTAGGCCGGCGAAAAAGCGCGGGGTGAGCACCCGCTTAACCGGGTCCACCGCCATCATCTCCAACCCCGCCAGTTGCTCGGTGGCCTTCATCAGGCCAATCTCGGCGGTCAGGGCCGACCCGGCGCGACCGGCGAACAACAACGCCGCCACCACCGGCCCCAGCTCGCGCACCAACGAGGCCGCCACCATCACCCCCAGCATTTGCTCGGCGGCGAACTGGGTCAGGATATAGTAGCCCTGCAGGGCCAACACCATGCCCACAAAGGTCCCGGCCACGGCGATAATGAGCACGGTGAGCACGCCCACCGAGTGGATTTGCTCCACTAACAGCCGGGGCCGGCGCATCAGGTCATCGACCCCGCGCAGCATGGCCCACAGCAAAAGATGCGCCCGCCCCAGGTTCTCCAGGAAATCGATGCCCACCCGCCCCAATCGCGCCAATGCGTCCATCACAGGGCCTTATCTCCGCGGCGGCGACACTCAGCCATGCAGCAGGTCCTCCTCCAGCGCGGCCGCCGGATAGTGGAAATGCACCGGACCGTCGGCATGACCATGCATAAATTGTCGCGTCCATTCCTGCTCGGACTTCAAGAGCTGCTCCGGCGGCCCCGCCTCCATCACCTTGCCTTGGGCCAGCACATAGATTACGTCGGCGATCCCGGCGGCCTCCTTGACATCATGGGACACGATAATGCTGGTCAAGCGGGCGGCATCGTTCAGCGCCCGAATTAGGTCCACCAACACGCCCATGGAGATCGGGTCCTGCCCGGCGAAGGGCTCGTCGTACATAATCATCATCGGATCCAGCGCCATCGCCCGCGCCAACGCCACCCGCCGGGCCATGCCGCCGGACAATTCCGCCGGCATCAAGGCCCGCGCGCCGCGCAGGCCCACGGCCTCCAGCTTGAGCAGCACCAGCTTGCGCAGCAGCGACTCGGGCAGGCTGGCATGCTCGCGCAGGGGATAGGCCACGTTTTCGAATACCGTCAGGTCGGTTAACAGCGCCCCGCTCTGAAACAGCATTCCCATGCGGGTGCGCAGGCGATACAGGTCCGAATTATTCAACTCGGCCACGTCTTCGCCGTCCACCAGGATTTGGCCCTCGGCCGGCCGCAGTTGGCCGCCGATGAGCTTGAGCAGAGTGGTCTTGCCGGTGCCGCTCGGCCCCATAATGGCCGAAACCTGACCGCGGGGGATATCGATATCCACGCCATCAAAGATCATCCGCCCGCTGCGAAAGAATCGCAAGCCGCGGATCTTCACCAAGGGCTCGTCCGCGGTCATAGGCTATTTGGCATAAATCGTCGCATAATCCGTGGATTCTCACCCCCAGGCCCGGTTGGCGTCAAGCGATATAGCGGGTTCGCAGGGGAAAAAAGACAACAATTGCCCGGTTTTCATCGAATTGGCCACCTACCGCCGAAGCCCCCAAGCGAGTACCCCTGCGCTCAAATAACGTAAACAACGGCTGGGAACGCAGAGGACGCAGAGAACCGCAGGGCGCGCGGAGGAGGTTTTGCTTGTGTCGCGCTCCTGCGTGGGGGTGCCTGTCCGCCGCTCCGCCCTCGCCTAGCCGCCTGGAGTAGGCCCCTCGGGCTGTGCGGGTTTTCGGTTACGCGCCCGGGGCAAGGCGTATACGCTTCGAGCCTGCGGTCATACAGGCGGCGGGCCAGCGAAGTGCATGCGCCGCTGAAGCGGCGGATGCCGGTTGCGGCGCTGATCCTTTCAGTCGAAACGTCTGTCTGCGCCCTCTGCGGTTCTCCGCGTGCGCTGCGTTCCTTAAACGGCGTTGTTTCCGCGACTTGGGCGCGGCTGTGCTAATCGGCCATGCCCAGCAGGTCGCCGAGGATTTGGATTTGGCGCGCCTGCTCAGGCGCCGCAGCCGATGGGGTCAGGAATACCGCAACCGGCGCATCCCCCTGATCCATCGCAGCCTCCAAAAGGCCCCGCAATGCCGGCAAAGCCGGAACCTCTGCGCCCTCGAATAGCCAAACCGACGCCCCCGCGTCGGCGCATCCGGCGCACACCCGGCCGCTGCGCAGCCCGCCCTCGGCGTCTTGGCCCCAGCGGACGCCGCCCGCAAACCGTGCGCCCAAGGCGCGGGCCTTTTCCAACGCCTCCGTTTCCAAGCTCCCGGCGGGGATTTCGCAATAAAAGCGGAACCGCTCGGGCGTATCGTCCACGGCTTGGGTCAACAAGCCCGGGGTCAGCTCGCGCCAACCCGCCCATGGAACCAAAGTCGCGAGGAATTCGTTGGCGTAATAGCCCAAACGCCATTCTTCCGGCAGATCCTCCGGATAATAAGCATCGATCAAGGCGGGATGCGCCCAACCGCGGAGTCCAACGTGCATTACAGCGCCTGCCACAAGGTATAGAGCCCGAACAGGACCACCAGCCCGCCGGCGAGCGCGTGCAGCGCCCGGCTCTCGGCCAAGCGCGCCGCGGCGCCGGCCAAGGCCCCCATCACCAGCAGATTCGGCAAAGTCCCAAGCCCGAAGGCCAACAGCAGCGCCGCGCCCTCCAAGGCGCCGCCCATGGCCACTGCGTTGACCAGCATGGTGTACACGAGACCACAAGGAATCCAGCCCCACAAGACCCCGACCACCAAGGCCTGATACCAGCGCCGAACCGGCAGAAAGCGCCGACCAAGGGGCTCGATGCGCCCCCACAATCCGCCGCCCAGGCGTTCCAGGCGCGTTAGCACGGGCCACCAGCCGCCCAAGTACAGGCCCAGCAGAACCATAAAGACCCCCGCCGCCCCCAGCAGGACGCGCTGCGCATAGTAGACCGGCGCGGCCTCGGCCAATAACAGGCCCAACCCGCCCATCACGGCCCCAGCCAGCGCATACGACAGCAAGCGCCCGAGATTGTAGGCGAGTTGAAAACCAAACCGCTGGGCGCCGCCCGCAGGCAAACCCAGGGTCAAGGCCCCCACGATGCCGCCGCACATGCCCACGCAATGCACGCCGCCGAGCAGCCCGGTGAGAAAGGCGGTGATGAACGGAAACCAGAACTCCACGGGTCAGCTTCGCGGCGGCTCCACCGGGGCATAGCGTCCGGCCAGGTAGACCAGCAGCAGGACCGGCAGGCCGAGGGCGGCGGTGATCAAGAAGAATTCGTTGTACCCGACGGCATCCACCATGGAGCCCGAATAGCCCGCCAACAGCTTAGGGGCCAGGGTCATCAAGGAGCTGAAGACCGCATACTGAAAGGCCGTAAAGGAGATGTTGGTCAAGCCCGATAGGTAGGCTATGAACGCGGCGCTGGCCAACCCAGCGCTCAGGTTATCGGCCGCGATCACCACCGTAAGCATGGCCACGTCGGCCCCGCCCGAAACAATCAAAGAGAACGCCGCCGCCACCGCCTCGGGCGCGGAGGGGCCGAAAGCGCCGAGCATCACCAGCACCGCCAACTCCGCGAAGTCGGACGCGAGCAGGAGAAACAACAGATTGGTGCCGGCCGACAACAAGGCCCCGAGGAACAGGATCCGAATGACCCCGAAGCGCAACGCCAGACCGCCGCCGAGGAAGCCCCCGACGATGGTCATCAGCAGGCCGAAGGTCTTGGAGACATTGGCGATTTGATCCTTGTTGAAGCCCATGTCCTGATAGAACACGTTGGAGATCACGCCGAGCACGATATCCGAAATCCGATAGGTGCCGATCAACAGCAGCAGCAACAGCGCCACCTTGCCATAGCGGCGGAAGAAATCCGCCATGGGATCGATATAGGTCTCCTGGAATACCTCCTTGCGCGCCACGCCCAGCAGCACCATCGCCCGAGCCGCCAGCCAGGCCCCGAACAACGCCAGGAACAGACGCAGGGCCTCGATCACGAAGCCTGCGAGCTTCTGATGCCCGCCGTCCCAGGGGACCCAGTTGGTCTTGAGCCAGGTTACGACATCCGCGGTCGTCAGGAATATCCCCACGAAGGCCCCGGCCGCCAGGAAGAACAGCGCCACGAAGCGCAGATAGTCTTGAACCCGATTGAAATAGCGGCTCTCCCGCACCTGCCGCACCGGCTCGCGAATCAACAACGTGGTGAGCACCCCGATACCCATCACGCCCGCCATGGCCCAATAGGTCAGCTTCCAGGCCTCGTAGCTGTAGGCATCCGCAGAGGTGCCGAGCCAGGCCGCCAGCTTTAAGGCCCCGGCCCCCGCCACCAGCATGCCGATGCGGTAGCCGGCGATATAGGAAGACGCCATCAGGGCCTGCAAGGACTCGTCGGCCGATTCGATGCGATAGGCATCGATCACCACGTCCTGGGTGGCGGAGGAGAAACCCAACAACACCGCGGCAAGCGCCATCGCGGTCAGGTCCGTCGCCGGATCCGTGCCCGCCATCCAAAAAATGGCCAAAATCACCAGGCCCTGGGCGGTTAGCAGCCAGGCCCGCCGCCGCCCCAGGGTTGCAGTCAGAAACGGCAACGGCAGCCTATCGATCACCGGCGCCCAGAGGAATTTGAAGGAGTAGCCGAGCGCGGCCCAACTGAAATAGGTCACCGTAGAGCGTGCGACATCCGCCTCGCGCAACCACAGGGATAGGGTGGAAAAGATCAGCAGCAGCGGAAGCCCGGCAGCAAAGCCGAGGAACAGCATGGTGATGACGCGGGGGTGGAGATAAGCCTGTAGCACTTTCTGTTTCCGATACATTCGTTCGCCGCGACAGGATCAAGAAGCATCCTGATTCCTGATTAGCAACAGATGTCAGCTTCGCAATACGGAATGGCTCAGCTGGCAGCCTAGGTCGGAACGGCGCCCTGGCATCCTCGTCCTACATCGAAAGGGGTGCCGTCCTGAGCTTTCCTTCTAATCAGGCAATCGCTTACCCAATAGTTTTTTGCCCGCATAACCCACTAATCGACGCAGATACTTTCACTTGCATACTCTAAAATTTCTGGCCAAACTTGAATCGCCGACCCAAATACTTTGCAAAGATGGCGAATTTCGTTAGGCTGGTTTTCGACGGAGGCACCCAAATCTGAAAGAGGCTGCGGCTCATTTTTTAGCATTTCTGCTTCATTCGCCTGCGCAAGGATTTCCAAATCTCTTCGTCGCCAAGGTTCCAAGTCACTTCGACCCAGCTCAGCATTCCAAACGCGCAATCGTTGTAGCGTGCTTTGTATTAGATAAACATCAATCCATTTTTCAACATCCGAGTTCGAGCGAGCGGCCAGCTCTAGAAATCTTGCTCCAAGCCCCTGAAAATCACCAGCGCCCCCCTTTAAACCCGCTGGAGCCGTTGCCCCCAATACACTCGTCATAAGCCCGAGAACACCAAACCGGAGCGGCTCAGAAAGGTCGGCATCCCAGGTTCTTGGTATTTCGGGCAAGTGCGGTATCGCAAGGTTAGACTCAAGCATCATCGAGCCTGGAAAAAGGTATTTTACACTCTCTGCGAACAACTTGTCCTCGTTTCTAAAAAAAGGAAAAAAAGGCGGCATCGAAAATCGGTTATCCACCACTAGCGCCTGGTTCAAAATCGAAAAATCACGGGTGAGCCGCGCTTTCTCTTGACCTAACCATGCGTCTCCCCCACGCTTGATTTTATGGTAAAAACCTTCGGACTGAAGCAGCCGGGATCTCGAGGGCTCTGGGAGCGAGAAAAGCCATGTGTTCTGCTTAATGCCGACATCTCCAATCGCACCGAATCCAGCGAGCAAAACCGGTGACTCAGGGCCTAAGGACCTTGCCTCGCTGCCCGAACAGCCGGCAAAATCTAAATCGCAATATCTGTCGCCTCTGCCTTGTATTTCTCCGAGAGTTGCGCCAAAAACCCCTTTAATACTATCAAGCGCAGCGCTAAACGAAACATTTTCCCAATCAGCCCAATCGTCCCTACTCGCAAAAAATCGGGCCTGACGCGGTGAGCTTCCAACGGCGATTCCGGTTCTAGGCGCTTTTTCTGGCAGCCGCGGGCACAACACAATATCCTCATCGAAAAATACCATTGGGCGAGATGCGGTAAGTAGTAACGCAATATTCCGTGCTCTGCCGTAAGTTGGCGGTCCTTCTTCACGATGACCCAGCAGGAATTCAATTTCGTTACGGGCCTCTGGAAATGCTGACAGAGCTTGGCCGATAATCCGCGCGTGACTCTCCGGCCCGACATAATGCACTCTGCCTTGCCCCAGACATTCTTTCCACTCACCTACGATCGTTCTGTAGGCGCGGATAGACGCTGGCAGGCGTGAGTCATCTATAATAAAAATCCGGGCACGACCGTCGATAATATCTGCTTCAGCTAGAGTAGTCAGTAAACGCGAGAGCGTGGAAGGCCGATCTGCTACAGTGATGCAAAAATCCCGAATCGTTTCTGGGGAGACTGGTTTGCGCGCGCTCTGGCCTGTGTCGATACCCGAACCTAGGAGGGAGGACGGCGTAAGGAAAATTCCGGCGGCGGTAAGATTGTTTACGAGCGAGTCGAAGTCTGATCGTGGCAAACTGAGCCCACGAAACATATTGTGAAGTTTTTCGAAGTGCTGGTCCACCGTTTGAAAACTACGACAAGCCTCGAATACGGTACCCAGATCTCGGTTGATCACACGGCGCTCACCAGTGACACCAACCAACAAGATCCGCTGACCAGGTAAGTTGAGTAGCAGCTGAGGGGAAAAACAAATTAAGCCCAGCGAACTTGGATCGCTTGATCCAAATGAAATGGCGTCATAGTTCATTTGCAAATGTCGTGTGGTCAACTCGCTGTGAAACCGACTCCATTTCCATTTAGGATACCTTGATGTCTCTAGCCGAAAAAACCAGGTTTACCTTCAGAAGCTGCGGCCGAAATACGGGAGGCTCGGTGGAGGTTGAACCGTCAGCCGAACCTTGGGGCATTCTTCTCCGGTAAACAACACGCCTGGCGAGGTTCGACTTGTCAGGGGCGGACATTCGCCGGTTTTTGTGGCTCAAAATACCAGCCGGATGTTTCCCGTCGCTCCTTAATGAGCTTCAGCAGATGCTTGTTCAACGACTCATAGTCGGGCGATGCGGACTCCCGAATTCGGGCAAGATATTCTGCTTTCGCGTTTTCTCGGTATTTGGCGCGAAACTCAGATAGAATATCCTGCTCGACGACCTCGAACGGTATTGGGCTAGCAGGCTTATATTCGTTGATTTTAATGATGTGCAACCCAAACCGCGACTCCGCCGGTCCTGTGATCTCGACGCCTTTATCCACCGCCTCAAGGAGCGCTTTCTCAAAACCAGGCACTGTATCCCCTAGACCTACCCAACCAATATGCCCGCCTTTGGCGGCCGACCCTTCGTCCTCAGAGAATTCCTTTGCAGCCGCCTCGAACGCCAACGCGCCGCTTTTAATCCGTTGAACCAAGTCGTGCGCACGCTTGGTAACCGCTAACGCCTTTTCTTCAGTTTTGTTTTCCAGAAGAATATGCGCCACATCGAATTTCGGCCCATGTGTAAACTGACCTTGGTTTGCCTGATAATACTCCCGCGCCGCCGGCTTGAGATCCGGAATCTCTAACTCCGTCCCCAAGTAATATCGAATTTTCGCGAACGCCAAGGTGTTAAGCGAATCATTTTCGATAACCGCGGCAACCTCTTTGTGCTTGTGCAAACCTTGTTTCTTCGCGCGGTGGGCTAACACCTTAGTAAGGTAAAAGGCATCGATATAGGAGGCCAGCTTGGACTCGTCGGTTAGGGCGGTTTCGAGGGCCTCGGCCGGCATTGCGTAGACCATGGTTTGCAGGTCATTAACGGTTAGCCGGGCGCCCATACCACTAATCAACGCCCCTTCTTCGCGCCCGGCCCCAAGCCCCGGCAAAGAGAGCATTGTGACTAATAAAATGAGTTTTATCATTTGGCGGCACTCCCTCTAGTAGACCGTCATACGATATGCGCCGTCAGAATCTGTGGCGGAAGTAAGGTTGAAATAGTAGCGTTTACCTTCCACCATATTGCAGTGGTAAGTGAAAAATATTTGAACGCTGGTTGCTTTGCCACTGCAAAGCACGTCGCTCCCGGAAAATGTCCCTGGCACCGACGATATCGAGTACTTTTTCTCATTGCCTTCCGAGTAAACTAAACTTCTCATCCCGCCAGTGTAGACAAGCTCATACACATGAACCACGCCGGACTGGATACTGACTACCCCGGTCGGTTCACCTTTTTTGATTGTAAAACAGCTTTGTATGCTAGAGCTCTGGCAGGCTGTTACTTCATCCCCTCCCGAATCCGCAACCTTCGGTTGCAGCCCTAGGTGGACTGTATTGCTAAGGGCGTTGCCCTGCTGATCGGTAATGGTGTATGAGAACGAATCAGATATCTCCGCATCTACAATAGGGGCGGTATAACGAACGAAAGGGTCATAATCTGATCGTTCCAGCTGTATACCACCCCCGAGGCGACTGCTGCTTGGCGCTGTCGCGTTTTGGATGGGGAGGTGAACGAGTCCCCCCTGGAGAAGATGGATTATAATTGATTGTTCGCCAGCAAGATCTTCAAGAGCTATCTCCGTGAGACCGGGACTTCCTTCAGCCCCTGATTGAATTATCGTTTCAAGCCCGCAGTCCTCTGCCACTTCAATATCGACGCGACCTGAACCATCGATTAGCAGCCGAGAAATCTCGCAGCCGTGTTCATGGTTCAAGATACCTGAGGATGTGCTGAACTGGGGCGTTGTAATCGCAAGTGTGCTAGCCTGTACAAACGAAACCAGCACGCTATAAAGCGCAAAACTGGTCAGTATTGTTCGTCGAGAAAACTGATGAGACATACTATCCCCCTAATGGAAGACGGGGCGATTGCCCCGTCTTACTTTACTGTACGCGACAGCCTGGCCCGAAGCCCAAAGCTAGTTACAGTGTTGAGGAGCAGTCAGCCACTTGACACCAGTCAGGCATAGCCTGATTCGTGAGGCTTGTGCGATTTTTTTCCTCTGTGGTTGCTGTGGTTCGCTGCTGTGCATTGGGCCGTCCTCTACCGGGGATCAACACATTCTTCTGATAGACGTGTTCGGAGCTGAATGCATAGTTCGCCAGCATTTGTTCTCCGTCCACTACCAAGGCGCCATTAGCGACATTGCTAGCCCGGAAGCCAATGGCTGGGAGGCCCATATACTCACGGGTGCCTGGGTCGTTCGTCAGCCTGTGGCCATTCTCAACAAACTGCAAACCAACCCACCCCGACCGAAACCTTGGATCAGTTAGAATCAAGGTGGAGTGTTCGCCGATTTCCTGTTCGCCAACGGTAACGGGCAGCTCATCGCTCCCAAACAGATTGGACGTCACCGCACCACCGCTCAACATGTTGTTGGCGAAGTTGATCACATTGGCCTCGTAGCAGAGGCTCCCTTTTTGGGTTCCCGACGGTGAAAAATCGGCTTCGAACTTGGTAAACTCTTCACGGTCATATTGCTTGAGAACGAAATGTTCGCATGCGAGCCCTTGTTCACGTCCATCAACACCATCGTATTGGAATTCAGATGTGAAGGGACGCCGTACGAACAGATCATCTTCTTTTGCTTGAGGTAGCGACCGGTTATCGTCTACGTAATGGTGCTTCGTTGGAAACGTCACGACCCAGCTCGTTTGCCCGTCGGTAACGGGGTTAAGTGTGTACTCGTTGGACACCTGCCATGTCTG